>DNDP01000480.1:1607-9136 GCA_003484235.1 Verrucomicrobiales bacterium
GATTCGTCGCGGCGACTCGCCGCACGGGACGCGCCGGCCGGCGCCCTCGACCGGGTCAAAACCCCGACCTAACCCTCTTCGGTCCGCACCTGGCCACCGCCCTCCACCCCCTTGCCGCCGCCGAAGTCGGCGATCCCAGCCGCGTCTACGAAGGCGTGGCACCGGCGTCCGACGAAGGCGAACGGGCCATCAAGGGATTTCAGATTCCGGAGGGATTGGCGGTGGAGCTGGTTGCGGCGGAGCCGCATCTGGCCAATGCCGTGGCCTTCTCCATCGATGAGCAGGGGCGCTTCTACGTGGTCGAGGGCTTCCGCCACGGCTCGGGCATCCTCGACATCCGCGGCCGCCGGGGCTGGCCCAAGCAGCATTACCGCGAAAGCCTTCCGCCGGAGCGTCTCCAAAATCTTGCGGACGAGGTCCTCGACACGGATCTCGCCTCCGGAACAGTGGACGATCGCATTGCCTACCTGAAGAACTACTTCGGCAACGGTGCCGCCAGCCTCGCCGGCGCTTCCGACCGCATCCGCCTGCTGTGGGACAGCGACGGCGACGGCGTGGTTGACCGGGACACGCTTTTCGCCGATGGCTTCTCCCGGGCCGAAGACGGACTGGCTTCAGGCGTCCTGGCGTGGCGCGGCGACGTTTACTTCACCAACATTCCCGACCTGTGGCGGTTGCGCGACACTGATGGCGACGGTGTGGCGGACGAACGGCAGTCCCTCAGTCACGGCTACGGAGTGCGCTCGGGATTTCTGGGCCACGACATGCACGGCCTGGAGTTCGGCCCGGACGGACGGCTCTATTTCACCATCGGCGATCGTTCGGCGTCGGTTGCGCTTCCCGGCGGTCATTTCGTGACGGAGACAGATTCTGGCGTCGTGTTCCGTTGCAACCCAGACGGCTCGGGACTGGAAATCTTTGCCTCCGGCCTGCGCAACCCGCAGGAGCTGACCTTCGACCAGCACGGCAATCTGTTCACGGGCGACAACAACTCCGACGGTGGCGATCAGGCCCGGTGGGTGCACCTCGTCGAGGGCGGTGACAGCGGCTGGCGGATCGGCTACCAGTTCCTTGAGCGGTCGGATGCAATCTACCACGACATGGCCCGCGGACCCTGGAACGCGGAAAAGATGTGGCACGAGCAGAATGAGGAGCAGCCCGCCTTTCTGGTGCCGCCGGTCGCCATCATCGGCAATGGTCCCTCCGGCGTCACGTTTTACCCCGGTACCGGCTTGACCGAAATGTGGAACGGCCGCTTCTTCATGGTCGATTTCAAGGGGCAGGCAAACATCAGCGGGGTGCATGCGTTCGAACTCCAGGCAAATGGCGCCGGTTTCAAGATCGGACACCGCGAGCAGTTCATCTGGAACGTCCTGGCAACGGATGCCGAGTTCGGCGTGGACGGCGGGCTCTACGTGCTCGACTGGGTTCAGGGCTGGAACCGCACCGGCAAGGGCCGCATCTACCGTGTCTTTGACCCCGCGCTGGAAGAGGATGAGCTGATTGCCGAGACGCGTGAACTGCTGCATCGGGGCATGCGCAACCGTTCGACCCGGGAACTGGCGCGGCACATCGGCCACCAGGACTATCGCATCCGGCTCGACGCGCAGTTTGAACTGGTGCGCCGCGGCGAAGACGGTCTGCGCACGCTTTCCCGGGCCGCCCGCCAGAATCACACCCACGTGGCACGGCTGCACGGGGTCTGGGGCATTGGACAAATCCTGCGCGAGTTCCAGGGGCAGGTGAGAAATTTCTCGGTCCGGCAGGACGCCCTCGATGCACTCCTCGGTTTGCTGGACGACGAGAACGAGCAGGTGCGCGCCCAGGCGGCCAGCGTGCTCGGAGACGCCCGCGCACAGGAGGCCTTCGAAGGTTTGGTCCAGCTCACAGCGGACGAATCCGCGCCCGTCCGCCGGAATGCCGTCATGGCTCTGGGCAAGCTCCGACGCATCGAGGCGGTCCCGTCCATTCTGCAGGTGGTGCGAGCCAATCAGGATGCCGACCCCCTGCTTCGCCACGCGGGTGTCATGGCGCTGACCTGGCTTGGGGATGTGGCGACGCTCCGTGCCGCCGCCAACGACGCTTCACCCGCCGTGCGGATGGCCAGCCTCCTGGCGATGCGGCGTCTCAAGCGGGACGAAGTCGAGCAGTTCTTGTCGGACGAGGATCCCAGAATTGTCCGGGAAGCCGCCCGCGCCATCAATGACGGCCAGATCGACGGCGCCACCCTCGCGCTGGCTGAGCATGAGGCCGGGGACTGGAACGACTTCGTCATCTCCTCCCGAGTCGTGAACGCCAACCTGCGGGCAGGCACGATGGCTCACGCGCGAAGGTTGGCGCAGCTTGCCGCCAACGCGGACTTGCCGGCCCCGCTCCGCGAAGACTCGCTGCTGGCGCTCGCCGGGTGGGCGGATCCTTCAGGGCGCGACCGCGTCACCGGGGTGTGGCGTCCGTTGATCGCCTCTTCGCGCGACGGTCACGTCCCAGCCGAGGCACTTAAGCCCGAGATCACCAATGTGTTGACCCAGGGACCGCAGAAGGTCCAGCTGGCGGCCATCAGGGCGGCAACCTCGCTTGGACTGGTCGAGGCCGGCACTCCGCTGGGACGGATGGTGGGCGATGAAACGGCCGCCGTGGATGTTCGTGTCGCGGCCCTGGAGGCACTTGCCTCGCTCCAGGCAGGTCAGCTCGAGGCGTCCCTGACGGTGGCGCTGGCCAGCAGTCAGGAAAAGCTGCGCAATTCGGCGGCTGCGATTCGCGCCCGCGGGGGTGGCAGTGATTCGCTGGCCCTGATCGAAGCCACCTTGAAAAGTGGCAGCATCACCGCCAAACAACAGGCGCTTGCCTCGCTGGCCGACGTAAGCTCGCCCAGTGCCGACCAGCTTGTGCTTGGGCTGGTGAAGGATCTCGAGAAGGGAGCCATTCCCGCGGAACTCGCTCTGGACGTATTGGAAGCCGCAGCGGCACGCGAAGGCGCGCCTTTTCAGGAAGCAATCGAACGGCTCGGCGCCCGTGGCGAGGGTAGCCTCGCTCCTTTCTGGACGGCGTTGGCCGGCGGCGACGTCGAAGCCGGCCGGAAGATCTTCCACGAACGGGAGGACGTCGCCTGCCTGCGTTGCCATCAGGTGGGCGGACTGGGCGGGGAGGTCGGCCCGAAGATGGACGGACTGGCTTCGCGGGTTTCCGCGGAGCACATTTTGGAGGCGATCGTCCTGCCCAATGCCAAGATTGCCGAGGGATTTGAGAATGTGTTGATCGAGACGAAGGACGGCGTGTGGGTGGCCGGGATGATCAAGTCCGACACCGCCGAAGAGCTGGTAATCAACTCGCCCGAGGATGGCATGGTCACGATCGCCAAGGCGGACATCAAGAATCGGGAACGGGGCGCGTCCGGCATGCCGGCCGGGATGGATCAGATCCTGAGCCGGCGGGAACTGCGGGATTTGATGGCCTACCTCTACACGCTTAAATGAAACCATGATCAGGCCCGCCCTCCAGGATGATGCCCTGCTGGTGGACATCCGCGAGTCCGCCGCGACGCCGGATCAGTTTCATCTCTGGTGGCTGGGCCAGAGCGGCTTTCTGATTCACTGGAACGGGCATCACCTGCTCTTCGACCCCTATCTCTCCGATTCCCTCACCGAGAAATACGCCGCCACCGACAAGCCGCACGTGCGCATGACCGAACGCGCCGTCGATCCGGCCCGGCTGGATTTCATCGACGTCGTCACCTCCAGCCACAACCACACCGACCATCTCGACGCCGGAACGCTGCAGCCCCTGCTCGTTGCCCGCCGGGAACTGTCATTGGTGGTCTCGCAGGCGAATCTCTCCTTCGCCGCCGAACGCCTCAAGGTGCCGGCTTCCCGTTTGACTGGCATCGACGTCGGGCAGGACATCGACTGTGGTGGATTCCGACTGGCGGCGATTCCCGCCGCCCACAACGACCTCGATCAGGATGAAAACGGGCACTTCAAATACATCGGCCTGGTCGCCCAGTTTGGACCGTTTGCGGTCTATCATTCCGGGGACACGCTGCGCTACGAGGGGATGACGGCCTGGCTGAAGGAATGGACAATCGACGTGGCGCTGCTGCCCATCAACGGCAACCGACCGGAGCGGAGAGTTGCCGGCAACCTCGACGGTCCGGAGGCAGCCAAGCTGGCGAAGGACATGCGGGCCAGGCTCGTGGTTCCGTGCCACTTCGACATGTTCGAGTTCAACACCGTCAGTCCCGATGCCTTTGAGCAGTCGTGCCGCGCCAAGGCCCAGCCGTATCGCACCCTCCAGTGCGGCGAGCGCCTGACCGTTTCCCGGGCCGACTGATGAATTGCCGATTGAGGGAGGTCGCGCAATCCGCTTAGATCTTCGGCATGACCCGCACAAAGTTCGCCCTTCTCTGTCTTGGCGTCTGCCTTCTCGGGATTCGTTTACCCGCCGCAGTTCCAGCGCAGCCCGCCCCGCCCAACTTCATCTTCATCAGCATCGACGACCTCGGTTACGCCGACCTCGGGTCGTTCGGTTCAACCATCAACCGCACCCCGAATCTGGACCGGATGGCCCGCGAAGGGCTCAAGCTCACGAGCTTTTACGCGGCGCCGGTCTGCTCGCCCTCGCGGGCCGCCCTGCTGACAGGTTCATACCCGAAACGGGCCCTGCCGATTCCCCATGTGCTTTTTCCCGAATACGATCACGGCCTTTCGCCCGACGAGGTGACGATCGCCGAGGTCTTGAAGGAGAAGGGCTACCGCACCGCCATCATCGGCAAGTGGCATCTGGGCGATCAACCGGAGCTGCTGCCAACGCGGCAGGGCTTCGACTACTGGTTCGGACTTCCCTACTCGAACGACATGGGTCCCGCGGAGGATGGCGTCAAAAGCGACCTCGGCAAGCCGCTGCCCGCCGTCAAACCGGGCGCCAGACAACAACCTCCCCTGCCCCTTCTGCGCAACGAAAAGATCCTCAAACGCGTGCTCCCCGATGACCAGCAGGCCCTGGTGGAACTTCTCACCGAGGAGTCGGTGAATTTTCTGAAGTCCGCCCGCGACCAGCCGTTCTTCCTCTACCTGCCGCATGCCGCCGTGCACTTTCCCCTTTATCCCGGGAAGAAGTTCGCCGGCCGGTCGCCCCAAGGCATTTACAGCGACTGGGTGGAAGAGGTGGACTGGTCGGTCGGCCGCGTGCTCGACACGGTTCGCGAACTGGGGCTTGAGTCGCGGACGCTTGTGATCTTCACCTCGGACAATGGCGGCACCCGGCGCGGAACCAACAATCCGCTTCGCGGCTTCAAAGGCAGCACATGGGAGGGCGGCATGCGCGTGCCGACGATTGCCTGGTGGCCCGGACACATACCCGCCGGCACGAGCAGCGATGCGATCAGCGGGATGATCGACATCCTGCCCACCTTCGCCGCCCTGGCGGGCGCACCGCTGCCGGCAGGACGCAAGCTGGACGGCGCCAATCTGTGGCTGCTTCTCTCCGGCTCATCAACCGAGCCCGTGCACGACAGCTTCCACTATTTCCGCGGACTGAAATTGGAGGCCGTCCGGCAGGGAAGCTGGAAGCTGATTCTTGCCGATCAGCAGCTCTTCAACCTCGACCGCGATCTGGGGGAAACCACGGATGTTGCAAAGGATCACCCCGAACAGGTGAAACGGCTGCTCTCGCTCGCGGAGGCGATGGACGCCGATCTGGGCATCGATGGCCAGGGGCCGGGTTGCCGGCCGCTCGGCAAGGTGGAGAATCCCAAGCCGCTGATCAACCGGGACGGAAAGTTCAGGGAGGGTTTTTGAGCTGAAGGCGCCAAAGTCCGCGCGATGGGAGGGTCAGTCCTCGGCCTTCAATTCACGGGTCATGAGATCGCGGACCGCTTCCATTGGATTCTTCTCCTCGTAGAGCATCGCGTAAACTTCGTCGATGATCGGCGTGACCACGCCGAGCGACTGGGCCAGATGTCGGGCGGAGCGGGTCGCCGGATACCCCTCCACAACGGAGATGGTTGCATCGAGAGTTTCCTTGGGGCGCCTTCCGCGGCCCAGCTGCTCGCCAAAAGTGCGATTGCGGCTGTGGCGACTGAAACAGGTGACGGTGAGGTCACCCAGCCCGCTGAGACCGGCGAATGTTTCGGCCTGGGCGCCCGCCGCCACTCCCACGCGCTTCATCTCGGCGATCGCACGCGTGATCAACGCCGCCTTCGCGTTGTCGCCAAAACCCAATCCGTCGCCGACTCCGGCGGCGATCGCGAAGACGTTTTTCACCGCGCCGCCCAGTTCGACACCCGGCAGGTCGGTGGAAGAATAGACCCGGAAGGCGGGCGTGTTGAACACCTCCTGCACCGCGCGGGCGACCGACGCATCCTCGCTGGCGGCCACAATAGCCGAAGGCACGCCGAGGGCCACCTCTCCCGCGATGGTCGGCCCCGACAGGGCTGCAATTCGCGCCTCCGGACACGCAGCGGCCATGATGCCGCTCATCGTGTGGCCGGTCTCGTAGTCGATGCCTTTGGTGGTGGAAACTAGAATGCCCCGGTAATCCGCCAGCCGCCCCACCACCTCGGCAATGCACTGTGAAGGGACGGAAACCACGATCAGGTCGGCATCCGTCGTTGATTCGATGCGCGGTTCGTAGTCGATGTTCGCCGGGAGCTTGATGCCGGGCAGGAGCCGCCGGTTTTCCTGTTGGCGTTCGATTTCCTCGAGCTTCGAAGGGTCGCGCCCCCACAGACTGACCTTCTTGCCGCGTTCAGCCAGCAGTTTGGCCAGCGCAGAGCCCCAGGCACCGGCACCGAGAATGGCCACCCTCATGTCGGGCCTCCGTCCGCCGGCTTCTTCCTGCCGAACCGGTTCTCGGTTCCATTCAGAAGCCGCCGGATGTTGGCCCGATGCTTGTAGATTGCGAGGGCGGCAAGAAACGACGTGATGACAGCCATCTCAACCCGGCCGTCGAGACGCCAGGTGGCCAATGGAAGGGCGACCGCGGTGACGATGGATGCCACGGACACGTAACGGCTGACCGCAAAGACCAAAATCCAGACGGCGAGCACCACCAGGAACGGCTGCGGCAGCCAGGCGATCATCACCCCCCCCGACGTGGCGATCCCCTTGCCGCCCTGAAACCGCAACCAGCAGGTGTAATTGTGGCCGAGGATGGCGGCGACTCCGGCGGCAAGTTCCAGCCCGTGCAGCGAGGGCGCGGTTTCGACGGTCATTCGTGGCGGGCCGAACAGGGCCTCGACCGCGAGGGCGAGGACTTTCACCGCCAGCCAGCCCTTCAAAGCGTCGCCCAGCAGCACGCCGGTGCCGGCCTTCTTGCCAAGGACCCGGAAGACATTCGTGGCGCCGATGTTTCCGCTGCCCACCTTGCGGATATCGATGCCGCGCGCACGGCCGGCAAGGTACCCGGTGGGAACGGAGCCGAGCAGGTACGAACCGAGGACCACCAGGGCGTAAGCAGCGAAGACCACGCCGCGAATCTAGGCGGGGGGCGGGTGCGGCCGGCAGGGGGGGGGTTGCGCCCCCCCCCCCCCCCCC
>DNDP01000480.1:9359-9591 GCA_003484235.1 Verrucomicrobiales bacterium
CTAGACCACGCCGCAAATCTAGGCGGGGCGCGTTTGCGGCAGCAAGCGTTTTGCTGCCGGCTCCGCGCCCTGCCCGCAACCACGCCGCTTTTCCAACTTCCCCTCTGCCGGGCAACGCATCTAGTCTTTGCGCGTGCTGTTCCAGAAACTGGCCATCATCGGTGTGGGGTTGCTCGGCGGATCCATCGGTCTCGCCGCGCGCAGGCTCGGACTGGCGGGGAGGGTCGAGGGC
>DNDP01000480.1:9839-13369 GCA_003484235.1 Verrucomicrobiales bacterium
GAAGGGTCGAGGGTTTTGCACGGCGCGGTGAAACGGCGGACGCCGCGGACCGGCTTGGCGTGGCGGACCGCGTTTCCACCGAGCTGGAATCGGTGGTGGCCGATGCGGAACTGGTGATCCTCTGCACGCCGGTGGAGCACATGCGCACCGTGCTCGAGCCGGTGCTGGGCGCACTGCGACGCGGTGCGATTGTCACCGATGTCGGCAGCGTCAAGTTGCAGGTGGTCCGTGAGCTGGAACCGATGGTTTCCGGCGCCGGGCTTCACTTCATTGGCAGCCATCCCATGGCCGGCGGCGAACGCATCGGGGTGAACCGCGCCCGCGCCGATCTGTTCGATCATGCCGTCTGCGCCATCACCCCGACGCCACAGTCGAATGATCCGGCGATCGAACGGGTGGCCGGCTTTTGGGAAGGCCTGGGCATGCGGCTGCTCCGGCTGACGCCCGAACTGCACGATGAACTCGTGTCACGCGCCAGTCACCTGCCCCATCTCGTCGCGTCGGCGCTGGCAGGCTACGTACTGGATCCGGAGTTCCCCGGTGAGCAGCGCGACCTTTGTGCCGGCGGATTTCGCGACGCCACGCGGATCGCTTCCGGACCCGTGGCCATGTGGCGGGGCATCCTTTCCGCCAACCGCGAGAATCTTGTGCGGGACATCGATGGACTGACCGCCCGGCTGAACGATCTCCGCGCCGCCCTTGCAGACAACGATCCACAAACCATCGAGGAGCTGTTGAAACAGGCCCACGACCGGCGCGAACACTGGCTCTCCGGCGACACGATCTTTCGCACCCATGGGCCTGCCTGACCTGATCGAGATCGTGCCGCTCACCCAGCCGGTTCACGCGGAAATCACCGTGCCCGGCTCCAAAAGCATCACCAATCGCGCACTCGTGCTCGCCGCGCTCGCCGACGGCGAAGTCACGCTCAGGGGCGCGCTGTGGAGCGAGGACACGCAGGTGATGGTTGAGTGCCTGCAGGAACTCGGCTTCATGGTGAATGTCGAGTCCGATCCCGACGAAGCCTGCAACCGGACGATCACCGTCTACGGCAGGGGTGGCCAAGTGCCTCGCGGCGGAACCGTTGAACAACCGATGGAACTCTTCGTCGGCAACGCCGGCACCGCCGCGCGCTTCCTCGCCGCGATGGTCTGTCTCGGCGAGGGGGTTTACCGATTGCACGGCGTTTCCCGCATGCACGAGCGTCCGCAGGCAGCGCTTTTCCACGCCCTGCGCGAGCTTGGCTACCGGATCGAATCCCCCAACGACAAGTTGCCGGCGTTGATCCACGGAGATGCGGAGAGAGTGAACGGCCGCAGCTGCACGGTCAGCATTGAGGAAAGTTCGCAATTCGCCTCGGCACTGCTGCTCGCGGGTCGGATTGGCGGCTGGCTGATCGAGATCGTCGGCGAGAACGCCGAGGAATCGCCCTACGTCCGGATGACGAGCGAGCTGATCAAAGTGTTCCCGCACCGTGGCGGCGAGTTCCAGATCGAACCGGATGCGTCGAGCGGGAGTTATTTCATGGCGATCGGTGAGCTGTTCGGCGATTCAAACAGTTGGCCGACACGAGTCGCCGATTGGCCGGTTTCCGATTGGCAGATCGATTCCCAGTTCGTCTCTGCATTGCCATTGCCTCCTGTCTTGACGAGAGCAGCCGGAGCTGATGACGGCGTGATCCAACTTGGCGACAGCATCATGACTGCGATCGTTCTGGCACCCTTCGCCGACGAGCTGATCAAATATTTCGACCTCGGCCGCCTCCGTGTTCAAGAGTGCGAACGCGTCAGCGCCCTGCGCACTGAACTGACCAAGTGCGGCGCCAAAGTCATCGAGGAAGGCGACACCTTGTCGGTTTACCCATCCGAACTTCACGGCGCCGAGATCGAGACCTACAACGATCATCGCATGGCCATGTGCTTCGGCGTTCTCGGTCTGAAGGTGCCCGGCATCAAGATTCGCAACCCCGCCTGCGTGAAGAAGACATTCCCGAACTTCTGGCAGAAACTCGCCGCCCAAACGCCGCACGGTCTCGGAGCCACCATTCTCAACGCCCACACCGGCCAACCCCTCTCCCACGATGACCTCTTCGCGGATTGAACATTCAACGTGGGCCTGGCGACGCTCCTGCGGAGCCGAAGCTTATTTGGCAGTCCCTCAAGATATGGGGCCCGGCAGGAGCCTCGCCCTGCCATGGCGGACGCCCCTATCCCGATTGTCGTCATCAACCTTGAAGTCTCTTTTCACTCTTCCGAGGACGAGAACGATTCGTTGACCAGCTTTGAAATCACCCATCGTCATCACCATCGACGGGCCGAGCGCCAGCGGCAAGGGCACCGTTTCGCGTGTGCTCGCGCAGCGGCTCGGCTACGTGTACGTCGACACCGGCGCGATGTACCGGACTCTTGCCTGGCATTGTTTGAACAAGGGCGTGGACGTGCAGGACGAGAAAAAGGTCGCCTCCGCCTGCCGGCACTGGAAGGCCCGGCTCGAGTGCGCCGAAGGCCAGGTCTTCCTCTCCGTGGCCGGCTATAGGCCGGAGAAGGAGATCCGCGAATCTGCCGCCAGTGGCGCGGTGCCGTTCGTGGCCCGAGTCCCCGCCGTCCGAAAGTGGATGAAGAAGACGCAGCAGGACTGCGTTCAATTCGGCAACTTGGTGATGGAGGGGCGCGACATCGGCACCAACATTTTTCCGGACACGGACTTCAAATTCTTCCTCGACGCCTCGCCCGAGGTTCGGGCAAAGCGCCGCCACGCGCAGGGTGTCGCCGAGGATGTGCATCAGCGCGACAAGATCGACAGCCAGCGGGCGGCGGCGCCGCTGATGCGGCCGCTCGGCTCGCTCGTGATCGACAACTCGCACCAGACCCCGGAGGAAACGGTGGCGGCGATCCTGCAGAAGATCGACGAGATCCGGGCGGCGCGGCGGCCCTCATGAACGGGATGAGTTTCAGCTACCGGGTGGGCTGGCGGCTCTTCCGGTTCGTTTTCCGCACGTACTTCCGGTGGCGGGTGCACCATGCGGAACGGGTCCCTATGGACGGCCCGGTGATTCTCGCCAGCAACCATTCCAGCTACCTCGACCCGCCGCTCGTGGGCTGCGGATTGACCCGGCCCATCAATTTCCTCGCCCGCGATTCGCTGTTCCGCTTTCCCATCTTTGGTCCGATTCTGCGCTCCTGGAATGCCGTTCCCGTGGACCGCGCCGGCGTCAGCCCGACCGGTTTGCGCAACATCATCGAACGGCTGCGCGCCGGCGGCGGCATCATCCTCTTCCCCGAAGGCACCCGCAGCCATGACGGCAGGCTGCAGCCCGCCCACTCCGGCGTCGGACTGGTGGTCATCAAGTCGGACGCACCGGTGGTGCCGGTGCGGGTGCTGGGAACGTATGAGGCCTACGGGCGCCGGATGAGGTTTCCGCGGCCGCGGCGGGGGGGGGGGATTTACGGTGCGCCGATGACGTTCGCCGAGGTGCGGGGGGGGGGAAAGGCTGCGGCCCAGCCGGGGCAAACTGCGGCAGGGATTGGAGA
>DNDP01000472.1:0-1330 GCA_003484235.1 Verrucomicrobiales bacterium
TACCCATTTTTCACGCTCAACAACTCCGCAACTGCTGCTTTGAGCGCGCGCTCGTGCCAACCGGCCTGGCCTTGCCAAAGACGGTGAGCATGGGCTGCTGCATCCTGCGGACAATCACGTCCACTCACATCCAGTTGAACTTTGATCTCCTCCCCATTCCACAACGCTTTGCCCTCGTACCAGTCCACGGAACGATCCAATACAAGGCAGCCCAATACCGGATCGGAATACTGTTTTGGTGTGGTCAGTTCTCGGATTACGGTCGATAACTCATGGTCTAATTCCGGTGGATCGAGGATCTCGATAAGAAGCGCTTGTGGCGATCCGTATATCGAATCAAAAGCAAGATGCACTTTGAGCCGTACAGCAGAAGTGACCGGCAAACGGAGCCTAAGCTTGTCCAGATGACTCTCCTCCAGCTCGGGCATCCGAACCGTCAACCTCGTAGGCTTAAGTGACCCAGCCCTTTCACATCTCCATGCTTCCAAAGTGAATAGTAACGTCCATCCATCTTCCCCGCCACTACGAGAGCCTCCAGGCTTACTCGCGCCAACTACGCCTTCTAGTTCGATGATTGGGCTGCACCGCAATTGTGCAATGAGTTGTCGGTGGCGTTCTCGATGTCTCTCAATCTCACTGTGTGGATTCATCACGTTTCGTTTCAGCTCTCGTTCTCGCCAGTATCCATCAACTCCACCACCGACCGCGTGCCGGCCACGATTCCGAAGCCCGGCGCCAGGAACCAGCCCACGATCGGGATCAACGCCAACAGCGTGAACCCCGCGCCGCAGCCGATCGTGCGCATGCGGTTGCGCCAGCAGTAGCGCAGGCTCGCCCGGATGCCGTGGCCCTTGCGTTCCAGCGTCGGATCGAAGAAGCCCTGCCCGGCCAGGAACATCTGGCACAGCGGCAGGCTGATCGCCAGCAACAAGCCGCCAAGCACCGGGATCAGCACCAGCGCCCAGCAGCATATCAACACCACCAAGGACAGCGCCAAGCTGGTGATGCTCATCAGCGTGCCGCGTTTCATGCCGCGCCAGACCGAGCCCTGCTGGTTGGGTGGAACCGCGTGCGACTGCAGTCCGGCTTCCGTTTTCTCCGAAACGATGCCCAGCACCGGTCCGTAGATGATCATTACGACATTTCGGTAGAGACTGAAGCCGAGGTAGGCGCCACCCATCCACAGTGCGACGGTCACGATCCAGACGACGATCGCGTAGTCCAGCCAGCCGGGAACCCAGTTCTCGCGCAGGTAGTCCGCTGAACCGCCCATGTAACGGAAAGCCAGCCAGATCAGGCCCGGGAAGTAAATCAGGCCGATGAAGCCCGG
>DNDP01000472.1:1565-4269 GCA_003484235.1 Verrucomicrobiales bacterium
GGCCGATGAAGCCCGGCACCAGGAGCCACGGCCAGAGCCGGTGACGCCAGATCAGGCCGCCAGCCCGGAAGTAGTCCTTGAATCCGCTGAAGAAGGAGTGCATGGCGATGACGTTCGCAGGAGCAGGACACTCTGGCTACCGGCCGGGTTGCATGAGTGTTGAGCTGTGTGTTCCTTCAAACCGACAAACGGGCAAATCTTTTGTCCCGCGCAGGCAGGCTGGAAGCGTGTCCTACGAGGATCGTGGCCGAAGCACCACGACATCCACCTCGGCCTTGTTTTTGGCGATCATGTTGTCGGGCAGCACCTCGCGCCAGCAGACGTTCGGGTAGATGATCGAGTTGCGGCCGATGATGGAACCTGGATTCAGCACCGCGTTGCAGCCGATCTCGGCGAAGTCGCCGACCAGCGCCCCGAACTTGCGCAGGCCGGTGTCCCGGGGCTGTCCCTCGATCATGATCCAGATGTTTTCCTTGGTGGACTTGATGTTCGACAGCACGACGCCGGCGCCCAGGTGTGCCTTGTGACCGAGGATGGAATCGCCGACGTAGTTGAAGTGCGGCACGTTGGCGCCGTTGAACAGGACCGAGTTCTTCAGCTCGCTGGAGTTTCCCACCACACAGTTGTCGCCGACGATCACGTTTTCGCGGAAGTAGGCGTTGTGGCGGATCTGGCAGTTGCGGCCGATGATGGCCGGCCCCTTGATCATGACGCCGTCCTCGACAACCGTCCCTTCGCCGACGAAGACGTCGTCGCCGATGAATGCCCGGCCCTCGCACTTGTTCTTCAGTTCGCGTTTCAGGTTGGCCCTGATGTATTCCTTGATCTTCGGCAGGGCCTCCCAGGCGTGGGTGCAGTCCTTGAACAGGGCGGCGTGGTCGGTCTGGGAGAGGTCGAACAAGTCTTCCGGTTTGAACATGCACGAAGGGTAGCGAAAGGGCCCGGCCGGGCAAACCGATTTCCGCAGTGCGGCCCTGCGGCCCTGCGGCACGGCAGCCCAGGGTGAACAAAGGGCTCGGCAGGCCACCCAGTTTGAGGGCAGCCTTGCTGAACCATCGGCCATGAAACGGACCACCCTTCCACTTCATCTGCTGTTGATCCAGCTGCTGTCCGCGGCGCTCCTCATCGCCACCGAACGCCCAAACGTCGTCTGGATCCTTTCCGAGGACAATTCGAAGCACTTCCTGAAGCTGTTCGATCCGGCGGGAGCGGCGACGCCCAACATCGGGCGTCTGGCAGCAGAAGGGCTGGCCTTTGACCACGCCTTCTCGTGCGCACCCGTCTGCTCGGTGGCGCGGACAACATTGATGTCCGGCATCCATGCGCCCCGGATCGGCACGCAGTTTCACCGCAAGCTCGAGCCGGTGACCCTGCCGGCCGGTTGGCATCTTTGGCCCTGGTATCTGAGGCAGGCGGGATACTACACCTCCAACAACGCAAAGACCGACTACAACACCGCCGGCAACGAGGGTGTCTGGAATGAGTCCTCTGGCAAGGCGACCTGGCGAAGGCGCCCCAACCCGGAGACTCCCTTTTTCCACATGCAGACGTTCGGACAATCCCACGAGAGCTCACTCCACTTCTCGAGCGAGGAGATGGCGACCGGGAAGACCGTCACGGATCCGGCGTCGGTGAAGCTGGCCGGCTACCACCCCGACACGCCGACGTTCCGTCACACCTACGCCCGCTATCATGACCGGATGAGTGTCATCGACGAAAAGGTCGGGGAACTGGTGGAGCAACTCCGCGCGGACGGGCTGCTCGAGGACACCTTCATCTTTTACTTCGGCGATCACGGCGGCGTGCTGCCCGGCAGCAAGGGATATGCGCGGGAGACCGGACTGCATGTGCCGCTCGTGGTGCGCGTCCCGGATCGCTGGCGGCACCTGGCGGTTGCGGAACGCGGAGTCCGCATCTCCGGTTTTGTATCGTTTGTTGATTTCGGCCCGACGGTTCTGCGCCTCGCCGGGGTGACCGTGCCGGAGCATCTTGATGGCCGGCCGTTCATGGGTGCGGATGTTTCGTTGGCGGAGGTGGATCGCCGGGACACCGTCTTCGGATATGCGGACCGGTTTGACGAGAAGTACGATCTGGTGCGAACCGTGCGCAAGGGCCATTTCAAGTATGTGCGCAACTTCCAGGCGCATTATCCGGACGGGCTGCAGAACAATTACCGGTACCGGAATCTTGCCTATCAGGAGTGGCGGGCGCTTTTTCGAGCCGGCAGGCTCACCCCCGGGCAGCGGGCGTTCTTCGAGACGAAGCCGGCCGAGGCGCTCTACGATCTCAAGTCCGATCCCTACGAGACCCGCAATCTGGCCGGCGTCAAAAACCACGCGGAGACGCTGGCAGGCCTGCGGACGGAACTCACGTCACAGCTGAAGAACTGGCCGGACCTGAGCTTCTTCCCCGAGAGCGTCCTGGTTGAGGAGGCAATGTCGGAGCCGGTGGCTTTTGGCGCGGCGAAGCGCGCGGAGATCGCGGAGCTGATCGACACCGCCAACCTGCAGTTGCTGCCGTTTGCCGCCGCGGAGCCGGGGCTCAGGTCCGCAATGGCCTCCGGGAATCCGTGGAAACGATACTGGGGACTGATCGGTTGTTCAGTGTTTGGCGAAGCTGCGCGACCGCTCGCGGAGCAGGCCAAACTGTTGCTCACGGATCCCGAGCCAATGGTGCGCGTGCGGGCGGCCGAGTTTTTGGGGAG
>DNDP01000472.1:4505-4837 GCA_003484235.1 Verrucomicrobiales bacterium
ACTTGCTAAACGTGCTGCGGTCCACGGCTTCGGTCCCGGAGGCGTTGCTGGCCTTGAATGCCGTCGTTCATCTGCGTGACGGCCCCCGTGCGTGGGAGTTTGCCGGCATTCGCGAAACGCTGAAGGTGAGCCATCCGGAGATCGACAACCGGCTGACCTATCTGGAGCGATGACGGGCCGGACCGGGAGCCCGACCGGCTGACCGGATGTTGTCCGGACCGGAGCAGTGGCCGGCTGGCAATTCGGGGTTGGTTTCCGACAGGATCTGGAAAGAGCGTGCCGGCCAGATGGAGTGAAATGAGGTATGCATTTGTCATCCCACCCCCACCCCC
>DNDP01000472.1:5059-11084 GCA_003484235.1 Verrucomicrobiales bacterium
GCCCGGGCCCGACCCCCGCGTGCCGGCGCCGCCGCCTGAGACGGGTGATCTGTTCGTCCACATCCTTTACGACGGGCATTGCATGCAGGACGCCGCCGCGGCGCTCTGCGAGCGATTGAGGGCATTCTTCGACGAGGACATCCACTTCCACATCATGTGGAGCCATTTCCAGCAGCTGACCGATCCGCAGTATGGTCGGGAGGCCGCGGAGGTGGCGGCCCAGGCCGACGTGGTCGTCATCGCCACGGCCAGTACAGCGGTGCTGCCCGCTCCAATAGCCCGGTGGCTGGGAATGTGGATCTGCCACCCGCAAAAGCCGGATGGGTTGATGTGCGGCCTGTTTGGCAACGCCGCATTTGACCGGGCCGGGGGGTCACCGGTGGCGGCGGCCCTGGGTGCCACGGCCCGGCTGATGCAGCGGGAGTGGATGCTGGGCGTGGTGGTGGACCCCGTGACGGAGAAGCGCCCTTCGGAAACTGCCCGAGGAATGTGAGTGCCGATCGACGCGCGGTTGCCTCGGCGAAGGCGCGGCCCTAGTGTCGGCGCCCATGGCGCAGCCGCTGACTTCCTACACCGCAAAACTCGATGCCGAAGCCGAAAGGCGGCTGCAACAGCTGCTCCGGGAAAGAGGTTGGGAATTCTACGAGGTGGCGTACGCAAGATTCGCGGCGCGGCGGGAGAAGACCAACGTGGTCTCCTACGAGAGCGGCAAACTCGTGGTTCAGGGCAAGGGAACCCAGGAGTTTGTCGAGTTTCTCCTGGAGCCGGAGATCCTCGGGCAGGCCCGTCTTGGCTACGAGGCGGTGCTGAATCCCGAGCTGCTGCTGCCACGCCTTGGGGTGGACGAAAGCGGCAAGGGTGATTTCTTCGGGCCGCTGTGCATCGCCGGAGTCTACGCCAACGGCGACATCGTGCGGCGCTGGCAGGAAGCGGGCGTGCGGGACTCGAAGAACATCTCGTCGGATCGGAAGATTGCGGAGCTGGCGGAGATCATCCGCAAGACCCCCGGCTGTGTTTCAACGGTGGTGACGATCGGCAACGAGGCCTACAATCGCCTCTACGCCAAGATGCGAAGTGTGAACAAGGTGCTTGCGTGGGGACACGCCCGGGCGATCGAGAATCTCATGAACCGCCGAAGTGAGATGCAGCCGCCCCCGGTCCGCGCCATCAGCGATCAGTTTGCCAGCGACAAGGAAACGGTGTCGAAGGCGTTGATGGCGCTTGGACGCGAGATCGAGCTCGTGCAGCGCCACAAGGCCGAGGCGGACCTGGCCGTCGCCGCCGCTTCGATTCTGGCACGCCATGAGTTCGTGACGCGTCTCGAGAAACTGGGACAGGAATACGGGCGCCAATTTCCAAAGGGAGCTTCGACGGCGGTGGACGCGGCCGCCAAGGAGTTTGTCAACGAGCGGGGCGGGGTTGAACTGCAGCGGGTGGCGAAGACTCATTTCCGAACCGCGCTCCGCGCCCAGGGGCTCCCGGAACCTCCCAGGCAGGAGTGGAGGCGGCGATAGGCGCCGGGAAACTCACCCGACCGGCTGGAGAAACCGCTCCCGCCAGTCCGGCACCCGGTCCAGGACACCGATCGACCTGAGGTAGGCGGATTCCCTTTTTGCCTCGGCCTTGTGGTGAAGCAGGTTCGCGGCATGCACGGCGGTGAGCGCCGTAAATGAAAGTGAACCGCTCATTTCCGGCTCATGGTGATAGGCAACGGCCTCCACCAAAGGATCAGACAGTCCCCACATGGCGAGCAGGGCTGCACCCACCTCTGCGTGGCAGGCTCCCAGGCGGCTGCGTTCCGCCTGCCAGAGCGGGATCTCCTCACGGGCGGCCGTCTCGAGGGCCTCCTCCCAGCCGTGGGCGACCCCGCTGATCAGCACCAGCTTGCCGACATCGTGGAGCAGTCCGGCGGTGAAGGCGGTGTCAATCTCCTCGGGGGAACGCCGCTCGCAGGTGGCAATCTGCCGGGCCAGGCAGCCCACCTCCCAGCTGTGGTTCCATAGCGTATCAAGTGAGAACCGTTTCACTTTGACGCGATCAAAGAGGCTGAAAACCTGCAGGGAGAGCACAAGCGACTTGACGCTCTCGATGCCCAGGTACAACAGCGCGTCCTCGGGCTGCACGACCTTCTGCGGCAGGCCGAAGAACGCGGAGTTCACCAGCTGCAGCAGCTTTGCGGTAAGGCCGATGTCGTGCCGGATGATCTCCGCGAGCCGGCTGGTCGATGGTTCGCGCTTGCGCACTTCGTCAAGGAAGGAGAGATACAGCTGCGGCAGGCTGGGCAGGCTGCGCACCTGCGCGATCAGCAGTCGCAGACGGTCGCTGCCCAGTGTGTCCCGCAGTGCGAACGCCCGCGCCAGGGCAGACCGGATCTCTTCGTCGGGACAGGGCTTCCAGATGTTCTGATGGGCGTCATCCATCAGCCGCAGGCTGGCCGCATGATCGTAGTTGCCCGAGAGCGAAAGGCGGAACACCGCCGGACAAAGCTCCCCGGCGCGCCGGAAGAATTCCGGATGCGCCTTGAGGGCAAACGCCCCATCCGCCACCACGGCGTCCATTCGCTCCCGCTCGAGCAGGGCGGTCGCCTGTCCAAAGGTGGCCACGGCATGGGTGGTCCAGTTGGAGTTGGATTCATGCAGCGCCAGCGCGAGCCGACGTGCCGACGCGAGGTCAGGCTCAACAATCAGAATTTGCCGGGACTTCATCGGGGGGACCTGTTCAAGCCTGCATTGCCTCCGCCTCCTGTGCGGCAATGGCGTCCTTCCATTCGTGGGCCTTGGCGAGCATGCCAACCCGTTCCAAGTGGGGCTCATCAAGCAGGGGGCTGTGCAGGCGGCCCGCAGAGGGGGTCAGCTGGTGGGAGATCCAATTTGCAATGTGCACGACATTTGCCGGAGACAGCCCCTTGGCGTCGTGGGCCGCCGGATAGTGATGCCAGCCCACGCCTTCGACGATCGCGGACGGCAAGCCCCAGAGTCCGAGCAGGTACGCGCCCACTTCGGCGTGGCCGGCTCCAAAGACCGATGATTCGGCCTCATGCAAAAGCAGGCCGTCCTGCTGGCAGCGGTCCAGAGCGATCTGGTAGCTGGAAGGCACGCCGGTCACGAGCACCAGCTGGCCCACGTCGTGAAGCAGCCCGGCGATGAAAAGATCGTCGGTATCGGCGCGGGAGACGCCCTCCAACTGGGCGATCTTGCGGGCGATGACCCCGACCGACCAGCAGTGCTGCCATAGCCGCTCGAATGAAAAGCCGGGGAGCTTGGTACGCTCGTAGAGCGAGAAGATGTGGAGGTACAGGACCAGGGCGCGAACCGTCTCGATGCCCAGATAGCCGACCGCTTCCTCCGTGTTGGAAATCTTGCGGGGAAGGCCGAAGAACGCCGAATTCACCAGCTGCAACATCTTGCTGCACATCCCCAGGTCCCGCGAGATGATCGCCGCCATCCGTTCGAGGGAAGGATCGTCACGCTGGAGTTCTTCGACCAGTTCCAGATAGAGCGTGGGGATGCTGGGCAGGGACTGAAGCTGGGAGATCAGCTTCTTGAGTGATTCATTGGCCAGCAGATCACGCTGCTCCAGTGCCTGATCGATCGCTGACTCGAGTTCGTCGAGATTGCACGGTTTGGAGATGTATTGATGGGCCGTGCCCACCAGACGGAGCGTTTGCGCCCGGTCGGATTGACCGGAAAGCATGATTCTGGTGGTGTTGGGATGCCGCTGCATCACGAGTGTCAGCAGTTCGATGCCATCCATCTGCGGCATGCGCATATCCGCCACGATGATATCGTAGGGCTTGCGGAACATCTGGCATAGCGCGGTCTGTCCGGAGTCGGAAAAATCCATCTCCCAGCAGGAGGCCCGTTCTGCAAAGCGGGCTTCAATGACCTCCAGAAGGAGCGGCTCGTCGTCTACAAACAGGATTCTTTTCATCGGGCGGAGATTTCGGGCTCCGGACCAGGTGGGCACGGGGCCAGTGTGTCTATCGGCAGATGCCGGGACAATTTGAAGCCGGCCAGATGCAGGAAATCCGCCACCCGGGGGGATTCTCGGCGGTTGGAAGCGGAAAAAAGAAGGGAGGCCCCTAGCGCAGGACAACGCCCAGCAGCTTGGACCTGGAAACAGGTCCGTAGTAACGGCTGTCCTCGCTCAGCGCCCGATTGTCACCCAACACGAAGTAGGAATCGGGCCCGAGCGAAAAGCGCAGCTGTCCAGCCGGTGCATACGTCCGGGTGCCGTCGGCCAGATAGGCTTCGTCCAGCCGTTCACCGTTGAGAAACACCAGCCCGTCGCGAATCTCGACGTCGTCATTGGGGACCCCGATGACGCGCTTGATGGCGTAATCACCCTCTCCGCGATCACAGAGCACCACCATGTCTCCGCGGTCCACGCCGCCCATCACGGTGGCCAGCCGGTTGAGAAGGCAATGATCTCCGGATTGGAAAGTGGGTTCCATGCTGACCCCATCGATGATCACGGTGGCGAGGACAAACCGGCTGAAGACGAGAAAACTGATTGCCGACCATAGGGCTACGCAAAGGAGGATGTGGCCCTGCCGGGTCTCCTTCCTCAAATGAAGCCGCTGCCGCCACCCTGTTCCGGCGACCATCGCGATGGTGTTTTCGGTGCGCATAATACGACTGAGCTTTTCCGCCAACACGCGCGCCCGCGGACTGTACTCTTGTTGGGCAGCGCTGCCTCATCTTGGAACAGGACTCCACGGATCGCAAACTGTCTTGTCTAATTCCCTCAATTCCACGGCGTTGGACGGATTCCCCATACGGCGATCCCATCCGAGTTCAGCCCTGCGCGCAGCAGAATCCCATCGTCAGCCGTTGCGGAAGCCCCTACGATTCGAGCCACCAATATGAACGGAGCGAAGCAGATTGTCCTGGGAGTCACCGGATCCATTGCCGCCTACAAGGCGGCGGATCTGACCAGCCTTCTCCACAAGGCCGGCCATCGGGTGCAGGTCGTCATGACCGTCGACGCCCAGCAGTTCATCACGGCACTCCCCTTCAAGACCCTGTCGCGGCAGCCGGTCGTGACCGATCTTTATGATGAGGAGGAGGGGTGGAAACCGACCCACATTCGGCTGGCGGACGAGGCGGACCTGCTTTTGATCGCTCCGGCCACGGCCAACATCATCGCCAAGCTGGCCCATGGCGTGGCGGACGACGCCCTGTCCTGCATCGCACTGGCACTCAATCCCCGGGCCCGGCTGCTGGTTGCCCCCGCGATGAACGGCAAGATGTGGCAGCATCCGGCAACGGTGGCGAACGTGACGGACCTACGGGAGCGCGGCGTGGAGTTCATCGGCCCCGAGGAGGGCATGCTCAGTTGCGGCTATGAAGGGGTGGGCCGCCTTTGGCCGGTGGAAAGGATCGCCGTCCGCGCCAACGAGCTGCTCAAATAGCGCCCTCGAACAGCCGGATTTCCCAGATGGCCAAGAACGAACAATCGACCTGGGAGAAGCTTTCGCGGGTGCTGGTGATGCCGCCGCTCGAACCATCGCGGCAGCTGGATCGCATCCTGTCGATCGAGCGCGACATCATCCTCCCGGTCCGGCTGGCGTTGATCGCGTATCTGGTTTTCGGCCTTTTCTATTCCGAGTGGTTTTGGGATCAGACCATTCCCCGCGAGCTGATCCAGATCTCCCTGCGATGGTACTTCGTCGTCTATACAATCCTGTCAATCGTGGCCGCCCGCTTCCTGCTGACGCCAATGGCCACTCCGCTGAACCGTCTCCGCAAGCTGGTTTTTGGCGTTGCCACGCTGGACATCGTGCTCGTCGCCGGGCTGACGGCGATCACAGACGGCTTTACGAGCACGCTGTTCTGGATGTTCATCGCGCTGGTCGTGCGCAACGCGTTGAGCATGCCGGCCATGGGACCGCAGTTGACGCTCCAGTTGATCACCAACTTCGCGTTTGTGCTTGCCGGCTCACTCGACGTTTGGGTGGACGTGGTGGATGTCGATCTGGGCGATCCCGACCTGTCCTACGCAGCCCGGCGCGCGCTCGAGGAGC
>DNDP01000472.1:11303-24180 GCA_003484235.1 Verrucomicrobiales bacterium
GAGGAGCGCCGCCCCGCCGATGCTTCGGTGAGAATCGCCTTGTTGGCCCTGACCACAGCCTGCTGCTACGCACTTCAGGTTCTCTTTGAGCGCCAGCGGTTGATTGAGACCGAAGGTCGGGAGTTTCAGCTGCGCAATGAGCAGGTCCGGACCGCCGGACGGCTTGCGGCCGAGATCGCCCACCAGATCAAGAATCCCCTGGCGATCATCAACAACACCGCCTGGTCGCTGCAGCGTGCGCTGAAGGAGAAGAACGGTTCAGCCGCGCAGCAGCTTGAGATCATCCGGGAGGAGGTGGAACGGTCCGACCGCATCATCACCGAGCTGATGGGCTACGCCCGGCTGGCCGAGGGCAAGGTGGAGCGGCTGGATGTGGTCGAGGAACTGGAGGCTTCGATTGAAGGCGTGTTTCCGCCGGGAGCCGGTTTCGATTCCCATGTTGAGCGGCATTTTGAGCATTACCTGCCGACGTTGCTGATGCAGCGCGGACACCTGCGCGAGATCTTCACCAACCTGTTCCAAAACGCCCGCGAGGCCGTCGCCGAAGTGGGGGACTCCGGCCACATCAAGGTGGTCGCCCGACAGGATCCCGATGACGCCGTTGTCGTGGTGGTCGAGGACAACGGTCCGGGCATCCCGTCGGACAAGCTGGAGCAGGTCTTTGAGGCCTACTACACCACGCGGGCCAAGGGTACCGGCCTCGGTTTGGCGATCGCACGCAACAACATCGAGCTCTATGGCGGCTCCGTGAAGGCCGAATCCGAGCTTGGAAAGGGCGCAAGGTTCATTCTACGGTTTCCTCCGAGAACGGTTTTGAAATAGACCATGAACGGGGAGCTGCCACCCATCCTCGTCGTTGACGACGAGAAGAACATCCGCACGTCCATTCAGACGATGCTGCAGGAGGAATCCTACAGCGTGCAGACGGTGGATTCTGCCGAGGCGGGTCTCAAGCGTCTGGAGCAGGACGAGTACTTCATGATCATCACCGACGCCCGGCTGGGTGGGATGACGGGCTATGAGTTTCTCAAGCAGGTCAAGGCCCGCTGGTCCGGCCTTCCCGTGCTGATGATCACGGCCTACGCCACGCCCAAGCTGGCGGTGGAAGCCATCAAGTCGGGAGCGATGGACTATCTCTCGAAGCCCTTCGCGCCCGAGGAGCTGCTCCACGCCGTGGCCCGCTGCGCCGAGCGCTACAAGCTGCTCGCTGAGAACGCGGCCCTCCGGTCCAAATCCGAGCGCGGCAACGAGCTGGACCAGATCATCGGCGAGTGTCCGAAGATGGTTGAACTGCGCCAGCTCATCCGGACCGTGGCCCCCACCAACGCAACGGTCCTGATCCTCGGCGAGAGCGGCACCGGCAAGGAACTGATCGCCGGCGCCCTGCACAACCTCAGCAGCCGCAGCCGGCGGCCCTACGTCCGCATCAACTGCGCGGCCATCCCGGAGAACCTGCTCGAAAGCGAGCTTTTCGGCCATGAGAAGGGATCGTTCACCGGCGCCATCAAGCAGAAGATCGGACGGGTCGAGGAGGCCAACGGCGGCACCATCTTTCTGGACGAGATCGGCGACATGAGCCGGCCATTGCAGGCCAAGCTGCTGCGGTTCCTCGAGGATGGCTCGTTTACCCGGGTGGGCGGCAACGAGGAGCGCAGGGTGGACGTCCGGCTGCTGGCCGCCACCAACCGCGACATCATCCACGAGATCGAGGAAAACAATTTTCGCGAAGATCTGTTCCACCGCTTGAACGTAGTGCAGTTCAGCCCCCCGCCACTCCGTGAACGGGGCGGGGATGTCCGGCTGCTGGCCGAGCATTTTCTCCGGCAGTTCGGCCAGACGATGAACAAGAGCATCAAGAGCGTCTCGGCCGGAGCCCGCCACAAGCTGGCCAACCATCACTGGCCGGGCAACGTGCGGGAGCTGCGGAACGTGATCGAGCGGGCCGTTATCCTGGAGACATCCGCCGAGATTCAGGCCAGCAGCCTTCCCGATTTCTATCTGGAAACCCGGCTCAAGAAGGGTGAGGAGGGGCCCGGGCCCCAGGGCGATCAGACTCTGGACGAACTGATGATGCAGTACGAGAAGGACATCATCATGCGCATGCTCGAACAGCAGCGCTACAATCTGGGCCGGACGGCGGAAGCGCTGAAGCTGAGCCGGCACGCGCTGCGCTACCGCATGCAGCGTCTCAGCATCAACACGGACGGCGACGGGGATGACGAGGAGACCGCGTCCGCCGGGAAGGACTCCAATTCATGAACCCGGCGGTGACACTCGCCCAGGTGATCCCGGTGGACACGCCGAGACTCAGCCCCGCATGGTGGGATTTTCTGCTGGTTGCCGGGGTCATCGCCGGCCTGACCGCCCTGATCTTCATCGTGGCGGCCATGTCCCGCCGCCAACGGAGCAGGAAGCGTAAGTCGCGCCGGGGACCGGAGATCCTCAAGAATACCGAGGAGCATCTGCGACAGCAGAGCGAAGTTGTCGAAGGCGGCGAGGCCCACCGGATCGAAAAGCGCAACCGCCGCCGCCGGGAACATCGGCCGCGCAATCCGACCCTGGCGGAGCGCGGCGGCCTGCCACCCGCGAGGGATTCCGGTTCTGCCCCGAATTCGGGTTTGTGACGATGCAGCCCACCACCAGCGAGCAGATCACCCGCAAAAGCGCCTCCAACCTTGCGCTCGCCTTCGTGCTGCTGCCGCGCGAACGCCGCGAGGCGATGTCCGCCCTCTACGCATTCTGCCGCGAGGTGGATGACGTGGCCGACGAGGAATCGCGGCCGGCGGCCGATCGCCAGGCTGACCTGAACCACTGGCGCCGGGACATTGCGCTGGCCTGTTCCGGGGGCGAACCGCAGCTGCCGGTGAACCGCGAACTCCAGCCCGTGATCCGCCGCTACGGTCTCAAATTGGAGCTGTTCGAGGAGCTGATTCGAGGCGTGGAGATGGACCTGTCAATCACCCGTTATGAATCCCATGCGGAACTCGAGCAATACTGCTATCGTGTCGCCTCCGTGGTCGGCCTGCTGAGCATTGAGATCTTTGGGTATCGGAATCCCGCCAGCCGCGAATACGCCCGTCACCTGGGGCTGGCCCTTCAGTTGACGAACATCCTGCGCGATGTCCGCGTCGATGCCGGTCGCGGCCGCATTTATCTGCCGCTGGAGGCGCTGCGCCGGCATGGCGTGCCCGAAGACGACATCCTGAGCGGACGCTGTTCGGCGGGCTACCAGGCGCTGGCCCGCGAAGTGGCCGACCGCGCACGCAATCATTATCAGCGCGCCCGCGACCTGCTGCCGCAGGAGGATCGCCGCTCCATGCTGGCTGCCGAGCTGATGGGCGCAGTATATTGGCGACTTTTCCGCAAGCTGGAGGCGGCGCAGTTCGACGTGTTCGGACCGGAACCGACCAGGCTGAGCAAGCCGCACAAGATCTTCCTCATTCTGCGCACGTGGCTGCGATCGTTCAGTGGCGGCGTCGTGCCGAACTACGGAACGCCCTAGCTGAGTTCACCGGATGAAGGCGTGCGGATGACCTGCTCCAACACCCGAGCAAGTTCCTTCGCCGCCTCGCGGGTCTGCCGTTGAAACTCGATCAATCGAAAGATCAATCCGGGGCGCCTGGCGATCGTGGCGGCAAACTTCAGCCAGTTGATCCGATCGGAAGGCGTCATCAGCGCGTTGAAGTCGAGAGGCAGATCATCCGCGGCCGCATCGGAAATCACTCTGATCGTTGCCGAGGGGATTCCCGCATCGCGACAAAGCGAGCGGATGACCGAAGATTCCATCTCGACAACATCGGCGCCCGTCTTGTTCCGCAAATTTGTCTTGTCGGACGCCGTGACGGCCACGCGTCGCGCACAGTGAAACTTCGCGGGAACCGCTCCCATGGATCGGAGGGTCGTCTCCAGCCGGAGCTCGTCATCCTGGTCGAACACAACGGTGCCCCGCAGTAGATCCGGAGCGAGACCACCGGCGAATCCTGCAGTGATGACCCGACGGGGTTGATGCGCCGCCATCGCGCGTTGAACCGCTTCGACGGCGTTGCGCCGCCCCATGCCGGTGATCACCACTTCCGGATCGCGACGGCGTGATCGGCGGAAGAAGGCCGCTTCCTCGTTCACGGCAAAGCAGACCAGCCAATTAACGGCGGCGGCCATGTGGTTCACTTGATGCCCGACAGCCGGTCCTTCCAGATGCGGTAAAGCTCGAGCGTGGCCCGGACATCCCGCACGCAGTACTCGGCGATCTCGCGGTGGCGCCCCTCCGCCATCAGGGTGCCGACGTCCATGCCGGTCACGCCATGACTCTTGGGGGAGTCGATGCCGAAAGCGCGGCAGTAAAAATCCAGATTGAAACGGCGGGCTGCACCGTCCCGGCCGCTGACATTGTAGAAGCTAAGTTGTTCAGCCAGATCACAATGCGGCTCCACGGCAAACCGGTATCCCAGCCACTTCTTCTGGGTGATCGGGACGTTCAACACGGCCGAGCGGAGGTAAACGAACGGCACATCGAACCCGCGTCCATTGAACGTCACGATGTGCTCGTAGTGGCTGACGGTCTCCCAGAACAGGGTCAGCAGTTCCGTCTCGTCGACACACGGAACAAACTTCACCGCGCCCGGTGCCTGCTCTCCTTCCTCGAAGTCTTCGCCAACATAGATGACCTGACCCCGTTCAGTGTCGGCATTGATCATTGCGATGCACAGGACCTGGGCCGTCAGGGGCCACAGGCTCATGAACCGCTGTATCTCCTCGCGCTTGGCTTTGCGCGATTCCTCATCGGGCTGTTTCGCCGCCTCGCGCAGCAGGTACTCCTGTTGTGAATCGTCGAACTGATCGAGGGGAAGCGCGGTCGTTTCGATGTCGAATACCAGGGTGGCCATGCGTGCGCGGATCGTGACTGAACAAAAAAGCACCGGGATGGCTCCCGATGTCTGCATCAGGCCCATCCCGGCGTTGAGGTGAAGTGTTAACTACTTCTTCTTCTTCTTGGCTGCTGTCTTTTTCTTGGCTGCTTTCTTCTTAGCTGGCATTGCACTTCACCTCCGTTTCGCTTATGTGGTTCATCGGGAGTGTTGTTTAGTCAGAAACCTTTTCGCTGACAAACATTTTTTCACTTTCTTCTCCGACAATTTTTCCACACGACATCATGTCTTCATCATCATGACGTGTTCCCGCGTCACGTTGCGCGATCAGAATCACGCGCCAAACTTGTCGAACATGAGCGCGTTCGCCTGCATCAGCCGGAGAAGGTGCTTCGCCTCGAACGAACCGAGCGAACCGAGATTGGAGCCCGTCTCCGTGAAGCGATCCAGCTTGTCGCTGCCGCTGAATTCGGAGTGCAGCAGCACCGGCTGCGGATGCCATGAATGCCCCTTCACCTTGCAGGGCGTCGAGTGGTCGCCCGTGATTGCGAGCACGTCGGGTCGCTTCTCCAGCAGCAGCGGCAGCGCATTGTCGAGGTCCTCGATTGCCTTTCGCTTCGCGTCAAAATTGCCGTCCTCCCCGTGCATGTCGGTGTATTTGTAATGGATGAAGAAGAAGTCGTGGTTGTCGTATTCGTTCAGGTACGCCTCGAACTGCTCGCTGATGGTCTGCGCCCCCTCGATCTTTTTCATGCCCACCAGCTGGGCGAGCCCCTTGTACATCGGATACACCGCAATGCACGCCGCCCTCAGTCCGTAGCGCTCCTCGAAGCTGGCAATCTTCGGCTGGTGGGCGATGCCGCGCATGAGAAACCCGTTCGCCGGCTTCCGGTCCTTGATGATCGGCAGAGCCTGCTCGTAAAACTTGGTGATCAGTTCCGCCGCCTTTTTGGCCTTGGCGGATTTGGGGTTCACGGGCGTCACTTCGGGAATCGCTTTTCCTTCGCGATGGGGATCGGCGTCGGTCAACGGTCCTTCCAGCCCTTTTCCACGAAAGATGACGACAAAGCGATGTCCCTTGCCCGGCTGGATGATCACCTGGGCGTCGCCGATCTTCTTGATCTTGCTCGCAAGCAGCGCGCAGAGCTCCTCGCACACCGCGGTTTCAATGCGGCCCGCCCGGCGGTCGGTCACGATTCCCTTGCCGTCGAGCGTGCAGAAGTTTGCCCGGGCCGCCACGTCACCGGCCTTCAGCTCGACGCCAAGACCCAGTGCCTCGATCACTCCACGTCCCACCTGAAACTCAATCGGATCGTAGCCGAACAGCGCGAGGTGCCCCGGTCCGCTTCCCGGTGTGATGCCAGGTGCCACGGGCGTCATGCGGCCCTGCGCTGAAATCTTGGAAAGCCGGTCGAGATTCGGCGTTTTGGCCGACTCAAGCGGGGTGAGAAACCCCTGCTCCGGCGTGGCGATGTCGCCCAGGCCGTCGAGCACAAGCAGCACCAGCTTCTTGTTGGTCTTGAGGGTGAGTTCCGAATAGAGGGAATCCAGGTTCATAGGTGTTCAGGGTCCAGAGGTTCAGTTTCCGGCCGGAGAAAGCGGCGCCCGGCAAGGGGGCGGATGATGAAAACAGGATCGTGGCGACGTCAACGTGAGATTTGGCGGGTCACCACGGCTTCGGCTGCCTGCGTCTCCTGCCGGGGCGGGAGCGGGCGTGTTGTTCACGTCGGTTCCTGGCTCGAAGTTCCAGTTCCCGACCCGGACGGTAACCAGAGTTCCGGCGGGAGGCGTCCAATGACCGCCAGCAAGGTGAGCGGGGAACACCCCTCCAACCGGTTGTTCCCGTAGAGATACAACCGCGTGCCCCGTCGCAGCGCCCGTTCGATCAATCCCGCCGCCGCGCAGCGACCCTCCTCATAGGCCTCGATGATCTTCCTGTAGGGGCTGAAGCGCTCCACCGCCTTCTGATAGCTCCGTCCCGGCTTCAGGAGAAAGCGCGCGCCCGTTGGAATTCCAGGGAGCGAGTCGCCGATTCTCTCCATCTGTTCACTCACGGGCGGCATGGCGTCCCAGCTGTTGAATACGTGCGCCACGCCATGCCGCTTCAGGACGGCGAGATATTCGGATCCCAGAAACTCCTCGTTACGAAGCTCGACTCCGTAGTCCCAGCCCCCGGGCAGCCGCCCGAGGAATCCATCCAGTGCCTCCGCGAAATCCGCCGGGTGCTTAAAGTCCATCGGATGGAACCGCGAGAACTCGAACATCAGCAGACCGACCTTTCCGCGAATGGCCTCGCACGGACCAAGGAAACTGCGGACAAAAAGGTCGGCATCGAGGAAATGCGGGTTCGGCTGCCCGGCGCGCGCACCCATCCGGGCGATTCGCGGGAACTGCCGGAGCGTGATCTCGTCGGTGACCTTGAAGCTGAACTTGAAGCCGTCCGGCACCTGCTCGGCGAGGCCGGTCAGATACTTTTCCGTGGGAAACTGGTAATAGGCGCCGTCCACGCAAACTGTCGGAAACGTTTCGGCGTACTCGTTGAGGCACTCGCGATTGAACCTGGTTTCAGAGAAACGCCCCCGGTTGGCATAGCGCTCCGGAGTGTACAGGAGTCCCTGCCAGCCGGGATACTTCCAGGATGAGGTGCCAACGTACACCTGCCTTGCGGCCAGGGCTCCGGTGGCGTCGCGAAGTTTCGCCTGCAACGACGGCACCGCCTCCCGCTCGACGTTGGGGTCGTTCTGCCTGGAGCTGCCAAAGAGATCGAGTTGATCGGGCATGTGCGCCGCAGGTTTACGGTCAGAGCGGCAGGACGGTCATCGCCCCGCCCAAGTCCCGTTACTTCTCCGGGGCGAACGCCCACAGCGTTTGTTCGCCGCGA
Organism: Verrucomicrobiales bacterium; assembly: GCA_003484235.1. Taxonomy (GTDB): domain Bacteria; phylum Verrucomicrobiota; class Verrucomicrobiia; order Limisphaerales; family RI-55; genus RI-55. The sequence goes on from DNDP01000472.1 coordinate 19,050, forward strand.
ACATACAATGTCTGCCCGATCACGGCAGGCGTGGCCATGACTTTTTCGCCAAGCCGGTTCCGGGCGAGCACTTCAAGGGAGTCGGACGCACGCAGCACGACCGCCGTGCCCGGCTGTGAGATCATCAATACCTGGTCGCCGGCGGCGATCGGGGAGCTGTAGTAGTCACCGATGGCGTCCAAGCGTTCCTCCTGATAGTGAACCTTCCCGGTACGGGCGTCCAGACAGGTGGCGATCCCGCCGTTGCGGACCAGATACAGCCGGCCCCGATGGCAGAGCGGCGACGGCACGTAGGGCAGACCATCCGCAAAGGACCAGGCGACATGAGAATCGGTGACGTCGCCGGTGCCGCCCGGACGAACCGCCAGCAGGGCGTTACGCGAGGAGTCGAATATCTCCGACATCGTCAGCCATTCCTCGCGGTCGATCCGGCCGTCCTTGTCGGCATCGACATAGACGAAATGACGTCGAGCGGGACCGTTGGGAGCCTCGACCATGGTGAGAGCGCCGTCGGCATCCCGATCGCCCTGTTCCAACAGTTGATCGAACGGTGGCATTGACGGAACGCCGGAGCCGGGGGTCCACCCCGCGACGAAGAACATGCCTTCAGCGAAGACCGGCGAGCTGACCATCTCATTCGGCAGCCCGCGAACAACCCAGGTCTCCTCGCCATCGGTGATCGAGTAGCCGTTCAACCGCAAGGTGCCCGGCAGGATCAGGTGGGTGGGTCGTTCCTGAGGCCAGACGATGGGCGTCGAGAAACCGCGTCGATAGCCCGGGCGATCGATTCGCCACAGGTCCTCTCCTGTGGCCGCATCCACCGCCAGCAGGTGCGATCCGACATCCTGATCCACTGCGAGAATGATCCTGTTGTCCGCCAAGACCGGCGAGGTCGAGGCACCGTGCTGGGTGATCGGTGGCGGCAGCGGCCGGCGCCAGAGTTCATCGCCATCGAGTTCGTAGCAGACCAGGCCGAACGAACCGAAATACACATGCACGCGCCGCCCGTCGGTGACGGGAGTGGAGGAAGCCGGGTTGCCATTGCGGCTGCCACGTTCGATCTCGGCGGGCGCCACGCCTCGCCGCCACAGTTCCCGACCGTCTCGCCGATCGATGGCGATGGTGAGCAGTTCAGCACCGTCGAAGCCGGTGAGAAAGAGATGATCGCCCCAGATGCATGGTGAAGAGTGACCCTCCGGCAGCGTGAGCTGCCAGAGCATGTTGGTGCCGGGGCCGAAATGCGTGGGGAAGGATGCGGTGGCGGAGACGCCCGAACCGTTTGGGCCGCGAAAGCGCGGCCAGTTCTCCGGTGCCGCAGCACCGGCAGCGGGAAGAGTGCAGCCCTCGACGACCAGCCATATCAGCGTGAGCAGCAAAGGACCGGCGAGAAGCGGGCGGGCGGCCGGTGAAAGGGCGGCGGACATTGCGGGAACTTGGACCACCCCGGCCGGTTTCAGATTCATGGTCGAATTGCCCCGCAACAAGGACCGGGGCCGGGTCACGGTTGCACTTCACTCCTTTCGGAGGACGAATTCGGCAAAGTCCTTCTTTGTGGCGACAAGAATCTCCTTGATGGCCTGGCGTTCGGCGATACCGAGGCGGGTGCGCGCGCCGGTGCCCGGATTACCATCGAGCACCTCCAGCAGCCGGGCATACACCTTCTCCTTCAACTGCACCGGCAGGTCGGCAAACGCGCTCGAGTAAATCATGTAACTGCATCGGTGACGGAAAAGGCGGTTCTGCAGATCGAAGTCCTTCAACGACCGTCCCGATTCGTCACGACGCGCGTTGCGCTGAAACGCCGTCTGAAAATCGGGGCGTCCACTGATGCCGCCGTCGGGCAGGAGAATCTCGTCGGTGAACAACAGATGCCGGACGATCTTCTCCGCCTGGCTGTTGGCCACGATCAGGCCGCTGCCCACCAGCTCGTCGGTAGGCGGCTCGCCCAGCTCCTGGCGCAGCATGGTCTGGCGGTGCAGTGCTACGCGGGTGTGAATGGCCGCCTGCACCAGGAGATTCTGCATCTCGCACTGATGCTCGAGCACCATCAGCGCGACAATGTCGCTGCTGTCCGTCAAGTAGGGCCGTGTGTTGAAGTAGGGCGAGAGATTGGTGCGGTTCGCGCCGGGGTTCACGTCGAGCTCGGCGCCATGTGCGACCTCCCGTGCAGTGGCATTTCCCAGGTGCCGCGCATCACCGTGGCGCCCGGTGACATACCAGCCGCCCCAGCGCTCGGTCATCGGACTGGCGTGGCCGGTCACGAAACTGCCCTGCGAAAGGATCGGCTGGCCGCGCTCGTCCGGAAACACCGACCGCACCATCACGCCGGGCAGGTTGTTCACGCGGGAACCGGCGTGGCAGTCCAGGCAGGTGGCCGGCCGCTCGAACTGGAGCGGCTTCTCCAGATCACGGTGATCCAGCGTGTGAAAGGTTACGCCGAGACCCGGGCTGGGATCGGCAATCTCCACGATTCCGCCCTGCACCCAGCCGACGTAGACGTCGTCATTGAAGTAGATGGCGCGGGGCGTCGCCGGCGAGATGCGGGAGTTCTGCTGGCTGGTCTTGGAGAACACCAGCACCTGCGATTCGACCGGGATATTCAGTTCACGCAGCAGTGCACGGAGAAAGACCTGTTCATCACGCCGGTCGAGCATCACTTCACCGGCGTCCATTGCGGCCTGCAGCTTCGCCACCGGGCCGGCCGGTTGGGTCGAAGAGTAGTTTACCGGCGGCTGTTCGTACAGGGCGTCGTAGGCGCGGGCGGAGAGCCCTCCGGTGATGACCGGCCAGAATGCCAGCAGTGGCAGAAGTCGTTGGATGGGCCGCTTCATGCGCAGATCAATCTTGCAGCCGGGCCTTTGCCAGTTTCCGCACGGCCAGCCGGCGTGCTGCCTTTGGTGGTTTCTGCACCGGCCGCCATCAACGTTTCAGGCTGTCCCTTCTTCCCGCCGCATAGGCGTCGAAGACCCGCCGGATCTCGTCACGCACCCGCCGGAACACCGCGAGCACCTCCTCGTCCGAACCGGCGGCGTGCGCCGGATCGTCGAAGCCCCAGTGATGGCGGTTCACCTGACCCGGGAAGATGGGGCAGGCCTGGTCCGCATTTCCGCACACGGTGATGACCGTCTCCACCTTGCGCTGGAGGAAGTCGTTCATGTGCTTCGATTGATGGGCCGAGATGTCGATGCCGATCTCGGCGAGCACCTGAATGGCCCTGGGATGCACGTAGCCGGCCGGTTTCGAGCCGGCGCTCTGCACGTCGATGAGATCCCCGGCCGTGTGGCGCAGGATGCCTTCAGCCATGTGGCTGCGGCAGGAGTTGCCGGTGCAAAGGATGAGAATCGTGGGTTTGTCTGGTGAGGTCATGGAAATTCAACCGTCGCTGCCCGTTTGGCGCTCCCGCCGGACCTGTCTAGCAGGGTCTCGGACTTGGAGAACAACAGCCCGCCGGCTCCACGCACACACAGGCCGGCACCGCGAGCATCGCCCCCAACACGGGCGCGGCGAGGTAGATCCAAAGATGCTCGAGCTGTCCGGAGACGACCGCCGGTGCGAACGAGCGAACCGGGTTCATCGAGGCGCCGCTGATCGGGCCGGCGAACATCGCCTCAAACGCGATCACAGCTCCCACGGCGATCCCGGCGGTGATGCCCTTTTCCTTGGCGCCGGTCGAGACCCGCAGGATGACGAACATCAGTATTGCCGTCAGCGCCACCTCGAGGAAGAAGGACTGCATCGCCGCCCCGGCGGGCAGGGTGGCACCGAGCCCGGCATGCGTCGGAAACAGAAGTCTCAAAAACCCGCTGGCGGCGAGCCCGCCGGCCAGCTGGCTGCCGAGGTAGGCCGGAGCATCGTTCCACGGCAGCCGCCGGGCCGCGCAGAAGGCGAGGGTGACCGCGGGATTTAGATGTGCCCCCGAGACGTCGCCCACCGCGTAAATCATCGCCAGCACGACCAGCCCGAAGGTCAACGCAACCCCCGCGTGGGTGATCGCCCCGCCGCTCATGTCGTTGATGATGATTGCACCCGTGCCTGCAAACACGAGGGAGAACGTGCCGAAAGCCTCGGCGGCCAGCCGCTTGAACATGCGGCGGATGATGGGAACCGCTCCGGACAGGGGCAAGTGACAATTCGATGACCTTCAGAGGGAGCCGCCGGCCGCGGATGTGGCCGCCTTTCAACGCGCGGATGCAGCCGGCCGGTATTCCAGCAGCTTGACGCGGAAGAAGCGTTCGCCGAGATGCCGGAAGTCCTCGTCGAGGTAGCCGACGCTGCCGGTGAAGTTCGTCAGCACCTGGAGTGACTGCCACGCTTGATCCAACGCGGGCGTGGCCTGCAGGTCGTAGATCTGCACCGGCGGCCCCGAGATGGTCAGCTGGTTGCCGACCATCGACAGCATGGGCCGGATTTCGACCGCGTTGAGCGCGGCGGCTTCCGTTGCCGGGCTGGTCGCCGCCCGGGAGAGACCGCCCGCACCCGATGGATTGCCGGCTGCGCGACGTGCGAGATCGGCCAGCAACGCGGCCCGGTCGGACAGTTTGCCAATCTCCGTGGCCGGCAGCGCACGGCCGTAGATGCGCAGATCGCGCATCCAGCCTTCGAGATCATGGAGACCACCCCAGCCGGGCGTCCTGCCGACGAAGGTCGGCGCGAAGCGGGATTCGAGCGGCGGCGAAACGCGTTCGGCCAGCAGCCGGCCATCCATCCAGATCTGCTGACGGCGATTGACGTATTGAAAGACGAGGTGATGCCAGCCGCCGCGCGAGGGCAGTGACGAGGGCGCCACCAGATCGTCCACGTAGAAGCCGAAGAACGGCTGGAAGTCCGCGCGCAGATGCACCTGCAGGCGCTGCCAGCAACGGTCCATGCCGGCCTGATCGACGAACACATACCCGTTCTCTTCTCCGGTGACGTTTACCCAGAAAGCGATCGCGAATTCGCGATGCTTGAGGTTGATGTGCGGCAGTTCGAGATGGTTCCCACTGCCGGGGAACCGGGTCGCTCCGTCCATCGCCTGAACCGAGCCGGCCACCTTGACCGGCAGCTGCTGCGGACCGTGATCCCGCAGGTCATCGGTCAGCGGCAGCCAGGCCAGCAACCCATCCATCGGCGGACCGGCCGCATCCGCTGT
>DNDP01000097.1:0-4139 GCA_003484235.1 Verrucomicrobiales bacterium
GGCCGAGCTCGCCGCGGTCACAACGATCACTGGCACGCGAAGAACCTGACCGAGACCTTCGACACGTTGATCGACGCGCCGGAGGTGCGCGGGCTGCCGCCGTTCTCCGGAACGGCCATCCAGGACTTCTACTGGCCGGATGTTTACACCCATGTGCTCCGCTACGTGTTGGCGGGCTACTCGATGAAACACCCGTGGGTGGTGACGGCCGATGAACTGGGCGGCGCCAACTACGGCACGCTCACCGACACCGACGATCCGGCGCATGATCAGCCGCGCCGGTTCGGCCTGTGGGCAACGTTGATGGCCGGTGGAGCGGGCGTGGAATGGTACTTCGGCTGGCAGAACAACAGCACCACCAGCGATCTCTCGGCCGAGGACTGGCGCACCCGCGAGGGGATGTATCGCCAGACGAGAATCGCGCTCGATTTCTTCCACGAACACCTGCCGTTTCACCGCATGCAACCGTTGCGCGATCAAGTGGTTGGTCACGGTGTCATGGCGCTGGGTGCGCCGCACGAATTGCTGGCGATCTACCTCCCGAACGGTGCCGGCACGCGGTTCAAACTCGACTGGCCGGGGTTGCACGAAGTGAAGTGGTTCAATCCCCGTACGGGCGGCGAATTGCGCGTCAGCAACATCCCGCGCGTGCGCGGTCCGGGATTGGCGTGGACCGGTGAACCGCCTAGCGAGACCGATCGCGACTGGCTCGCGCTGGTGCGGCGCATTCCCGAGACCGCGCCGAAGATGGCGTTTCCCGGCCAGGACTGGCAGACCGCCGATCCGCTCGATCTCGGCGTCGATCCCGCCGGGATGCGGCACGCCATCAACCGCTGGCGCATGGACACCGGCACCAACGGCACCGACCAGATCGTCATTACGCGACGCGGCGTGGTCATTCATCAGGGCGACAACGCCACGCGCGAACACAACATCTGGTCCGCGACAAAGTCGTTCACCAGCACCGCGCTCGGGTTGCTTGTGCAGGACGGCGTTGTCTCGCTCGACACGAAGGCCGCCGACATCGCGCCCGAGTTGCGCGAACATTATCCGACCGCGACGCTCCGGCATTTCATCACGATGACGAGCGGCTACAGCGCGCCGGGCCGGAGTCGCTGGGGCTCGGACAGCGAGGACTGGTCGCCCACGCCCTACGTGCCGGGCACGCCGCTCTTCGCACCGGGCACCCAATACGCCTATTGGGACGAGGCGCAGATGACGTTCGGTCGCTTGCTCGCCATCGCCAGCAGGCGCGATCTCCTCGAACTCCTCCGCGAACGCATCTTCCAACCCATCGGGCTGCGCGAGAAGGCGTGGCATCCCGAGGGCGAACACAACGGTTTGCCGCTGCGCAATGGCTGCACCGGACTCGAGATGAACGCCCTCGAACTCGCCCGCTTCGGTCACCTCTTCCTCAACGAGGGCAACTGGAACGGCCGCCAGCTCATTGCCGCCGACTGGGTCCGTCAGGCCACGCGGCCGCAGGTGTCCGCCAACACACCGATTGCCAAAACCGATCGCCAGTCCACCGACGGCGCGGGTGTGTATGGCTTCAACTGGTGGTGCAACGGCGTCCGCGCGAACGGCGAGCGCCTGATGCCCGACGCGCCGCCGCGCGCCTACTTCGCCGCCGGGCTGAACCACAACATCTGCCTCGTGATCCCCGGGTGGGAGATGGTCATCACCCGCATGGGCACCGACGGCAATCCGCCTGACGGCCACGCGGCGACCCTGAACCGTTTCCTCCGTCGCCTCGGAATGGCGGTGTATCCACTGGAATAACCGGAGCGCGGCCGGCCCGTCCGTGCGAAGCGTAGGACAGGCATCCTGCGCGTCATCGCGAGCATCAGCGAACGTCGTGGTGCCCCGGTTTTGCGTCTTCGCAGGGCGTCGAGATGCCCGAACTGCGGGCGCCAGCTCTTTCCCGAAGATCCAGTGGCGAACACCACTCTGGGATCCCAATGGCTTCCTGTGGTCGCTGTGACAGGTTGGGAAGCCTGTCTTGCATTGCTGGTGCGCGGACGCTTCATTTGTGTTTGTCGAGGTTGAGCTTTGCCCTTCCCGCACGGACCGCGGGCCGCTAGCGTCAGCTCATGATCCGCCTCGTTGCCGCCTTGTTCGCGCTGATGCCGGTGCTGCCCGCGGCCCTCGCCGCCGAACGCCCGAACATCATTCTGGTCATGACCGATGATCAGGGCTGGGGGCAGATGGGATTTTACGATCATCCGGTGCTGAAGACGCCGCACCTCGATGCGATGGCGGCGAACGGCCTGCGTCTCGACCGCTTCTATGCCGGCGCGCCCAACTGCTCGCCGACGCGGGCCAGCGTGTTGACGGGGCGCACCAACGACCGCACCGGCGTTTACAATCACGGCCACGCGCTCCGGCTGCAGGAAAAGACGCTGCCGGTCGCGCTCCGGGACGCGGGCTATGCGACCGCTCACTTCGGCAAGTGGCATCTGAACGGATTCGTCGGCCCGGGCGTGCCGTTGCTGGCGGACGACACCCACCATCCCGGGCGCTTCGGCTTCGACGAATGGGTGTCGGTCTCGAACTTCTTCGACCGTGATCCGCTGATGAGCCGGATGGGAAAGTTCGAGGAGTTCGAGGGCGATTCGGCCGAGATCATCGTGGACGAAGCGCTGAAGTTCATCCGGCGCAAGGCCGCCGCACGCCAGCCGTTCTTCGCCGTCATCTGGTACGGGTCGCCCCACGATCCATTCAAGGCCGCCGACGCGGACCGGGAAGATTTCAAACTGCCGGAGAGTTCCGCGCATCATTACGGTGAACTGGTGGCGATGGATCGCAGCATCGGAACCCTGCGCGCCGGTCTGCGCGAGGCGGGCATCGCGGACGACACGCTTGTTTGGTTCAACAGCGACAACGGCGGGCTGCCGCGCATCGAGCCGTCCACGACCGGCGGCCTGCGCGATTACAAGGGCTCGATTTACGAAGGCGGTCTGCGCGTGCCGGCGATCATCGAGTGGCCGGCGCGGATCAAGGCGGGCCGCGTCTCGCGCTACCCGGCGGTGACGATGGACATCTTTCCCACGCTCGCCGAGATCGTCGGTCTGCCCGCCTCGACGATGTTGGAGCCGCAGGATGGCGGGAGTTTGGTGCCGTTGTTCGAGCGGGAACTCGAAACCCGCTCGAAGCCGATCGGTTTCCGGCACACCGGCCGTTCCGCGTGGGTGGACAACGATTGGAAACTGGTGTGGCCCGATCGGGGGAAGACGGCGTATGAGCTGTATCACCTCGGCAATGACCCGATCGAGTCGCGTGACCTCTTCCGGGAGCAACCAAAGATCGCTGTCCGGCTGAAGCAGCAACTCCTCGCGTGGGACGAGAGTGTCAACCGCAGTGAACGGGGCCTCGACTATCCCGAAGGACGAGTCGATCCGGCGCATCCGAAGGCGCGCCCGTGGATGACCTCGCCCGAGTACGCGCCGCACCTCGAACAGTTCCGCGCACGCTGGGAATACCGGGAGCGCATCGAGCGCGCAGAGATGGAAGCTACCGGGCGCAAATAGTCGTCCGCTTCGCTGCCGGTCAACTTTTCCCCTGTCGCGATGCCCGGTCGCGGCGCTAGAGTATCCTTCGTGCCCCGGATCATCGTCTCGCTCGCTCTCGGTGCGATGTTGCTTTGCCTGACACAGGCAGGCGCCGCCGCGGTGGACTACGCGCAGCACATCAAACCCCTGCTCGCGAAGCACTGCTACGAATGCCACGGCCCGCAGAAGCAGAAGTCGAATCTCCGGCTGGACGCGCGCGAATACGTATTCCACTCCACCGATGCGGAAGACTGGGTAATCCAGCCTCGGCTCGCGAAGGAAAGCGAACTCCTGCGCCGCGTCGCCGCTGACGACGAGGACGAACGCATGCCTCCGCGCGGGGACCGCCTGCGCGATGACGAAATCGCCTTGCTGCGCTCCTGGATCGAAGCCGGCGCCGCCTGGCCGGAAGACGAGCCGCCGCTGCGCCATTGGGCCTACGAACGCCCGGTGCAACCGGCGCTTCCCGCATCCTTCGCCGGTGAACATCCGGTCGATGCGTTTGTGCGCGGTCGTCTGCGTGAGCACGGGCTCGACCTCTCTGCGCCGGTTTCCCCCGCAGTCCTGCTCCGCCGGCTGACCCTGAGC
>DNDP01000097.1:4284-4808 GCA_003484235.1 Verrucomicrobiales bacterium
CGCCGGCTGACCCTGAGCCTGACCGGTCTGCCGCCTGCATTGGACGAGCTGGACACGTTTCTCGCGCGCCACGCCGAAGACGCCCCTGCCGCCTACGAGGAAGCGGTCACGCGTCTGCTGGAGTCGCCGCACTTTGGAGAGCATTGGGCGCGCTGGTGGCTGGACGCCGCGCGCTATGCCGATTCGCACGGCTTTCAACGCGACGACCTGCGCGACCTCTGGCCGTATCGCGACTGGGTGATTCGCGCGTTCAACGACAACCTGCCGTTCGACGAGTTCACGATCGCCCAGCTCGCCGGCGACTTGCTGGTGGATCGTCCACCGGATGCTGCAGGCCTGACGCCCGAAGAACTCGCGCTCTACACCGCCACCGGTTTTCATCGCACGACACCAACCAATGTCGAGGCCGGCACTGATCAGGAGGAGGCGCGCGTGAACCAGGTGTTTGACCGCGTGAACACGACTTCGATGGTGTGGCTCGGCCTGACCATGGAGTGCGCCCAATGCCACGATCACAAGTACGA
>DNDP01000471.1:0-1184 GCA_003484235.1 Verrucomicrobiales bacterium
ATGTTCCGGTGCACCTGCGCCAGCGACTCCGGTGACTTCATCGGCCGGCTGCCGGCGGCTTCGAGAAAGTAGTTGTTGAGATTGTAGGTGGCCACGCGGAAGGTCTCGGCGCCGTCCAACCCACAGGGTAGGAGCAACAGCAGGAAGACCGGCATGAATCTTCGTGGAAGGCGCATGTCTGGTTCTAATCCGGCCTGCCGGCTGCGTCAAAAGCGGTTTGCACGTGGTCGGCAACTTTTGAGAAACAGCAGGGCGCCGACGGCGGTTCCCGCAGTGTTCAGGAAAAGATCGAGCAGGCTGGACGACCGCGTTGGAATCCACGCCTGCACCGTTTCAAGCCCGAGGCTGAAGAGAAATCCGGCCAGCACCGCCATGATCAGGCGGCCGCGCAACAAACGCCGCATCCCCGGATCCGCCAGCAGCAGCCAGCCAAACGGAATGAAGCCGGTCAGGTTGACGATGATGTCGACAGCCAGGGAACGGTTGATCTCGCCGGGAACCAGCTTCCAGGCGAAGAGGCTTCGTTCCAGCGCCGTCGCCCGCGGTGGAACAACAAGATCGTTGCCCCTGCCGGACTGATCCTGCACCACGCTTCCGGTCGGCCCGTCAAAGCGCAGATCCAGCAGGGGCATCGATCCCGACTGCAGTTCAAGCGACGTATCGTCCAGCCAGCCACGGGCGAGCCGTTCAACTTCAGAATGGGGCAGGGCGCCCGGAACCATGATCAAACGGTGAAGAACTCCCCGCCAGCCATGACGTGCGTGGACCGAGTTGCCCAGCACGAGACGGGCGCCGTCGCCGGACGAAGGCAGCTGTGCCGAGAGCTTTGGAGATGCATCCACCGTTGCGTCGTTCACCCACAGCGCTGTTCCGGCAGGTCCGGCCGCGATCGTTATCAGCATCGGCTGGTCGAGCCGGTCCGTCACATCGACGGTGAGCCGTGGAAGTTTCCGTGCGTGCCGATAGTCGTCACCCTGCATCAGGATGAGATGATGGCGCCATTGGCCCAGCACGAACTGACTGGAGTCATCGCCGTCGTGAAAGCTGGCAATGAACTCGAAAGTGCCGCTGCCGTGGCTGGATGGAGTGACGGCCAGCAGCAGGTTGAACCCGGAGTCCGCCAGCCGCCGGGCAAAATCTTCATCGATGAACCGCTGGGTGTGGGCAATGCCCCTCCGTTCGAA
>DNDP01000471.1:1356-5951 GCA_003484235.1 Verrucomicrobiales bacterium
AAACGCAGTCCGGCAGGCGACTGTTGCCAGGAGACCTCGTTGCGGAAACGGTATCCGTGCAGGGAAAGCCCGGCCCAAAGCATGACGCCGGTGGCGCCGATGAGCATGATGCGGAGCACCATGGGGGGCAGCATTGCCGGAGATGGAAGACAGCACCAGTGCCTCATCGGAAATGTGGATCCAAAGGGTGTGGACAGGACACATGCGGCTTGCCTGACGGGAACGCTTTGCGCCACCCTCCGTCCATGACCACACCATCTTCATTGCGGCGTCTCATGCCCGCGATTGCTTTCACGGCTTCAGCGTTGGCCGCCCTCGCGGCTGATGGCAAGCTCGGTTACAAGGACACACCCATCATTCCGGGCACCGAGTGGCATGTTCACGACGGCGACCGGCCCCAGCCAAGGGTGGTGACTCCCGGGGGGTCGTTCAGCCAAGGCGCGAAGCCGCCTTCCGACGCAACGGTTCTTTTTGACGGCACCAATCTCGATCAATGGGCGGTCGGAGCCAACAAGCCGGCTCCCTGGAAAATAGAGAACGGCTACATGGAGGTGGTGCCCAAGAGCGGCAGCATCCGGACCAAAGAACGATTCGCGGACTTCCAGCTGCATCTCGAGTTTGCCACGCCCGGCAAGGTGGAGGGCAACAGTCAGGGGCGAGGAAACAGCGGCGTGCTTTTCAACGGCATCTATGAAGTGCAGGTGCTGGACAGCTATCAGAATCCGACCTATCCGGACGGCCAGGCAGGGGCGCTGTATGGTCAGACGCCGCCCCTTGCAAATGCCTCCAAGCCGCCGGGCGAATGGCAGAGCTACGACATCATCTTTGAGTCGCCCCGCTGGGATGCCGACGGAAAGCTGGTGAAGAAGGCCGCTGTGACCGTCATCCACAACGGCGTGATCCTGCATCACCGGAAGGAGCTGGCCGGCAACACCCCGCACCGCCAGAACGGCAACTACAGCAAGCCGCACGATCCCGAGGTGTTCATCCAGCTGCAGGACCACAACAATCCGACGCGGTTCCGCAACATCTGGCTGCGCTCGATCGGGGAGTACGACAAGCCCTGACCGAGACACCACAGCCTGCCGTCAGGAGGGAGCGGCTCCCTGCATGGCCCCCATGACCACGGCACTGATCACCGGCGCCAACCGCGGCATCGGACTGGCCCTGTGCCGGGCCTTCCTGGGGCATGGCGTCCGGGTGATTGCGGGATGCCGGCAGCCTGAGCGGGCGACCGATCTCAGGACGCTGGCCGGGAAGGCACCCGATCGGCTCCAGGTCCTTTCGCTCGACGTCACCAGTACCGCCTCGGTGAGCGCGGCAGCTGCCGCGGTGTCCGCGCACCGTCAGCCGCTGGACATCCTGATCAACAATGCGGCCGTGCTGCTGGAGGACGCCAACGCCGCCTTCGCCGGGCTGGATGTCGAACATTTCTCCGATACCTTCGCGGTAAACGTCACCGGCGTTGCCCGGGTGACGCAGGCTTTGCTGCCGGCGCTCCTGCGGTCCAGCCAGGGCAGGGTCGTCAACATTTCCTCGGGCGCCGGCTCGATCGCCGACCGGCCCGGGCACATGTACTACTGCTATGGCGCGTCCAAGGCGGCGTTGAACCACCTGACCGTCGGGCTTGCCGATGAGTTGCGGCCTCGCAATGTGATTGTGGCCGCCATCAGCCCGGGCTGGGTGCGTACGGACATGGGTGGTCCCGGAGCGGAACTCCCGGCGGAGGAATCGGCAGCGGCGATCGCGGCCACCGTGCTCCGTTTGAAACCCGAGGACAGCGGCTGCTTCCTTGGCCGATCCGGGACCCGCGAAGGCTACGTCTGGTAGGAGCGATGCCCGGCATGGACCTCGTCAAAGAACCCATTCCCAAGCTCGTCCGGCACATCGCGATTCCCGCCAGCGTCGGCTTCTTCTTCAACACGATGTACAACGTCGTGGACACCTTCTGGGCGGGTAAGGATTCCACCGATGCGCTGGCCGCGCTGGCTGCTTCTTTTCCGATCTTCTTCATCATTCTCGCGCTGGGCACCGGGATCGGGCAGGGCGCCACCGCCCTGATCGCCAATGCGCTGGGCGAGGGGCGGACCGAGGAGGGCCATCACTGCTCGATGCAGGCCCTGTCGTTTGGATTTCTCTTCGGTCTGCTGCTCACCGGTCTGGGGCTCTGGTGGTCGCCGCATCTGTTCCGTTTTCTGGGCGCCGAGGAACGCTACCTGAGCCTTTCCCTCGAATACATGAACACGATCCTGCTGGGGACTGCGTTCTTCCTGATGCAGGGGATCCTCAATGCCACGCTCAATGCGCTGGGCGACACGCGCACCTTTCGCAATGTCCTGATCATCGGCTTCCTGCTCAACTGCGTGCTCGACCCGTGGTTCATGTACGGCGGCCTGGGGCTGCCGGCGATGGGCATCCGGGGCATCGCGCTGGCCACGCTGCTGATCCAGTTCGGCGGCCTGCTGTTCATGATCTACAAGGTGCAGCACACCCGCATCTGGAATGGCTTTCACTGGAAATGGATGCGCCCCTCGGGGCCGATGTACCGCCAGATCGCGCTGCAGGGATTCCCGGCCAGCCTCAACATGGTGACCGTGGCGCTGGGAATCTTTGTCATCACCTGGTTCGTCGGCCGTTTCAGCAAGGAAGGAGTCGCGGCCTATGGCATCGCCACGCGCATCGAGCAGATCTTCCTGCTGCCGACGATCGGTCTGAACATCTCGGTGCTCTCGCTCACCGGGCAGAACAACGGCGCCCGCCGCTACGACCGCGTGCGGGAGGTGTTGGCCACGACGATCCGCTACGGCCTGGTGATGACGGTTGTCTCCGGTGCGGTCATTTTCATTGCAGGCGACTGGTTCATGTCGCTCTTCACCGAGGACAAGGTGGTGACATCGATCGGCGACCAGTATCTGCGCGTCGCGGCCATCACGCTGCCGAGCTACGTGATCCTGTTCCAGACGGTGTTCATGCTCCAGGGGCTGAAGAAGCCGCTCTATGGACTGTGGGTCGGCATTTACCGGCAGCTGCTGGCGCCCTGTCTGGTGTTCTGGCTCCTTGCCTTCGTGCTCGACTGGAAGCTGCCCGGCATCTGGTGGGGCATCTTCCTCGTCACCTGGAGCGCCGCCCTGTTCATGCTCTGGTTCGGGCGCTGGAAACTGGGCCAGGTGGAGCGGAAGCATGCCGCGGCGGCGGCGGCCTGATCAGGAAGTTCGACGGCTCAGTTTGTGGCGGGATTGCCCGCAGGCACCGGGTTGGTCCCGGCTTCGACTGCCGCGTAGAAGCGCGCCAGTTCGAGCAGCAGTTCTTCGAGTGCACCAAAGTACTCCTCCTCGCTCATGGCAGTCCGGCGGTCGCGCAGTCGGGAAAGTTCCAGTTCCTTGCCATCACGCCATTGTCTTTGTTCGACTGTCAGCCGGGCCTCATCGGCGCTGGGAACCAGATGAACCTGCCGGGCGCGCAATCCGTCCGGCTGCGAGCCGTCTCCCGCACGCTTCACGACCCGCAGGCCCTGGAACCAGTCAGCCGGCGTTCCGCGGGCGTCTCCATTGTCGTCGATGAGGGGATGCTCCGTGGCGAGCCGGCCTTCGTTCTTGTACCAGTCCGCGGTCAGCCGGGCCGCGGCGAGGAATATCTCCAACGCGGAATTCTGGCCGTCCTGATCGATGTCGGTTTGCGGCGAGACCAGCGCCTCGGCCGCGTGCCTGCCAAAGCGGGCGTAGTTCTGCTCGTTGCCGCTGCGGGTGGCGGTGATGATGATGCGTCCGGAATTGGACAGCCGGTTGATGAACGGTGCGCTGGCCGAGGCTCCCTGAAAGATGACCACCCGGCGGTTCAACGGCTCGAGCCACGTGGAAAGCTCGGAGGCGGAGACATCCGGCCCGTGCAGGTTGAACTTGGCGTCCCTGCCGTCGTAGGTGCCATGGCCGACAAACACCAGCCACAAATCGGCGGGCGAGTTCGTCGCGGATTTCAGCGCGCTTTCCAGCTGAATTCGTGGAGGGTTGCCATCGACTTCATCGGCACCAATCTTTACCGACTTGGCACCGGCCAGTTTGGCCGCGCCCGCCCAGGCAGCCGCCGATTCCTCGAAGATCGGTTGATACTCGTCCTCGCCCGGAGCACCCACGACAAGCATGAGTGTGGTCGGAGGCACCGAAACCGGATCGGCGATCAGCTGCCGATTCGTCGATGTCAGGCAAAGGACGAACAGCGTCGTGAGAATTGCGCGCATTGCCGTAGAAGCCGGATCGGCGATTCTCACGCCATTCCTTTCCGCCGGCGCAGCCCCCACTCACCGACAAAGCAGGCCAATGCGACCAGAAACACCCAGGGACTGTGCCAGAGCGGGCGCGACCAGCTCTCCATGATCGGCGCGGTCCTGGTGGGGAGCCGTTTGACAAACGAACCCAGATCTCCCCTCTCGATCACCTCGCCACCGGTCTGTTTCGCGACCTGTGCCAACAGAGCGCGGTTGGGTGAAAGGGAGCGAAATTCCTCCGCAGCGGGTTCCGAAACCCAGCCGGACTTGGCGCGGCCGACTTCCACCCCCTTTTCGTCCAGCGCGACGGCTTCGGCATGATAGCCGCCGCTCC
>DNDP01000471.1:6141-7500 GCA_003484235.1 Verrucomicrobiales bacterium
CGGCATGATAGCCGCCGCTCCCGTGCTGCACGTAGCTGGCAGTAAAAAGGCCGGGCTCGGCGGCCATCGGCTCACCGGTCAGCTGAATCGAATCAATCTGGTTGGTGATTCCCTCACCGGTCACCTTGCGGACCGTGAGCTTCACCGAGGCGCCGTCCATGGGTTTGAATTCCCGGTCGCGCACGCGGACGGAAAGCTGGACGGAACCCGCGTGTAGCGGATCAAGTCGGTTCGCGATTGTGATCTGCTCGGGCACATCGGTGACCAGCCACCGGGCGATTTGCCGCCAGGTTTTTGCCTGATCTTCCTGCTGCTGCTCGTCGCGCCGACCGGTCATCCAGAAGTCTCCGATCAGCATCGACGCGGTGCGGCCGCTGCCGTACCGCTGCACCACGAGGGCGGGGTACTGGCTCCCGTTTGCGCCGGTGACGGTGGCCACCACGCTGGCGCCCGGTTTGATTCCCGAAACCGTGTTCAAAACCTGCATGGGCGGCAGCGCGGACAACCGCGCCTGTTCGTCGCTCTCTCGCGAACGGACACGCGCCCACGGCTGAATCCAGCCTTCACGGGTCAGATCGAGGCGAAAATTGCCGAATGCGCCACCCGGCTCGTCCATCCCCGGAACCTGGCGCAGATACACGGGCAGCATGTTGCCGACCGGCGTGCGGTCGTAGCCGCCTTCCTGGAAGGATTCCTGGCCTCCCAGCATCATGAAGCCTCCGCCGCGTTCGGAGACGAATTTCTGGAGCAGCGCCAGCTGGTCGGGCTTGAAAAACTCCGCCTCCAGATCGTCCACGATCACCGCATGGTAGCCGTAGAGCTCCTCGGACGACCGGGGGAACCCCGGGCGCAGCTTCTCGTTGCCGATCGGGAGCGGGATGAGCACCGGCTGATCGTAGCGTTCGATCTCATCGGCCGACTGGTTTCCAAAGCCGCGGAACAGCGGATTGCTCGTCTCCCCGGAGCGGCCCTTGAATTCAAACTTCGGTTCGCGACGGGCAATGCGGATGAGGCCTTCGAGCCTGAGCTGGTCGTCTTCGGCCAGCGCCCGGTTCAAGAATTTGAATTCCCAGTTCGGCCGGCCGGCGACGTAGAGAATGCGATAAGGTCCGACGCCCCGGTCCACCATCACCAGCCTGTCATTGTTGACCATGGTGGCCTCCGCGGGTGGCGGCGGCTCATCGCCCGGTTCACCCGACCTCCCGTCAACCGTCCTCACCGCGAGACGGTAGAATTGGAGGCTGCCGCCGGGTGCCTTGATCTGGAAACGATATGTCAGCGTGGTGGCATCCGATTCCACGGTTTGTTTCTGCTGCTCGTAAAATCCGGCGAAGACGTTGGTGCCCGACGTGTCACCAC
>DNDP01000471.1:7709-9344 GCA_003484235.1 Verrucomicrobiales bacterium
GGACGCGGGACAGCACGGCTTCGACGGGCCGGCCTCTGAATCCATTCGCCGTCACTTCTGCGGTGACGGTGACGGGCGCATCCTCGAAGGCGGTCTGCGACGTCACGACCCGGGTGATGGCCAGATCCATCACCGGCTGGTCGGTGCCGCTCACGACCGGGAAGATCGGCGGAAGATCGGCAAAGTCGGTCAAGCCTTCCAGGTAGTCGGTCGCATTGCCGTCGGTGAAAACCAGCACACCGGCAAGCGGGAGGCCTTGAAAGCGTTCCTGCACCGCCCGGAGGCTGGTGACGATCGCGGAGGCATTGCCGTTGAAGTCGAGCGACTGAAAGTCGCGGACGGATTGCAGCCGGGAATCGAAAATGTACCGACGAAGCTGGAAGTTGGCACCGAGTTCGTCCTGCCAGTTTTCGGCGGTGTCGGTAAGCAGGGCACGGAGCTGTTCGCCGCGACTCTCCCGTTCGCCCGGGTCGTGAATCTGCATGCCCTGGCTGTTGTCCGCGACCACCGCGAACCAGTTGGCTCCCGGCCGCGCGCGCTGCGCGGTCCACAGCGGTTCCAGCAGGCAGACGATGAGGATCGTGGCGCCGAGCGCCCGCAAAGTGATGCCCCCGTAGCGGACCGGTCCCGTCAGATCCGAGCGTCGGTAGCTCAGCCAGGAAAGGATCATGGCCACCACAAAGGCGGCCAGCAGCGGCCACCCCCAGTCACCTGCTTCCATGACCAGTCCGGCAAACATCATTGCGCCTGGCTGTCGCCTCCCAGTTGTTCGTAGTACCGCCGGACCAGTTCCGAGTAGCGGCCGGGCACGGGGTCCCGATCGATGGCGATCATGCTGTCGGGCGACTGCCGGCGAATGATCTCCTCCCGCACGCGCTCCCGCAGTGACTCGAGGGGCTTCATGATCTCCAAGTTTACCATGTCCCACTGCGGCGGCTTGCTGTGACGACGGGTCTCGATGCGGACATCCCGAGCACGGTCGCGAATGGTGGAAGCTTCGAGCCGCAGATCCGGATCTTCCAGCATCTCCTCCACATCGCGCAGACGATCGGCCCAGTCCACGTAGCCGCCGCCTGTGAAGACGCCCCGTTGATCCTCCGGTCCCGAGCCTCCGCCGTCGTTGTTGCCGCCACCGCCGATCCGGGAACCGGGACGGCCACCTTGCCGCCGCTCGGCCGCCTGCCTTGCGGCCTGTTCGAGGGCACTGGGTTCCCGGGCAGCGGAATTCTGACTGTCCGATGGCTGGCCGCCGCCCTGTCCCTGGCCTTGTTGCTGCCCAGACTGCTGGTTTTGTGACTGGCCTTGTTGACCCGGTTGTTGTCCTTGAGCCGAAGGTTGCCCCTGCTGTTGCTGATCTGATTGACCGGCTTGCTGTCCTGAACGGGCAGCCTGACGCTCGGCCTCGCCTTCCTGGCCGGTTTCCGCCCGGGCGAGCCGGCGGGTCTCGCCTCCTTCGTCAGGGCGTTCGGACAGTTCTCCGGAAGCGGGACGGCCCTGTCCGGCTCGCCCCGTCTGATTGGTTCCCTGACCTGCATCCGCACCTTCGGCGGCGAGTTCCCGCGACAACTCCTCCGCCAACCGCTCCAACTCGCGTTCCGCCGAACGCAATGCCTGCAAAAGGACCAGGATTCAACG
>DNDP01000291.1:0-254 GCA_003484235.1 Verrucomicrobiales bacterium
GTGGCGACGAAGCGCGGGCTGCCTCCGACGGCGAAATCGCTGGTCAGATTGGGCCCGCTTTGACAGCCGGGGCCGTTCCCGGCATAAACGCCGCCGATGTTTTTTGAACTCACCTTTCTGGGATCGGGCACTTCGCAGGGGGTGCCGGTCATCGGCAAGGAATACCCCCCGGAGTTTCTGGCCAATCCCAAGAATCACCGGCTTCGTCCCTCGATTCACGTGGCCACCGACCAGGTCTCGTTCGTGGTCGATAC
>DNDP01000291.1:586-2679 GCA_003484235.1 Verrucomicrobiales bacterium
TTCTGCGACCTGCGCGGGGGCGAGCCGCTGCCCATCCACGCCTCGACGGCCACGATGGAGCAGTTGAAGCGGATGTTCGTCTATGCCTTCGACGGCCGGCCGATCCCGAACGGCTACTTCAAGCCCGACCCGCGGATCATCGACGGCCCGTTTGCCCTGGGTGACCTGACGGTGACGCCTTTCGATCTGCCACACGGACGGTTCACGACCACGGGACTGCTCTTCAGCCGGGGCGAACGCAAGCTCGCCGCCTACTTCAGCGACTGCAAGGAAGTCCCGGCCGAGGCCGTCGAGGCCAGCCGGGGCGTGCCGTTGGTGGTGCTGGATGCGCTCCGCCGCAACCTGCATCCCACCCACATGTGTCTGGATGAAGCCCTCGTTGCGGCCCGGCGCATCGGCGCGGACCGCACGCTCCTCACCCACCTGACGCACGACTACGATCATGACGTGGACAACGCGGAATTGCCGCCCGGCGTCGAACTGGCCTACGATGGCCTGAAGATTCGCCTCGAATGAACATGGCCGCTGCAAACCGTCTCTTTTTTCTCGTGCTCGCCGTCCTGCTGTCGGGCGTCGCCGCCGTGCGTGGTGCCGAAGACGGCCGCTCGGTGGTGGTGGTTTACAACCAGCGCGTGCCGGCCTCGAAGGAGGTTGCCGACCACTACGCCGCCGCGCGCGGCGTGCCGGCGGAGCAGGTGTTTGGCTTCAACCTGTCCGAAGGGGAGGGGATGTCCCGTGCCGAATTCCGGTTCGAACTGCAGGAGCCGCTGTTCAAACGCCTGAAGGAGGAGGGGTTCTTCGAAACGCGGATGGACACCAGCACCGGCAGGCTGAGTTTCCGGGTCGCATCGGCGAAGATCCGCTACCTGGTGCTGTGCTACGGCGTGCCCACCCGGATTCAACCCGAACCGACGCTCGAGGAGGCTGCGGCCAAGGGCCAGCCGGCCGAACTTCGTCGCAACGAGGCGGCGGTGGACAGCGAACTTGCCTGGCTGCCCATCGTCGAGAGCCGGCCGGCGCTGAGCGGGCCGATGGCCAACGAATTCTATTCGCAGACGAACAGCGCGGCGTTTCACCCGACCAACGGCATCCTGATGACCGCCCGCATCGACGGCCCGACGCCGGCGATCGCGCGTGGCCTGGTGGACAAGGCGATGCAGGCCGAGACAAACGGGCTCTGGGGCCGGATGTACTTCGACCTGCGCGGCATCGGCGAAGGGGAATACAAGCTGGGGGACGACTGGCTGCGCAGCGCGGCGGAGATCAGCCGGCAGCTCGGATTCGAGACGATCGTGGATGAGCGTCCCACGACGTTCTCCACCAACTTCCCGATGAGCCACATCGCCTTCTATGCCGGCTGGTACGACGGGAATGTCTCGGGGCCCTTCACCCTGCCCGAGGTCGATTTCATGCCGGGGGCGATCGCCTACCATCTGCATTCGTTCAGCGCGGCAACGATCCGTTCGACCTCCCAGAACTGGGTGGGGCCGCTGCTGGGCAAGGGAGCCACGGCCACGGTCGGTTTTGTTTATGAGCCCTACCTGGGCGGCACGCTCGATGTCGGCGTGTTCGCCTCGCGCCTGATCTTTCTGGGATTCAGTCTGGGCGAGGCGGCCTGGGCGGCGTCGCCGGTGTTGTCGTGGCAGACGACCGTGGTGGGCGATCCCCTTTACCGGCCTTTTGCGCTCTCACCCCAGCAGCGTCATGAATCGCTTGCGGCGAGGAACAGCTCCCTCATTGAATGGTCGCATCTGCGGGTGGTCGATCTGAACCTGGCGATCGGCAGCCGCAAGCCGGAACTCGTCAGCTACCTGGAGGAGACGCCCGAAACGAAGACCAGCGCGGTCCTCTCGGAGAAGCTGGCGGGCCTGTACGCGGACATTGGCAAGCCGAACTCGGCGGTGATCACCTACCGCCGGGCACTCGAACTTTCCGCCAACCGGTTTCAGCGCGCCCGACTCTATCCCGCGCTGGTGGATCAGTTGCTGGTCGAGGAAAAATCCGCGGAAGCGGAGGAGGTGCTGGAGCGGTTTGGCCGCGACTTTCCCGAGCATCGGGAGAGGCTTGAATCGTTCCGGCAGATGTTGAAGTCG
>DNDP01000171.1:0-945 GCA_003484235.1 Verrucomicrobiales bacterium
ATCCGACATCAGCAACGCCGGCGTTTTTGCCCGACAACGGTCCGCTCACGACCGGGACGTTTCGTCCAACCGACTTCGCGCCGGCCGATTCGTTGCCGGTGCCCGCGCCACCCGGTCCCTACGCCACGGATTTGAGCGTGTTTTCCGGCACGGCACCGGACGGCGTGTGGCAGTTGTTCGTGTACGACGACGCGACCCAGAACGGCGGCGGCGGTCTGGTCGGTGGCTGGCAGTTGACCATCGATAACGCCGAGCCGGCCGCGATCACGTCGCAACCGCGTGACCAGACAGTGGCGCCCGGTGAGACGGCGGAGTTCACGGTCGGGGTGAGCGGCACGCCGCCCTTTGGCTATCAATGGCTGCGGAACAGTCAGGTCATCGTGCCGTTCGGTCAGGGTGGACCGACGCTGACACTGGAAGACGTCCAGTCTGCGGATGCCGGGTTCTACTCGGTGGTGGTAACCAACAGCGCCAATCCCACCGGCGCCACGAGTGAAGGCGCAAGTTTGCAGGTCACCGGCCCGTTCGCGTTGGTCGATGGTCCGGCGGATGTCACGGTCGATCCCGGAGGCGTTGCATTGTTCCGCGTCACCGCTGCGGGGGATCCGCCTTTAAACTATCAATGGCGGTTGAACGGCGCGTTGCTGCCCGATCAGACCGGCCCCGAATTGATGCTCGAGAACCTGCAGGCCGGAGACGGCGGCAACTACAGCGTCACGGTCTGGAATGCCGATGATGTCGCCACGACATTGCCCGCGTTGCTGCTGGTTAATGCCGCGACACATCCCACGCCGGCGGATGACTTTGGACGTCGGCCGACTGTTCAGGGAATTGCCGGCATCATGCAGGGCGACAGCACCGGGGCGACCAGCGAGCGCGACGAACCGGTCCTTCTCGGCGGCGGCAAGACTGTCTGGGCCCAGTGGCTGGCGCCAGCCAGCGGCG
>DNDP01000171.1:1122-6123 GCA_003484235.1 Verrucomicrobiales bacterium
AGCCAGCGGCGTCGTCACACTGACCGCGCGGGGGAGCGCGTTCGACACGTTGCTAAGCGTCTTCGTCGGCGAGGCGATGAGCGAACTCGCGCTGGTGACCTCGGATGATGATCAAGGTGGTTTTCACACCAGTCGCATTCAGTTTAACGCCACGGAAGGCACCGCCTACCAGTGGATGCTGGACGGTCTGGGCTTCGGCGGTTCGGGAGGCAACTTCACCTTGAGTTGGGCGCTGGACACGGAGGCGACGCCGGTTCCGGTGATCGTGTCGGCCCCGCAACCGCAGGGCGTGCAGCAGGGTGGCGAAGCGATGTTCTCCGTGCGGACCGGTTCCACGGCTGATCGGTTTCAATGGTACTTCAACGGCGAGGCGATTGAGAACGCCACCGGCCCGGAACTCAGCATTCCCGACGTGCAGTCGCAGGACGTGGGTATGTATTTCGTCGAGGTGATCGGCGCGAAAGGCAACATCCAGCGCAGTCCGTTCGTGCCGCTGCAGATGGGGTTCCTCGGGAACATCCTCGCGGAGGACAAGGTCGAGTACAACAGCAACCGCCCGTCGCAGGGCGTGCCCATTTCGGTGGGGCTGGGCGAGACGGGTTGGAACCAGTTTCCCGCGCAGGCGGGCGGAGGTCAGGGCGATCCCAATCCCTGCAACACGCCCTTTTTCAAGACGCTCTTTCAACTCGTCCATGCGGAGGACGACGGCGTCATCCGCATCGACACCGAGCAAAGCGATGTCTTCGTGCTGCTCGGCGTCTATGAGGGTGCGGTCTCGTTTCTCACCAACCAAAACCAACTCGTCGCGTGCGACGTGATCAGCGGCCCGGACGGCCTGCCCTGCGCGCTGCAGTTTCAGGCGACGCAAAGCTCGAACTACACGGCCGTGGTCGCGCCGCTGCAGGGCGGCGGCAACGACAGCATCCGCGTGACGGCCACGATGGGCGCCGCGCCACCGATTGCCGGCGAGCCGCAGTGCGTGTTTGTGCCGGACGGCGCCAATCATGTGCTCAACGTTCCGCCCAACGCCTGGACGCCGTCGCCGGTGGTGCAATGGCGTTTCAACGGCGTGGACATTCCGGGCGCTACGAACCTTTCGTTGAACATTCTCGACTTCAACGCGGGGCTAGCAGGCACCTACTCGGTGGTGATGAGCAACTTCGTCAGCACGGCCACCAACGCCGTCGCCCACGTGGCGCAATCGGGCGCGCCGGTGCTGGTGCCCGAGCTGCTGGTGGCCGAAGGACAAACGCATTTCGTGGTTCGCGGCAGCGGCGATCAGCCGTTCGCGCTGGAATCCGCGCCGGAACCGGTCGGCCCGTGGACATCCGTCGCGACCAATCCCGACGCGTGTCTTCCGCTCTGGTACACCAACTTCAACGTGCTTCCGACGCCGCACCGCATGTTCCGCGCGGTGCATTGGTCCCCGCCCATCCCGTAGAGGCGCACCCCTCGTCGTGAACCAGCCTCGCACCAGTCGAATCACGCAGTGGTACCTTGTCTCACGTCGCTCGACGGAATCGACGGCGGCGCAGCAGCGCCGCCCTACCTGTGCTGGTAGCGCGGAGCTGGCGGTCCGCCGTGACCTCCCGGCAACACGCAACGCGCAGTTGCCGAGCGCTTTCACCGCGTCCATCGCGCTGATGCTCGTATGTGTTTTCCTCATCGGTTCTTTGGCCCAGGCCGCCAGCAGCTTTACCAACCCGCCCATCGTGTTGACCGTCGAGGGCACGAACGTCTGGATTCGTCCGCACCAGACGAACACATGGATCACGGCTTTCCCCCGGCAGGAACTGCAGGAGAAGGATCGCGGTCGGACCGGTGCGGACAGCCGCACGTCGATCCGCCTCTCCGATCTCAGCGTCCTGCGGATCGGCGTGTTCAGTGAGTTCGAGATCCAACCGCTGCCCGAGCCGGAGATCGAAGCGGAGTTCAGTCTCTGGCGCGGGTTGATGCGCCTGCTCAATCGCGATCGACCGGGCATTCACCGTTTCAAGACGCCCACCGCCACCGCCGCCACGCGCGGCACCGAGTTCGTGCTCGAAGTCGATGAGGACACCGGCCGCACCCGCCTCACCGTGTTTGAAGGCGAAGCGGAGATGACCAATGAATTCGGCGCCGCGCTCATCGGTCCCGGCGAACAGGGCGAGGCAATTGCCGGTCGGGCTCCGACCGTGACCGCGGTCATCGACACCACCGCGATCGTGCAGTGGTCGCTCTACTATCCGGGCGTGCTGCACCTGGAGGACGTCGAACTGACCGCCGAAGAACGCGCCGAGCTGGCGGCGTCGCTCGCGGCGTATGGGGTTGGTGATCTGCTCGGCGCGTTGGCCGCCTATCCGGAGGGACGCGTTCCCACGTCCGGCGACGAAAGCGTCTATCTCGCCGCGCTGTGGCTGTCCGCCGGCCGGGTCGCCACCGCTGAACAACTGCTCGACGATCTGGCTGAATCGATCGACGGGCAATCCCGCGCAGGACGAATGTCCGCCGCACTGCGTCGCATGGTGGCGCTCGTCAACCAACGCCCGCTGCCGGTTGCTTCGCCGGACGCTTCGCGGTCATTCTCGGCCACCGAGTGGCTGGTCGAATCCTACGAGCTGCAGTCGCGCTTCTTTCTGACCGAAGCACTCACGGCGGCTCGTGAAAGCGTTCGCGTCGCGCCGGACTTTGCGTTTGGCTGGGTGCGTGTGGCGGAACTCGAATTCAGCCACGGCCGGGTTCCCGAAGCGTTGGAGGCGTTGGAGGCGTTGGACCGCAGTTTTGCGCTGGCACTACGCAACGCCCAGGCGGTCGCCCTGCGCGGATTTCTCCTCGCGGCGCAGAACCGCATCACCGCGGCCATCGAAGAGTTCGAGCGCGCCATCGAACTCGACGGCGGGCTTGGCAACGCCTGGCTCGGTCGCGGGCTCTGCCGCATCCGGCAAGGCGACGCCGACGCGGGGCGCTTCGACCTGCAGGTCGCCGCGGCATTGGAGCCGCAGCGCTCGATCCTGCGCAGTTACCTGGGCAAGGCCTTTGCCAATGCCGGCGACACCCGGCTCGCGCGGAGGGAGCTTCACCTGGCCCAGGCCATGGATCCGAAAGACCCGACGCCGTGGCTCTACTCGGCGCTCCTGTTGCGCGACGAGAATCGCGCGAACGAAGCCGTCCGCGATCTCGAACACTCCCAGGAGTTGAACGAGAATCGTCGCGTGTATCGCTCGCGTCTGCTGCTCGATCAGGACCGTGCCGTGCGCGGCGCGAACCTCGCGCGGGTATATCAGGAGGCGGGCCTGGATGACGTGAGTTTGCGCGAAGCGGCGCGGGCGGTGAACTCCGACTACGCCAACTACTCCGCCCACCTTTTCCTCGCCAACAGCTACAACGCCCTGCGTGATCCCGACCAGATCAACCTCCGTTTCGAGACGGCCTGGTTCAGCGAATACCTGCTGGCGAACCTGCTGGCGCCGGTCGGGGCGGGCACGTTGTCGCAGGCGGTCTCGCAGCAGGAGTACTCGAAGCTGTTCGAGCGAAACCGGTTCGGCTTCAGCGCGAGCGCGGACTACTTCAGCCACGGCGAATGGTTCCAACGCGCCACGCAGCACGGGCTTTTGGGGAACAGCAGCTACGCGGCGGAGTTCTTCCGGCATACCGACGATGGTCAACGGCCCAACAATGATCTCGAACAGCTCGCACTGGTGCTGAACCTCAAACACCAGCTCACGCCGCAGGATGGTCTCTACTTCCGCGCGAGCTACTACGACACGGAGTCGGGTGACGTGTTCCCGTATTTCGATCCGGCCAACGCCAATCCCACCGTCCGCCTTGGCGAACGTCACGAGCCGTGGTTGCTCGCCGGTTACCATCACGAGTGGCAGCCGGGCCACCACCTGGTTGCGCTGGGCGGCTGGTTGAACGCGCGGTTCCAGGTGACGAACGGCCTGCACACCACGCCAGTGTTTGACCGCGGAACCGGGGGACCAGTCCAGGCCGCTGTTCCGATGTTGAGCGTTCAGGATTATCGCGGGGATCTCGACCTCCATTCACTGGAGTTGCAGGACATCTGGCAGCGCGGCGACCATACTTTGGTGATTGGGGGAACGGCCCAGACGAGCGACTTCAATACCCGCAATCAGCAGGATGCCTTCGCCTTCTTCAATGGCACGCCGGTCACGTTCAATCTCACGCAGCACATCCGCTCCGACTTCCTCCGACTCGGCGCCTACGTCTACGACCACTGGCAGGTGCATCCGGACATCCTGCTGGTCGGCGGCATCAGCTACCATCACGTGACCCATCCGCGAAACCATCGGTTCGCACCCCTGGTCGAAGGCGAGGATTCGCGCGGTCAGGTTTCGCCCAAGGGCGGCGTCATCTGGACCCCCACTTCGAGAACGACTGTGCGCGCCGCCTATGCGCAGGGCATCGGCGGCGCAAGCCTGGATCAAAGCGTGCGCCTTGAGCCGTCACAGGTCGCCGGCTTCAACCAGGCGTTTCGCAGCTTGATCCCGGAATCGATCGCCGGTGCAAATTCGGCACCGACGTTCGAGACAGCGGCGTTGTCGCTGGAGCAGAAGCTGGGTGAACGACTGTTCCTTGGCCTTGCCGGTGAAGCGCATTGGTCGGAGGTCGATCGCACGATCGGCGTGGTGAATTTCGTCATTCCGACGACGCTGGGCTCCGGCTTCTCGGCCGGATCCACGCGCGAGGAACTGAATTTCCGCGAGCAGAGCCTGATCGCGACCGCGCAGCAGCTGCTGGGCGACCACTGGGGGCTGGGCGTGCGCTATCGGTTGAGTCGCGCCGAACTCGACCAGCTTTATCCGGAATTGCCGGCGACGGTGACGACGTTGGGCGGTTTTCAACGACAGCAGGACGTCGAGGCGATCCTGCATCAGTTGCACCTGGGGGCGACGTACAATCATCCGAGCGGCTTCTTCGGTCGCGCCGGCGCCGTTTGGACCGCGCAGAGCAACACCGGTTACAGCCCCGACCTGCCGGGCGACGACTTCTGGCAGTTCA
>DNDP01000171.1:6314-6565 GCA_003484235.1 Verrucomicrobiales bacterium
GACGACTTCTGGCAGTTCAACGTGGAAGCGGGCTACCGCTTCGCCCGACGTCGCGCGGAACTCCGCGTCGGCGTGCTGAACCTGACCGATCAGGACTACCGGATGAACTCGCTCAATCAAACCGCCGAACTTCCCCGCGAACGTACTTACACGGTCAGCGTGCAGCTCAATTTTTGATCCCGAATGACGCGAGAGCGACGGCAGCCGGGTAGGGCGTCGCACTCCGAGCGCGCCGCCGCGCAGGCGGCAGG
>DNDP01000170.1 GCA_003484235.1 Verrucomicrobiales bacterium
GACATCGAGAGAATCGAGGTCATCCGCGGGCCGGGCGCGACGCTCTGGGGCGCCAACGCCGTCAACGGCGTGATCAACATCATCACGAAGAAGGCGCAGGAGACCAAGGGCGGCCTCGTGACCGCTTCGGCGGGGACCGCGGAACGAACCATCGATGCCGTACGCTTCGGCGGCAAGATCGGGGAAAAATCGGCGTACAGGATCTTCGCGAAATACGCCGACCGCGCCGAGTTCCGTTCCACGCACGGCGGCCAGGACGGCGAGGACGGCTCCCTGATCGGCCGCGCGGGCGCGCGCGTCGACCTTCAGCTTTCGGACGAGGACACGCTTACGTTCGTGGGCGACTACTATCGCGGGAAGTTCGACGAACGGCGCATCACGGCCATTTTATCGCCGCCCTTCGCGGAGCGAAAAAAGGACGACGCCGGGATCTCCGGCGGCAGCGCGCTGTTGCGCTGGGACCATACCTTTTCCGAGTCTTCCGAGACTTCGCTGCAAGCCTATTACGACCGAACGGTGCGCGAAGAGATTCGCCTGGACCAGTCGATCGACACGATCGACCTCGACTTTACCCATCGCGTGCGGCTGCCGCGAAACGACGTCGTCTATGGCCTGGGTTACCGGAACGTGCGGATGGACCTCGACGGCACGTTCGCCGTTTCGTTCCTGCCCAGCATCAGGCGGACCGACACCTACAGCGCCTTCGTTCAGGACGAGATCGAGATCCTCAAGGACAAGGTTTACCTCACCTTGGGATCCAAGTTCGAGTACAGCCCCTACACGGGCTTCGAGGCGCAGCCCAGCGCACGGATCATCGGGCACCCGGCCCAAGGGCACGCCCTTTGGGCGTCGGTGTCCAAGGCCGCGCGCACGGCTTCTGCCTCGCGCTTCACGTCGTGATAGCCGTCGGGCAGCGGCGCATTCTTCTTGGCCAGGATGTCGAGATACTCGTCGATCATCTGGAACAGCTCGAAACGGTTCAGGAAGGGCGCCGCGCCCTCATGCACCCGCTTCAGCGCGACCGCCGACCGCCGCACCGAGCCCAAATCCTTGAACCGGTCGGCGTTCATGGTGACACCGCCGTCGATATAGCGGCACAGCATCACGCCGGTCGCCTCGTCGAAATGCACCACCTCGGCATTGACGCCCGCTTTCGCGGCGGATTTCGCGGCATGGGCCTCGTTGTGCCGGTTGATGTATTCGCTGGTGCCGGCGCCTGGAATGCGCAGCACGTGGCGGCCGAGTGGTGAGTCGACGCGGAAATTGCGATTGGTGAGGCCGCCAAGGCGTTCCAGCTTGACCGCGTCGGCGGACACGTCCTTGAACACATCGATGGCGCGCATGGCGGCCAGCACATCGTCGCGATCGATGTTGGTGCTCATGGCCCGCCTCCTCCTACGCCTTCAGCCGCTGATTCTCGGGATCATAGGCGGCGCGGGTGCTCATCGTCGCCCGGCTCGCCTTGCCGAAGGCCTCGATCTCCACCTGCCCGCGCTCGATCAGCTCGACCGGCAGATAGCCGTAGCCGATCGCCTTGCCGATCGTGTAGCCGAAATTGCCGCCGGTCGTGACGCCGACCACCTTGCCGTCCGCCATCACCGCCTCGCTGCCATAGAGCGGCAGATACTCGTCCAGCAGGAAGGTGACCAGGCGCTGCTTCACACCGGCCTCCTTCTGCTTCAGCAAGGCGCCGCGGCCGATGAAGTCGCCCTTGTTGAAGTTTACCCTGAAGCCGAGACCCGCCTCCAGCGGCGTATAGTCCGGCGTGATGTCGCTGGACCAGTACAAGTAGCCCTTCTCCAGGCGCAGCGAATCGATGGCGCGATAGCCGACATCGGCGATGCCATGTGCTTCGCCCGCCGCGCGCAGCAGCTCGTAGACATGCGCCGCATACTCGGTGGGGACATGCAGTTCCCAGCCCAGCTCGCCGACATAGCCGATGCGGATGGCGCGCACCGGCGCGGCGCCGACGGTGATCTCGCGCATGGTGGCGAAGGGAAATGCGGCGTTTGAGACATCCTCCTCCGCCACCTGGCTCAGCACGTCGCGCGACCTGGGTCCGCACAGGTTGATGACGGCGCGGGACGAGGTCACGTCGACCAGATGCACCGACCCGTCCCTGCGCAGCTGGCTTTCGATCCAGTGCGCGTCATGCTTGCCGAAGGCCGCGCCGGTGACGAAGTAGTAGCGGTCGGCGGCCAAGCGCGTGAAGGTCAGGTCGCATTCGATGCCGCCGCGCTCGTTGCAGAGCTGGGTATAGATGACGCTGCCCACCGGCCGGTCCATGTTGGAGACGGCGATCCGCTGCAGGAACGGAACGACACCCGGGCCGATCAGCTCGAACTTGGAGAACGAGGTCTGGTCGATGAGGGCCACGCGCTCGCGCACCGCCTTGTGCTCTGCGCCGACAGCCTCGAACCAGTTGGTCTTGGCGCGGTCGAAATCCGGCCGGTCTTTCGCCTCGATTCCCTTTGGCGCGAACCAGTTGGCACGCTCCCAGCCGCCGCGCGAGCCGAAGATCGCGCCATGCGCCCTCAGCGCTTCGTAGAGCGGCGAGCGGCGGATGCCGCGCTGGGTCTCGTGCTCCTTGGCCGGGAACGAGAACTTGTAGTGACCGCCATAGAGCTCCACCGCGCGCGGATACATGAAGTGGCGCGTGGCGTGATGGAAGCCGAAGCGGCGGATGTCGAGCGGCCACAGATTGAGGCTCGGGCGCCCCTCCAGGATCCATTCCGCCATCATCCGCCCGGCGCCGCCACCCGCCGCGATGCCGTAGAGAAAGCCCGCGGCGACAAAGTAATTATCCAGCTCCGGCGCCTTGCCCATGACGAAATCGCCGTCGGCCGAATAGGGGATCGGGCCGTTGATCACGCGCTGGATGCCGGCGGTGCCGAGCAGCGGCACGCGCTCGATCGCCTTCTCGATATAGGTCTCGAGCCGGTCCAGCGAATCCGGCCAGAGCTGATAGGCGAAATCCTCCGGAATGCCCTCCAGCCAGTGCGGCGTCGCCTGCCACTCATAGGGGCCGAGCAGCAAGCCGTGCCGCTCCTGGCGCAGGTAATAGGACACGTCGGGATCGCGCAGCAGCGGCAGCTTCTCCTTGCGCGCCTCCAGCTCGGGGATCATCTCGGTGACAAGATATTGGTGCGACATGGAGATTATCGGCATGTATTGCCCGACCATGGCCATGATCTCGCCCGCGCGATAGCCGGCGGCATTGACCACGATCTCGCAGCGAATGTCGCCCTTGTCGGTCTTCACCAGCCACTCGTCGCCGGCGCGCTCCAGCGCGGTCACGCGGGTGAAGCGCTGGATGCGGCAGCCGAGGTCCTTGGCGCCCTTGGCATAGGCCTGCACAAGCTGGCTGGGGTCGATGTCGCCGTCGAAGGGGTCGTAGAGGCCGCCGATGATGCCGTCCATTTCCATGAACGGGTACTTGTCCTTGATGTCGTTGGCGCCGATCACCTCGAACTCGATGCCCTGGGCGTGCGCCATTGCCGCGACGTGGCGGTACTCGTCCATGCGCTCCTTGTTGTTGGCGAGGCGGATGGAGCCGGTGACGTGGTAGTTGATCGGGTAGTCGACCTCGTCGCCCAGACGCGTGTAGAGCTTCGAGGAGTGGCGCTGCAGCTTGATGATGTTCCACGAGGTGGAGAAGTTGGGCACATTGCCCGCCGCGTGCCAGGTGGAACCGGAGCTGAGCTCGTTCATCTCCAGCAGCAGGCAATCGGTCCAGCCCAACTTGGCCAGGTGATAGAGCGTGCTGCACCCGACAGCCCCGCCGCCGATGATGACCACCCGCGCGTGATCGGTCATGAATGTCTCCCCGTTCTTCTGTGCCCGCGATGCGTCTCAAGCACTGCGCGCGTCTTACTCTAGTCGTCATGGTCGTGCTTGGCACGACCATCCACGAGTTTGCCTGCCGCCGCTTTGCCCAGCCCATCGAAACTCGTGGATGGTCGGACCAAGTTCGACCATGACGGTGGAGCGTGAGCGGAGGATGGCGCCCCTTATGCCTTCGGCCGCATCTGCTCCCGCGGCAGGCGGACCGGGAACTTGGCGCGGATCGCGTCGTCCAAGGCTTCCGGCACGTGGCGCGGGTAGTTGCGGTCCAGGATTAGCTTCGCCTGCTTGATCGCCTTGTCGACGATGTTGGTCGAGCCGCGCTCCACCCACTCCTTGGGCGAGGTGCGGTCGCCGACGATCGGATAGACATAGTCGCGCTGCATCAGCCGCAAGGTCTGGTCGGAGCCGAGATAATGACCCGGCCCTTCCAGGCAGGTCTGCCGGATCGTCTCCACCGACACCGTCTCGTCATTCACTTCAATGCCGCGGATGGTGCGCTGCGTGGCGCCGAGGATGTCGTTGTCGATGATGATGCTTTCCAGGCAATAGCCGAGCAGGCTGGCATGCATGCCGGCGCTCTCGTAGATCAGGTTCGCGCCGGCATTGCCGACCAGCGCGTGGTTATAGGCCTTCTCATAGCCTGCCTGCGCGTCGGGGATCTTCGAATCCGTCATGCCCGAGGCGGTGCCGCCGGTCAGGTCGTAGAAATGGAACATCTGCGCACAGCCGGCAGAGAGCAAAGCCTGCTCCGGGCTGCCGCCCGACATGGCGCCGGTCCTGAGGTCGGAGACGAAGGGCCAGGTGCCAAAGATTGCCGGTGCGCCGGGCTTCAGCGCGTTCACATAGATCAGGCCGACGAGGCATTCCGCCACCGCCTGCACGATGGTGCCGGCCAGCGCCGCCGGCGAGGTGGCGCCCG
>DNDP01000127.1:0-1189 GCA_003484235.1 Verrucomicrobiales bacterium
GGCCCGTCAGCTCGTGGCGGGTGCGGTTGATGATCGGCGGCGGCACGCCGGGCAGGTTCCCCAGCGGCTGGAGCTCGATCGACCCGGAATTGCCGTCGAACGTGCGGTCCGAAAAATAGAAGCCGCCGGTCCACTTGATCGGCCGGTCGTCACCGCGGGAATGGAACCGCAGTTCCTGGCTGATCTGCTGCAGCTCCGGCTTCGTGAAGCCCTGCCGGATGGGGAAGGGCGAGAAGTCAAAGTCCTGCAGAACGTCCTGCCGCCAGTCCCGGTAGGTCGTCACCGCGACGCCGCGGAAGCTCTCCTGTTCGTAGGCCGCCTTGAACGCCAGGTTGTAGCTGTCCGTGTTCGCGTGCCCGTCAAAGTCCCGCTGCACCGCAAAGGGATCCTCCGCCGTGACGTCCACCGCCGGGATGTAGCCGTCGCGGTAGCGGTTGCCCGAGGCGATCAACGCGAAGTCCCAGTGTTCGCCCGGCGTGTAACGGAGCTGCACCCGGCCGCTGAGCGTCTGCCGGTCATCCGGATTCGTGCCGAGAAAGGTGTTGTCGAAATAGCCGTCCCGTTCCGCGTAGATGCCGGCCAGATTGAAGTAAAGCCGGTCCTTCACGATCGGACCGCTGACGCCGGCGTCGAGGGAGTACGAGTTGTAGTTGCCGTAGGCCGCGTTGCCCTCGCCGCGCCATCGATTGGCCGGCTGCCGGGTGGTGATGTTGATCAGGCCGCCGGGACGCGCCGCGCCGTAGAACGTCCCCTGCGGCCCGCGCAGAATCTCCACCGTCGCGATGTCGTACAGCCACGCGTCGCGGGAGTTCATGTCGGTGTAGGGCACGTCGTCGATGTAGAGGCCGACGGCCGACTCGCCCGCGGCGAAGTTGTTCTCGCGCAGACCGCGGATCGTGAAGCGCGGCGTGCGATCCCCATTGGCATCGCCCACGGTGAGGTTGGGCGCGTGGGCCGTCAGATCGCGCACGGACTGGATGCCCGAATTCCGGATCTGCCCCGGGCCGAGCACGGTCAACGGGCGGGGCGACTCCTGCGCCTCGGCGCCCACCTCCTCGCCCGTGACCACGATCGGCGGCAGTTCTTGAATTGTCGGTTCCCCGCCATCGGCAACGTCCTGGGTCCTTGCCAAAGGCGGTGCGAGGTTGGTGAACGAGGCGGGGGGACGCCAGCACTTTTCGGTGAACGC
>DNDP01000127.1:1208-2307 GCA_003484235.1 Verrucomicrobiales bacterium
ATTGTCGGTTCCCCGCCATCGGCAACGTCCTGGGTCCTTGCCAAAGGCGGTGCGAGCATCGTGGTGGCGGCGGTAGCCAGGATGGCCCGGCGCAGCTGAATTCGTTGGTTCATCGGGGCAGACATGACAATCGGGCGGTTTGACGGAGGACGCGGAATTAAACACCGACCCCGGGCCCCGCCAAGGAAGAACTGGCCGCCTCGGCCCCGACTGCGGTCCCAAAGTGCCGGCGTTCACCGAAAAGTGCTGGCATCCCCCCGCCTCGTTCACCAACATGCCGCCCACGTTGACCGCGGGCCCGCCCGCTCCATGCATGAAAGCGAAGATCATCATCACGCCGAAGAAGGCCGTCCTCGATCCCCAGGGCAAGACCGTCCAGAGCGCGCTTGCCCACATGGGCTACCAGGGCGTGCAGGACGTGCACGTCGGCAAGTATCTCGAGATCGAGCTGGCCGACGGCGACAAGGACGCCGCCCGCAAATGGCTCGACGAGGCCGCCCGCAAGTTTCTCAGCAACCCCGTCATCGAGGACTACCGCCTGGAGCTCGAATGAAATTCGCCGTCATCCAGTTTCCCGGCTCGAACAGCGACCAGGACTGCGTCCACACCGTGCAGCTCTGCGGCCACCAGGCGGAACTCCGCTGGCACAAGGACACCACGCTGGGCGACGCCGACGCCGTGCTGGTGCCGGGCGGCTTCAGCTACGGGGACTACCTGCGCACCGGCGCCATCGCCCGGTTCAGCCCGATCATGCAGGCCGTCATGGAGTTCGCGGCGGATGGCGGACTGGTGCTCGGCATCTGCAACGGCTTCCAGATCCTCTGCGAAGCCGGCCTGCTGCCGGGCGCGCTGATCCGCAACCGCTCACTCCAGTTCCGCTGCGAACCGGTCTTCCTGAAGACCGCCACGCGCGATTCCGCCTTCACCAACGGCATCCCCGCCGACAAGCTCCTGTGCGTTCCCGTGGCCCATGGCGAGGGCTGCTACTTCGCCGATTCGGAGACGCTGGCGGAGCTGAAGGCGAACAACCAGATCCTCTGGCAATATTGCGACGCCGCCGGCGAGCTCACGGTGGAGTCGAACCCCAACGGCTCGGTGG
>DNDP01000127.1:2450-3800 GCA_003484235.1 Verrucomicrobiales bacterium
CGGCTCGGTGGAAAACATCGCGGGCATCTGCAACGGTCGCCGCAACGTGGCCGGCCTGATGCCCCATCCCGAGCGGGCCAGCGAGAAGCTCATGGGCGGCTACGCCGACGGCCGGCTGATCTTCGACAGCCTGATCGCGGCGCTGGAGGACAAGGGACGGCAGGCAGCCGCCTAGCGCAGGAGATCGGAACTTTGGTTCCGCCGGGCGGTTCACCGCTTCCCTCCCGCCAATCCGCCCGCTAGCATCCGCCCGTGACTCATCTTTCCGTCGCTGACTGGTTCGTCATCGTCGCCTACCTCGTTGGCGTCATCTGCTTCGGCGTTCGGCTCGGGCGGGGGCAGAAGAGCACCCGCGACTACTTCCTCGGCAGCCGCGGCATCTCCTGGTGGGGCGTCAGCCTCTCCATCGTCGCCACCGAAACCAGCGCACTGACCTTCATCGGCGTGCCGGCCATTGCATTTGGCGGCAACCTTGCCTTCATCCAGATCATCATCGGCTATGTCATCGCGCGCATCCTGCTGGCGGTGGTCATGGTGCCGCACTACTTCAAGGGCGAAATCTATTCCCCCTACCAGATGCTGGGGGACGCCTTTGGCCCGGGTGCCCGTCGGACTGCCAGCGTCTTCTTCCTCATCGCCGGCACCCTCGCGGCCGGCGTGCGCATCTACGTCACCTGCATCCCGCTGCAGCTGATGCTCGGCTTTGGCGACGACGGCATCATCGTGGCGATCCTCCTCTTCGTCGGGCTGTCGCTCATCTACACCTACATCGGCGGCGTCAAGGCGGTGATCTGGACGGATGCGATCCAGTTTCTGCTGCTCGCCGGCGGGGGGCTGTTCGCCTTCATCTACATTCCCACCCAGCTCACCGGGGGGTGGGACGCAATCTGGCCGGCGGCGTCGGAGGCCGGGAAGTTCGCCTGGTTCAACGGCAGCTTCACCCTGGCGGCCCCCTACAACATCTGGATGGGCGTCATCGGCGCGACGTTCCTCGTCATGTCCTCCCACGGCGCGGACCAGCTCATCGTGCAGCGGGTGCTGAGCTGCCGCTCGGTCGGGGACGGCCGCCGGGCCCTGGCGCTGAGCGCGGTGATCATCTTCCCGCTCTTCCTGCTTTTCCTGATGGTCGGCGTGCTGCTCTGGGTCTTCTACCAGCAGAACGCGTTCGCCATCACCCTGCCGGAAGCCCAGCCCGGCGTCGGCAAGAACGACTACGTCTTCCCGATCTTCATTCTCACCGAGATCCCGGTCGTGATGAAGGGCTTCCTCATCGTGGCGATCCTCAGCGCGGCGATGTCCTCGGTCAGTTCCGCCCTCTCCGCGCTGGCGTCCGTCTCGACGATGGACCTG
>DNDP01000322.1:0-4620 GCA_003484235.1 Verrucomicrobiales bacterium
AGGAAGTGATGATGAACTCGGCGGATTTCCTCCGCTGCCCGACGATCTTTCCCGCCGCGCAGAAGTCCGGTCGCCGGGTCGCGGTGGTGACCGCGAAGGAAAAGCTGCGCGACATCTTTGCGCGGGGGCTGGTCGAGGTCGGCGGCATCGCCTTCTCCTCCGAGAAGGCGCGGGAAGCGGTCGAGGCGACCCACGGCATCGCGGACGTGGAGGTTCTCGTTGGTCCGACACCGGAGATCTACAGCGGCGAGGCGTCGCTTTACGTGCTGCGCGCCGGCGTCGCCCTCCTGGAGACCGGCCGTGCCGACCTGCTTTACCTGAGCACCACCGATTTCATGCAGCACGCCTACGCGCCCGCCGAGCCCGAGGCGCTGGATTTCTATGCCGCCATCGACGTTGAACTGGGCCGGCTGGAGGCGGCCGGGGCGGTGGTCGCGCTGACGGCCGACCACGGCATGAACGCCAAGCAAAAGGCCGATGGCTCGCCCAACGTCATTTACCTTGAGACGGAGCTGGTCAAACGGTTTGGCCCCGGTTTCCGCGTGATCCTGCCGATCACCGATCCGTACGTCGTCCACCACGGCGCGCTCGGTTCCTTCGCCCAGGTTCACCTGCCGACCGGCGCTGCGACCCGGGTGACGCCGCACGAGGTGCAGGCCTGGCTGCAGTCCGTTCCCCGGCTCACCGAAGTGCTGCTCCGGGACACGGCGGCGGCGCTCATGCAGCTGCCGCCAGATCGGATGGGCGACCTGGTCGTCGCGGCGGGCCGGGACGCGGTGATCGGCCGCACCCCCGAACATCACGACCTTTCCAAGCTCCACGGCGGTCTCCGGTCCCATGGCGGGCGTTACGAGGAGATGGTGCCGCTGGTGTTCTCCCGGCCGTTGAAGGATGCCCACGCGCGCCGCGCGGAAGGTGATCCCCGGAATTTTGACATCTTTGACTTCGCCTTGAATGGCATGATGATCTGAAGCGAGATTGCTGCCGGCCCATGCAACGATCCTCATCATGAACTCCGCGCGCGCCATTTCGATCGGTTCACTGCTGCTGCTGGGCGTCTTGTCGGCGCTGCTGGTGTGGAACTCCGGCAGCCGAAGCGGGCGGACCGGCACGCAGCAATCGCTCCTGCTGTATTGTGCCGCGGGCCTGAAGCCGGCCGTCGAGTCGGTCGTGCACGAGTACGAGCAGGCCACCGGCACACGGGTGGAGATCCAGTACGGCGGCTCGGGCACGCTGCTGGCGAACCTCAAGGTCGCCGGCCGGGGCGATCTCTTCCTGGCGGCGGACGAGTTCTACCTCCACACCGCCAAGACCAACGGACTGGTGGCGGAAACGATCCCGCTGGCGCGGATGTCGCCCGTGATCGCCGTGGCTCGGGGCAACCCGAAAGGCATCCGGTCATTGACTGACCTGACCCGGCCGGACGTGCGCCTGGTGCTGCCCAACCCCGACGCCGCCGCGATCGGTCAGGTCGCCCGGACAGCGCTGGGGCCGCAGGGAGGCTGGGAACTGCTGGCCGCGCATGCGCTGGCCTTCAAGCCGACGGTGAACGACCTCGCCAACGATCTCAAACTGGGCAGTGCCGACGCCGTGATCCTCTGGGATTCCACCGCCCGCCAGTACCCCGAAGTGGAGGCGGTGCCCGGCCGGTTCTTCGACGAGGCCGCCTCCGAGGTTGGGATCGGCGTGCTGACCACCTGCCGCCAGCCGCGCGCGGCGCTTCAGTTCGCCCGTTATCTTGGCGCGCCCGGCCACGGTCTGGCGCATTTCGAGCGGGAGGGCTTCACGCCGGTCGCCGGTGACAAATGGGTCGAGTCTCCGGAACTGGTCTTCTACAGTGGCGGCGTGAACCGGGTTGCCATCGAGGAGACGCTCCGGCAGTTCGAGGAGCGCGAAGGCGTGCGCATCAACCGCATCTACAACGGCTGTGGAATCCTCACCGCGCAGATCAGGGCCGGGCAGAAACCGGACGGCTACTTTGCCTGTGATGTTTCCTTCATGACCACCGTGGCGGACCGGTTCGGTCCTTCCGTCGAGATGGCGGAAACGACGATGGTCATCGCCACGCCGGCCGGGAATCCACGGGGTCTCCGCACGTTGGACGATCTGAAGCAGCCGGGACTCAAGCTCGGGGTCGCCAACGAACAGCAGAGCGCCCTCGGCGCCCTGACGGCCCGCCTCCTGCGCGAGCACCGGCTCTTCGACGCGGTGATGGCCAACGTCGTGGTGCAGACACCCACGGCGGACCTCCTGGTCAACCAGCTCCGGGCCGGCGGGCTGGACGCCGTGATTGTCTACGAGGCCAACACGATTGCGTCCGGTGACGCGATTGCCGTGACCCTGATCAACCTGCCGGGCGCGACCGCCATCCAGCCGGTGGCCGTCAGTCAGGACACCGAGTTTCCCCGCCTCATGGAACGACTGCTTGCCGCCCTGGGCACCGCGGAGTCGCGGGCGCGGTTCACCTCCAACGGATTTCGCTGGCGTGAAATTTCCCGGCAATAACGTGTATGAGCGGAGACCACGCCCCTCTCTCCGGCAGCGACCGGCGTTTCTACGCGGTGCTGGCGTTGATCGGTGGCTGCTACGTCCTGCTGCTGGTGGCAATGCTCGGCGCCGACGCCGCCTACACGACCCCGGGGCATCTCTGGGAAGCGCTGCAGAGTCCGGAGATCCGTTATGCCATTCGGCTGAGCCTGATTTCCTGCACCATCACGACGCTCCTCTCGCTCTGGGTGGCGGTGCCCCTCGGCTATCTTCTCTCGCGGACGCGCTTTCCCGGCCGGGACCTGGTGGACCTGATCGTGGAGATCCCCATCGTGCTGCCGCCGCTGGTGGTGGGCCTGAGCTTGTTGATCCTCTTTCAAACCGCCCCCGGTCGGGCGTTGGAGAAGTTCTTTCCCGTCACCTACGCCGTGCCGAGCGTGATCCTCGCGCAGTTCATGGTCGCCTGCGCGTTCGCCGTCCGCACGATGCGCACGACGTTCGACCAGCTCAGTCCCCGGCCCGAGCAGGTCGCGTTGACGCTGGGTTGTCACCGTTCGCAGGCTTTCTGGCTGGTGGCCTTTCCGGCCGCGCGCCGGGGAATGCTCGCCGCGGCAACGCTTGCCTGGGCTCGGTCGCTGGGCGAGTTCGGGCCCATCCTGGTCTTTTCGGGCGCGACCCGCTTCAAGACCGAAGTCATGTCCACCACCGTCTTTCTCGAACTGAGCGTGGGCAACCTGGAGGCCGCCGTCGCCGTCTCGCTGTTGATGGTGGTCACCGCCGTGGCCGCGCTGTTCATCCTCCGCCACTGGGGTCGGGAAACTGCCCTGGGCGAACCCCGCCGCTCATGATCGCCGTCGAACAGCTCGAAATCTCCGCCGGCAGCTTCGCACTGCGCGGGCTGTCTTTTGAACTGCCGGCCGGCAGCTACGGCGTGCTCATGGGCCGCACCGGCACCGGCAAGACCACCCTGCTCGAGGCGATCTGCGGGCTGCGCCGCGTGCACGGCGGGCGCATTCGCCTCGAACAGGACGATGTCACGGACTGGCCGCCCGCGCGCCGGAACGTCGGCTTGGTGCCGCAGGACGCCGCGCTGTTTGCCCATCTCAGCGTGCGGGAGCAGCTGGGATTTTCCCTGGCCGTCCGGAAACAGCCGGCGGACACCATCCGGCAGCGGGTGGAGGAAGTCGCCGGCTGGCTGGGGATCACGCCGTTGCTTGATCGGTCCGTGTCCGGGCTCAGCGGCGGCGAAGCCCAGCGGGTCGCGCTCGGTCGCGCACTGGCCTTCCACCCGCGGGTGCTCTGTCTGGATGAACCGCTCAGCGCCCTCGATCAGGACACCCGCGAATCAATGTGTGACCTGCTTGAATCCATCCAGGCGCGCACCGGCGTCACCGTGCTGCACATCACCCACAACCGGGCCGAGGCCGAACGGCTGGCCGACCGCATCCTCCATCTTCAGGACGGCCGCATCGAAACCCGCCATGCTTGACCAGCTCGAAACGACATTGCCGACGCTGACGGACGACGAGCGAGCCGTTTACGACTGGCAGTTTGGCGTCGAGGGTTTCGGCGAGGAGGGCCAGCGCCGGCTCAAGGCCGCCACGGTGTTGATCTCCCGCGTGGGCGGCCTGGGTGGTTCGGTTGCCTGGCAGCTCGCCGCCGCGGGCGTCGGGCGGCTCGTGCTCGCGCACGCCGGCAACATCAAGCCCGGCGATCTCAACCGCCAGACGCTGATGACCCATGACCGCATTGGCGAATCCCGCCTCGAATCGGCGGTCGAGCGGCTCCGGGCGTTCAATCCGCGGCTCGAGCTGGTCGCGGTTCCCGAGAACGTCAGCCCGGCGAACGCCCGCGGGCTGGTGGAGCAGGCGGATCTGGTGATCGATTGCGCGCCGCTGTTCGCCGAGCGCTATGCGTTGAACCACGCCGCCGTCGCGCTGGGCCGGCCCATGGTCGAGTGCGCCGTGTTCGATCTCGAGCTTCACCTCACCACCCTGCTGCCGGGCCGTTCACCGTGTCTCCGGTGCCTGTACCCGGAGGAGAATCCGCTCTGGACACGCCGGTTTCCCGTGCTGGGCGCGGTGTCCGGCACGGCCGGCTCGCTGGCCGCCATGGAGGCGATCAAGTGGCTCG
>DNDP01000322.1:4843-9196 GCA_003484235.1 Verrucomicrobiales bacterium
GGAGGCGATCAAGTGGCTCGCCGGATTTGGCCGGCCACTTGCCGGGCAGCTGCTGATCGCCGACCTTCGCTCGATGAGCTTTCGCAAACTGCGTGTCCGCCGCCGCGCGGACTGCCCGGAATGCGGTCACCTGCCCGGGAAAGGAGACGGACGATGAGACGCCGCCTTCTGCTCGTGCTCGCCGGCGTGCTGCTCGTCGGCGGCAGCGCGTGGGCATGCCGCTACTCCGTGCGCGACACCGGCTTTGTGGACCTCGGCGACGAGTTCTACCAACTGGTGCTCAGCGGCAGCGATCTCGGGGAACGCAGGGATCTCTACCGGCAGATCGCCGCCGCCAGCCTGCTGGACGCGAACATTGTCTTCCTGGTCAGGGAACGGCCGGAAGCCGGCGAAGCCACCCTGACGCTGGAGGATTCCGTTGGGCGCAAGCTTGTGCTCGCGCGTGGCGATGCGCTCCCAGGGGACGTGGCCGGCGCCACCACCCTGATCGAGTCGGTTGCCTTGACGCCGCTGCGCGCCGAGATCCACGAGCAGGCTCTGAATGCGTTTGCCGTCGTGCTGCTGATCGAGGGCGGTCAGCCGGCGGAAGTATCCCGGGTGCGGGCTTCGATCGAGGCGGCCATCCGCAACGTGGCGCGCCTGATGCCCTCCATGCCCAAGCCGGTCGACACCCCTCCGGCGTTGATCCGCGTGACCCGCGAACAGCTGGCGCGCGAGCGGGTGACGGTCTGGGGGCTGGGTTTTGATCCGGCTCCCACCGCCGAACCGCGCGTCGCGCTGGTGTTCGGGCGCGGCCGCCGCATCGGGTCGCCGCTCGAGGGGCCGCTCATCACCCAGACCGTCGTCGAGGAGCGCCTCGTCATCATCGGACAGGACTGCGAGTGCGAGCTCGACCGCGAATGGATGAAGGGCCCGCTGCTGCCGGCCCGGTGGGACGCCGACCGCCAGCGGCAGGCGGTCCAGAAGCTCGGCTTCGACCCGGAGAATCCCCTCGTGCGTGCCGAGGTGAGCCGCATCATCCTGCGGGGTCCGGGCACGGGCCAGTTCAAGAAGCTCGCCGGCACGGCCTCGACGGTGGGCTACTCCGAAGTGCTGCTGGAGGAGTTGCCGTCGGCCGATGCCACGGCCACGGCCAACGATCCGCCCGCCACGGTTGATCCGGCGCAGGATCCCGTTCCGGCTCCGGAAACCGCCTCCACCGCCACGCCGCTGAACCGCACCCGGCTGGTGATGTGGTTCGTGCTGTCGGGCAGTTCGCTCGCGGTGCTGGTGCTGGCCGCCGTCTGGTGGCGCAAGGTGAGGAGGGAACAGGGATGAACGTCCTCGGCCTCATCCTGCGCGAGCTGCGGCATCACTGGGTCAACTCCCTGCTCGTGACCGTCGGCCTGGTCATCGCCGTCGCGTTGCTGGTGGCCGTGCGGATGACCACCGCCGCGGCGGAGCGCGAGACCCGCCGTGTGATGCGCGATCTCGGCTTCAACCTCCGCATCATTCCCAAATCCACCGACATGGACCACTTTTGGTCGCACGGCATCTCCGACCAGACCATGCCGGAGGAAGCGGTCCAACGGCTCGCCGCGCAGCACGGAGTCTTTCTCAGCTTCAACCACCTCACCCCGGCGCTCGAAGGGCGGATCGAGATTGCCGGCCGCCCGGCGCTGTTGACCGGCATTGGCGACACGATCGTCGATTCCAAGGAGGGCAAGCAGCCGATGGGATTCCGGATCAAGCCGGGCCAGGTGTTCCTGGGGCGGGCGATCGCCGACCGGCTCGAGGCGAAACGTGGCGGCACGATCCAGCTGGGCGGACGCGAATTCACCGTCGAGCGCATCCTCGGTGAAAGCGGCACCGACGAGGACGTGCGCATCTACGGCGCTTTGCCTGATGTGCAGACGGTGCTGGGCCAGCCGGGAAGGATCAACGAGATCAAGGCGATCGACTGCCTGTGCCTGACGGCGGATCAGGATCCGCTCGGCCAGCTGCGGGCCGTCATCGAGGAGGTGCTGCCCGAAGCCCGGGTGCTGCAGCTGACCGCCATGGCGGACGCCCGCGCCCGGCAGCGCCAGATGGCGGAGCGCTACGCCCGGTTTGCCGTTCCGCTGGTGCTGCTCGTGGGAGCCGGCTGGCTGGTGCTGCTCACCTGGCTGAATGTGCGCGAACGCCGGCCCGAGATCGGTCTGTGGCGGGCGCTCGGCCACGGCTCCGGACGCATCGCGGGACTGCTGCTCGGCAAGGCGGTGCTCCTTGGCGTGCTGGGGGCGCTCGCCGGTTACGCGCTCGGCACCTGGATCGCACTGGCGGCCGGGCCGGATATTTTTCAGGTGACGGCGAAGGGGCTGCGGGCCGAGCCCGCGCTGCTTGCCTGGGCGGTTCTGCTCACGCCTGCCTTCGCTGCGGTTGCCAGCCTGCTGCCCTCCATGATGGCGGTCGCACAGGAGCCCGCCCAAACCTTGAGAGCCGACTGATCGATGATTGCCTGCGAACAGATTGAGAAGCGATTCCCGGGACCGGGGGGCGGCGTGACCGCGCTGTCGGATGTCACGCTCACCGTCGATCGCGGCGAATTTGTCGTGGTCAAGGGGCCGTCCGGTTGTGGCAAGAGCACCCTGCTGCTGGCGATGGGCGGCATGCAGCGGCCGAGTGCGGGTCGCGTTACGCTCGATGGGGTCGATCTCTACGCCCAGTCGGCGAACGAGCGGAATCGCGTTCGGGCCGAGCGGATTGGTTTTGTCTTCCAGCTGTTTCATCTCCTCCCATTTCTCACGGTCCGAGAGAACGTTCTGGCCGGTCTGCCGCCAGGCAGCCGCATTGGCGACCACGTTGCGCACGCAAACGAATTGATTGAACAGCTCGGGCTGGGGGAGCGGGCATCTCATCGTCCGGGAACCTTGAGCGCCGGCGAACGCCAGCGGGTGGCCCTGGCCCGTGCCCTGGTCAAGCACCCGGCGTTGATCCTGGCCGATGAACCGACCGGCAACCTCGATCCGGCCAACGCCGCCGAGGTGTTCCGGCATCTTGCCACCTTCCAGCGCGCCGGTGGCACGGTGGTCGTCGTCACTCATGGCGACGACGCCGCGCGCTACGCCACCCGCACCGTCTGCCTGTCCCGCGGGCGGCTGGTCCCTGCTTCGTCCGATTCCGCCAATCCGCCCAGGTCCCCGTCCACCTCTTCCCTTGCTGCATCATGAAGATCCATTCCCAGCTCATCACTTTACTGCTTCTGTTCCCGTTGCTGAACGGGATCGCCGCGGACTGGCCCACCTATCAGGGCGACTTCGCGCGTTCCGGTGTCTCGCCCGATCCCCTGCCGCGACGCCTGGCCGAGGCCTGGACCTGGCGTTCTCCGCAGCGGCCGCAGCCGGCGTGGCAGGGCGAGGCGAAGTGGGACGGCTGGAACAAGGTCTACGATCTCAAGGCCCGGCAGATTTTCGACCGCGCATTTCACGCCGTGGCCGTCGGCGGCCGGGTCTATTTCGGTTCCTCGGCCGATGATCAGGTGCGCTGCCTCGATGTCGTCACCGGTCGGGAGCTGTGGACGTTCTTCACCGAGGGCCCGGTGCGGTTTGCGCCGACCATTGTCGAGGGTCGTGCGTACTTCGGCTCCGACGACGGCGTCGTCTACTGCCTCGACGCCGCCACCGGCACGCCGGTCTGGCAGCAGCGCGCCGTCGCGACCGACCGGCGCATCCCGGGCAATGGACGGGTCATTTCCAACTGGCCCGTGCGGACGTCGGTGGTCGTTCAGGACGGCATTGCCTACACGACGGCCGGGATGTTCCCCTCGGAAGGCGTGCACTTGGTCGCGCTTGATGCCGCGACCGGTGCCGTGAAATGGCGGCAGGTTCAGAACGACCTGCCCGCGCAGGGTTATTTGCTGGCGTCGTCAACCCGCTTGTATGTGCCTGCGGGCCGCAACAACCCGATTGTGTGCGACATCACGGACGGCCGGCGGCTGCAGGTGGTCGAGGGCGCAGGCGGCACCTACGCGCTGCTGACCGGCGACATGCTGGTGTTCGGCCCGGGCAAGACCGGCCAGCTTGGGGCGGTGGAGGAGGGCCACAAGGACCAGCTCGCGACGTTTTCCGGCAATCACATGATCGTGCGCGCCGGCCGTTCGTACCTGCATTCGGACACCGAGCTGTCCGCCTTGGACCGGGCCCGCTATCTGGAGCTCGCTCGGGAGCGCAGGGATCACAGCGCGACCCAGGGAGAACTTTCCAAGCAGCTCCGCGAACTGGCCAAGAAGCCGGACAGCGCCGCGGCCCAGCAGGCGATCAAGGAGCAGTT
Organism: Verrucomicrobiales bacterium; assembly: GCA_003484235.1. Taxonomy (GTDB): domain Bacteria; phylum Verrucomicrobiota; class Verrucomicrobiia; order Limisphaerales; family RI-55; genus RI-55. The sequence continues at coordinate 9,131 of DNDP01000322.1, forward strand.
GGCGGATCTCGGCCGGAAGATCGACGCCGCCACCGAGGGGATGCAGAACTGCGTGCTCTGGCGGAC
>DNDP01000465.1:0-411 GCA_003484235.1 Verrucomicrobiales bacterium
GGCCTACCTGAAGGCCGCGAACTCGGACGGCAATGACCGGTTCGGAACTTCCGTGGCCATTGACGGCGACACCGTGGTCATTGGCGCGCCGGGTGAGGGGAGTTCGGCCACCACGATCAACGGCAATGCCGCCGACAATTCCGCGGCTTCGGCCGGCGCCGCCTATGTGTTCGTGCGCAGTGGAAGCACTTGGACCCAACAGGCCTACCTGAAGGCCGCCAATGCCGAGGCCGGCGATTTCTTCGGAACGTCCGTCAGCATCTCCGGCAATACCATCGTGGTCGGCGCGTTGAACGAGGCGGGCGGAGACGGCGGGATCAATGGCAATGGCGCGGACAACACCCTGTTCGCTTCCGGCGCCGCCTACGTGTTCGTGCGCAGCGGGTCGCTCTGGAGCCAGCAGGCCTACCT
>DNDP01000465.1:536-741 GCA_003484235.1 Verrucomicrobiales bacterium
CCTACGTGTTCGTGCGCAGCGGGAACACCTGGACCCAGCAGGCCTATCTGAAGGCGCACAACCCGGATGCGGGCGACCAGTTTGGCACGGCGGTGTCCGTGGCCGGCGACACGGCGGTGGTCGGCGCCAGCTCCGAGGCGAGTGCGGCGCGCGGCGTCAATGGAGACGGCAACGACAACTCGATGGCGATTTCCGGCGCCGCCTA
>DNDP01000465.1:1003-1182 GCA_003484235.1 Verrucomicrobiales bacterium
GTCTTCGTCCGCAATGCCGGTGTGTGGATCCAGCAGGCCTATCTGAAAGCCTCCCAGCCGGGGTTTGCACACAACTTCGGCGCGGCGGTCGCCGTGGCGGGTGACACGCTGCTCGTGGGGTCGCCGGGCGAGGCGAGCAGCTCCAGCGAGATCAACGGCGACCAGCTCGATCAATCGGC
>DNDP01000465.1:1474-1654 GCA_003484235.1 Verrucomicrobiales bacterium
CCCAACAGGCCTACCTGAAGGCGCCCAACACGGACGCCACCGACACGTTCGGCAGTTCGGTTGCGCTGGCCGGCGACACGGCCGTGGTGGGGGCAATCCTGGAGGCGAGTGCCACGATCGTTCCCAACGGCGACGGCGTGGACAATTCCGCCTATGGCGCAGGTGCCGCGTACCTCTTCA
>DNDP01000465.1:1788-7689 GCA_003484235.1 Verrucomicrobiales bacterium
AGCCGCGCGGCCGGGGTGTGGTCGCAGCGGGCATTCCTGAAAGCCTCGAATGCCGAGGCGGGAGATCAGTTCGGCTCGGGCGTGGCGCTGGCCGGCAACACCGTGGTGGTGGGCGCGTTGATCGAGGGCAGCAACGCGACCGGCGTGGGCGGCAACCAGGCAAACAACAGCGCGGGCGGAGCAGGGGCCGTGTATGTCTTCACGATGTCGACCGGGACGCCGACGCCGGTGGCGCTGGTCATTCGGCGTGAAGGGAATGAGATCGTGCTGAGCTGGCCGGTGACCAGTCCGGCGTTCGCGATGGATGCCGCCTCCGGCATTTCGCCGGCCGGGTGGGTTCCCGCCGGAGGCACACCCACCACGGACGGGAACACCGTCACCCTGCGTCTTCCAATCGGCGTGGCGAACGCGTTCTTCCGGCTCCGTTGGCCGTAGCCTGCGGGGCCGATTGTTTACGCCCGACCCGAGGCGATCTGTCGGGCCATGGCCACGGCCCGGAGCATCGCCTTGCTCTTGTTCACCGTTTCCATGTACTCGGCTTCGGGATCGGAATCCGCGACCCAGCCGCCGCCGGCCTGGACGTAGGCCCGGCCGTCCTTGAGCAGCGCCGTGCGGATGGTGATGCAGCAGTCGAGGTTGCCGTTGAAGCTGAAGTATCCGACGCAGCCGCCGTAGGGACCGCGGGTGGTCTGCTCCATCTCGGAGATGATCTGCATCGCCCGGATCTTCGGCGCGCCGGAAAGCGTGCCGGCGGGAAAGGTTGCGCGCATCAGATCGTAGGGGGTCCGGTCCGCCGACAAGCGGCCCTCCACCTGGGTGACGATGTGCATCACGTGGCTGTATCGCTCGATGATCATCAGGTCCTGCGGAGTCACCGAGCCGTATTCGCAGACCCGCCCGATGTCGTTGCGGGCCAGATCGACGAGCATCACGTGTTCGGCCCTTTCCTTCGGATCGGCCAGCAGTTCGGCCTCGAGCGCCTGGTCTTCCTCCTCCGTCTTCCCCCGGCGGCGTGTGCCGGCGATCGGCCGGATCTCGACCCGGCGGTTCTCACAGCGGACGTGGATTTCCGGCGAAGCGCCCACGAGCGAGAACCCCTCGAGCTCGAGCAGGAACATGTAGGGCGAGGGGTTGATCGTGCGGACGGCCCGGTAAAGGTCGAGCGGCGAGGCGTCGAACGGCGTGCTGAACCGCTGCGAGCCGACCACCTGAAAAATGTCGCCGGTGCGGATGTATTCCTTGGCCTTGATCACGTTGGCGTGGAACGCCTCGCGCGTCTGGTTGGACTCAACCGGCACGTCGGCCGGCTGCGGCACCGGCACGGGGTCATTCTGCATCGGCTGCGCCAGCAGCGAGGTGATCCGCTCGATCTCGCCGACGGCGTCCTCGTAGGCGTCCTCCGGCGCACCGCCGTTTTCGACGATGGCATTGACGATGATGGTCACCGTCTGCGCCACGCGGTCGAAGACCAGCAGCTGGTCGGCGAGCAGGAAATACATCGTGGGCGTGCCCAGCTCGTCCTGGGGCGGACGCGGCACCACGGGCTCCACGTCGTGGATGAACTCGTAGCCGATGAACCCGACCGCCCCGCCGGTGAACCGTGGCAGGTCAGGCAGCGGGACCGGCCGGTAGCGCGCAAGGATCTTTTCGATGACTTCCAGGCCGTCCTTCACGCACTGGCCGCAGCCTTCGTTCGGTTTGGCGGGGATCGCGAACTTTTCGGTCACCTTGCCGCCTTCAATCAGCTCGATGCGGTTGCCGGTCTGCTTGATGATCGCGCGCGGACTGCAGCCGACGAAGCTGTAGCGGCCCAGGTGCTCGCCCCCTTCGATCGACTCGAAAAGAAAGGATTCTCCCTGTCCGCGAATCTTCCGGTAGGCGGACAGGGGCGTTTCAATGTCCGCCAGGAGGCGGCACGAAAGCGGCACCAGGTTGCCCCGGGTCGTCAGCTGGAGAAACTCTTCGCGGGTCGGTGAGATCATTTGCGGCCGGGACGATGAACTGACTGGCCGGGCGCGGTCAAATCCGCATCGCGGCCCGCCAGCGCCAGATGGACAGCAGGGTGAAGAACGCCACTGCGGCGGCATAGGCGAGGATGCCGTAACCGATGGCGATGGGCACCAGTTCGGAGGAGAACGCCGCGAGGGCGCCGCCCACCAGCGCCACCAGGGCCGTCTGGCCGCCCAGACAGAAAAGGTAAAGGCTCATGGGCGTGCGGTTCATCTGCTCCAGAAACCAGGCGCGGTAGCCTGCCTCGCCGGCGGACCGCATGTGCCAGGCGACGGAGAAGTTCCGCGACGCGACCAGCAGGCTGGTGGTGGTGACGATGATGGCGACCATCGGCCACGCCGCGAAGACCACGCAGATGGCCAGGTTCAACAGTCCGCCCCATTTCCAGCCGAGGCTTTTCGCGATGGGATTGCCTTCCAGCGCCAGATTTGGCGTAGCCGTGAACGTGCTCAGCAGATCCATCAACCGCGCGAACCCCAGTGCGGCCAGCAGCCACCAGTAGTCCGCGCTTCCAAATGGGATCCAGTCTTCCACGCGACCTCACTCGCTTCCGTAGATCTCGTCAGATGACTTCAGCCGGGGCTCCGTCATCTTGAAACCATCGGCATTTTCGCTGGCCGAGCGGAAGAAGCACGAGCGGTAGCCCTCATGACAGGCCGCGCCCGTCTGTTCGACCTGGATCAGCAGGGTGTCGCCATCGCAGTCAAACGCGATGTCCTTCACGTTCTGCGTGTGACCGCTGGTCTCGCCCTTCATCCAGAACTTCTTGCGGGACCGGCTCCAGAACCAGGTCTTGCCGGTCGTGACCGTTTTCTCGACCGAATCGCGGTTCATCCACGCCATCATCAGGACCCGGCCATTGGCGGCGTCCTGGATGATCGCGGGGATCAACCCGTCGGCATTGAACTTCAGTTGATCGATGAAACTCATGCGGCGGGCGATGGTAGGGCTGAAGCACGGGATTGCAAGCAGCGGGGAGGCACCGGGGCCCGGCGCCAAGCCGGGTTTCCAGTGCGGAGCGGCGGACTCCGTGAATTGTCATCGACCCGTGGGCGGCGGCTTGGTAACTCAGATTCATGCACCCCGATTTCCATCCCGCCATCGACTGTCCCGTCTGCGTCCAGCCGATGACCCCGCTGGCCGTGGGCAGGATCGTGGTCGATGTCTGCCACGACGGCTGCGGCGGAGTTTGGTTCGATCATTTCGAACTGCAGAAGCTGGATGAACAGCACGAGACCGAAGGCGACCTGCTGGCCCATGTCGGGAAGCACCCCGACATCGCCCGTGATCCCGTCGTCCGGCTGAACTGTCCCCGCTGCGCGGACGTCGTGCTGCGGCAGCATTTTTTCTGCGCCAACCGGAAGGTCGAGGTGGACAGCTGCCCGGCGTGCGGCGGCTACTGGCTGGATCACGGCGAGCTCGGGCGTATCCGCGCGGAGTTTGACACCGCCGCCGCGCGGGCACTGGCGACCGAGGAGTTCGTACGGGATCTGGACAACCTCCACGTGAAGGAGGCCTGCTCGCGCGCCCTCGACAAGGCGGCGCAGTCGAGATCGTTGTCGGCGATGTTCCGCCTGGTCGGATCGAGATACGTGTGAGTGGAAAGGGTTGTCGGCCGGTCGCCCCCGGGTGTTCCGCGGCAGGGGGAACGGGATTCTGCCAGTGCCTGCGACAGAGGGAATTGAAGCTATTCCGAAGCCGGAGTTGACCGGCCATTGGGTTTGATGAGAATGACGATCGTCCACTCCCAAACCAACTCAAACCCATGCATGGAGAAGTTATGCGAAGACCCTTCGTATCGTTGTCCCTGTTCGGTGGATTGCTGGCCGTACCGATGTTTGCGACCGCGCAGATTCGGCTGGCCGATGTCTCCCACCTGAGTGTTGCCACCACCGAAACCGCACTCGCGCCGGTTGATCCCCGGTTGATGGGCGCGGGCGGTCAGGTTGAGATTATTGTGCGGCTGGCGGATCCCTCCCTGGCCGCCGCGCAGGCTGAGGACGCCCGCAAGACCGGCGCGCTGATGGAACGTGCCCGGCAACGCGAACATCTCCGGGCGCTCGATGCCAGGCAGAACGACTTCATGAACCGCGTCCGCAATCTGGGCGCCCGCGAACTGGCCCGCGTCCGGAAGGCGCACAATGCCGTGGCCCTGCGCGTGGATGCCGCCAGCATTCCGGTGATCGCGTCCTTGCCGGGTGTCACCGCCGTCCGGCCGGTGGTGAACTACGAGTTGGACCTCGCCGAGACGGTTCCCTACATCGGCGCGGCGGCGGTCCAGTCCGCCGGACTCGACGGCACCGGTGTGCGGGTGGCGGTGATCGATTCCGGCATCGACTACACGCACCGGAACTTTGGCGGCCCGGGCACGGTCGAGGCCTATGAGGACGCCTACGGCGTCGCTACCGCAGATCCGCTCAACACCACGCGCGATGGCCTGTTTCCGACCGCCAAGGTGATCGAAGGCTTCGATTTCGTCGGCGAAGTCTGGCCGGACGGTGATCTCGCGCACGACGAAGATCCGATCGACTTCGGCGGACACGGCACGCATGTCGCCGACATCATCGGTGGACGCAGCAGCGACGGCACGCACAGGGGAGTCGCACCCGGCGTCAGCCTGCTGGCCGTCAAGGCGTGCAGCGCAGTGGCGACCTCCTGCAGCGGCGTCGCACTGCTGGAGGCGATGGACTACGTGCTCGACCCCAACGGGGATGGTGACATCTCGGACGCGGTGGATGTGGTGAACCTTTCGCTCGGTTCCTCCTACGGCCAGCGCGAGGACGACCTGAGCGAGGCCTGCGCCAACGCGGTCCGCCTCGGAGTGGTGGTGGTGGCGTCGGCCGGCAATGCCGCGGACCGGCCCTACATCACGGGTTCGCCGGCCTCCACGCCCGGTGTGATCAGCGTCGCGCAGACCCAGGTGCCGTCGGCCGGGCAGATTCCGATGATCATCAATTCACCTGCGTCGATTGCCGGATCGTATCCCAACACCGAGACCCTCGACTGGGCGCCGGTAAACGCCGCCGTGACGGGAGACGTGGTGCATGTCGGCCGGGGTTGTCCGGGCCTCGATCCGTATCCGGAGGGTGTTGATCTCAACGGCAAGATCGCGCTCATCGACCGGGGCGCCTGTGCGGTCAGTTTGAAGATCGACCGCGCCGCCAAGGCCGGTGCCGCCGGCGTGCTGTTCGGCTTGGTCGCGCCCGGCGACGCCCTGAAGTTCTCGTTTGGGGGCGGTGACACGTTTGTGCCGACGCTGGTCATCATCCAGAGCTACGCCAGCCTGATCAAAGCCAACCTCGGCGCGCCGGTGAACGTCACCATCTCGCCCGATAACCCCATTCCGCTGATCGGCAGCATGGTCAGCTCGTCCTCGCGGGGCCCGAGCTACAGCGAGGACGCGATCAAGCCGGAGATCTCCGCGCCCGGAGCCTCGCTTTCGGCGGAAGTGGGCACCGGGGATTTTGAAACGGCCTTCGGAGGAACCTCCGGTGCTGCGCCGATGGTCGCCGGTTCCGCCGCGCTCCTCGTGCAGGCACATCCTCATTGGCCGCCGGCGCTCGTGAAGGCGGCCCTCATGAACAACGCCGATCCCGAGATCTACACGAGTCCGGCGCTCGTCCCGGGAGTGCTGGCGCCGATCACCAGGATCGGTGCGGGCGAGGTTCGTGTGGATCGCGCGCTCGGCGCCCGCACCCTTGCGCTCGGATTGCACGCGGGAGGCGCACTCTCATTCGGCTTCGATACCGCCGCCCACGACAGCCTGAAGCTGCAGTTCATGCTGGTGAAAAACCTTTCGCACCGGCACCGCAGCTACCGCGTGGAGACGGAATTCCGCTATGCGGACGACGCGGCCTCCGGGGCCGTGACCGTCTGGGCGCCGCCTGTGGT
>DNDP01000465.1:7858-8972 GCA_003484235.1 Verrucomicrobiales bacterium
GCCGCCTGTGGTGTTCGTTCCGCCGCACGGCGTCCGGCTGGTGCCGGTGTTCGTGAAGATCGATGCCGACGCGCTGCCCGACTGGACGATGAACGGAGGCTTCAACGGCGGCAACGGACCGCTGCTGGCGTCCGTCGAGTTTGACGGCTACATCCGCCTCAGTGACGCGCATGACGAAGTTCACCTTCCCTGGCACGTGCTGCCGCACAAGGCGTCGGACATCAACGCCGCCAGGCGGGTGAAACTGCGGCGGAACGGCACCGGCAGCCTGAGACTGGCGAACGTCGGTGTGGCCGATGGTCCGGTGGACGTGTTTGCCTGGACCGGATCGAGTGACCGGATTCCCAAGTCCCAGCTGCCGGGAGCGGGTGACAACTTTGCCGTCATCGACATCAACGCGGTGGGCGTCCGACCGGTGATCATCGGCGGCACACCCGAGGAGCCGGAGTTCGGCATGCAGGTGGCGATCAACACTTATGGTGAACGGTCCCATCCCAACTACCCGGCGGAGTTTGATGTTTACATCGACGCCGACCGGGACGGGCTGGCGGATTTTGTGATCTTCAACTCGGAGCTGGGAGGATTCGCCGCCACCGGGGAAAATGTCGTCTCGGTGTTTGATCTCAACGCCGGCACGGCGGCCGCCTACTTCTACAACGACGCCGACTTGAACTCGGCGAACGTCATTCTGACCGCGCCGTTGGACGCGCTGGGACTGGAACTCGGGACCCAGTTTGATTTTGCGGTCTATGCCTTCGACAACTATTTCACCGGCAATCTGACGGACGCGGTGGAAGGGATGTCCCATACACTGGGAATCCCGAGCAGTTTCGGCTACGGACTGCCGGACGCCGGGGTGCCTGCCCGAGGCCAGGCCGAACTGCTGGTGGAAGGTGTGCCGGGCGGTGCCGCAGCCTCGCCTTCCCAGACGGGTCTGCTGCTCATGTATCGCGACGGCCGACTCGGCAACGAGGCTGCGACGGTGGTCGTGAAGTAGGAAGGCCTTGTTTGACCGGTTCAGCCCCGGGATGTCATTGCGGCGTCCCGGGGTTCTTCATTTGGGAACGGACTTACACTGAATGATTCAATCCGTGAACGCCCCGGAGAAGCGAAG
>DNDP01000465.1:9213-19492 GCA_003484235.1 Verrucomicrobiales bacterium
GCGGCATCCATCAACGTGGCGGGCAGTCCGCCGCTGACGCGCACCTTGATGAACCAGCCGTTCCCATAGGGCTCGCGGTTTACGAGGCCGGGGTCGTTGTCGAGCGCCCTGTTCACCTCGATGACCTCGCCGCCAACCGGAGAGTAGATGTCGCTGGCGGTCTTGACCGACTCCACCACCGCGCAGGCCTCGCCGGCGGAAAGTTTGCGGCCGACCTCGGGCAGTTCCACGAAGACCACATCCGTCAATTCGTGCTGCGCATGATCGGTGATGCCGATGACGGCGGTGTCACCCTGGAGGCGGACCCATTCGTGGGACTTGGCGTACTTGAGTTCGACGGGAACGTTGCTCATAGGCGCGGGGAGAATTTCAGGAAGCTGAAGATCGGTAAATGGGTTTCTTGACGACGGTGGCTTTGAAACGGCGTCCGCGAATCTCAACGACGATCTCGTCGCCGGCCTTGGCGGACCCCGCCTTGACAAGAGCGAGGCCGATGCCCTGGTTGAGGGAGGGACTTTGCGTGCCGCTGGTGACTTCGCCGATCGCCTCGCCGCCCCCGACCGGCAATGCCACCGGGTAGTGCGGCCGCGGCGGCGCGGACTTTTCGGCCATGACGAAGGCGATGGATCGTCGCGGTGCGCCATTGGTCTTCTGTTGCGTGAGCACCTCCCGGCCGGTGAATGCCGCTTTTTCCGTCGCCACAAAGAAACCGACGCCGGCCTCGATGGGGGTGATGTCCTCGCCCAGTTCGTGACCGTAGAGTGGATAGCACATCTCAGTGCGCAGGGTGTCGCGGGCCCCCAGGCCGCACGGTTGCAGGCACGCAGCATGGCCGTTGGCCAGCAGCCGGGTCCAGATCGGTTCGATCATGTCCGCCGCGGCAATGACCTCGAAACCGTCCTCACCGGTGTAGCCGGTCCGGCCGATCCATGCCTCGTTCCCGCCAAACCGAAAGCAGCCGATCTGATTCTTGGCGAGTTCGGACACCGACTGGACGGGAGCGCCACCGCGGGAGGCTCCGGGGAAGCAACCGTCAATGAAGCCGGCGACGCGCGGACCCTGCACGGCGACGGCGGCAAGCGCTTCCGAGCGGTTGGCGATGGTCACGGTGTTCCGGTCCGGCAGCGCCGCGTGTCGGGCTTCAATCCAGGACCAGTCGGCATCGATCCGCGAGGCGTTCACCACGAGCAGGTAGCGGTCGNNGAAAGCAGCCGATCTGATTCTTCGCGAGTTCGGAGACTGCCTGGACCGGAGCCCCACCACGGGAGGCTCCGGGAAAACAACCGTCAATGAAGCCGGCGACCCGGGGACCCTGCACGGCCAAGGCGGCCAGCGCATCCGAGCGATTCTTGATGCTCACGCTGCTCCGGTCCGGCAGTGCCGCGTGTTGGGCTTCAATCCAGGACCAGTCGGCCTCGATCCTAGACGCGTTTACCACGAGCAGGTAGCGGTCAGTGTCGAGCCGGTAGAGGTAGAGGTCGTCGATGGTCCCGCCGTCGGCGTTGCACATGAGTGTGTACTGGCCGAGCCCGACCGTGAGCCTTTCGGCGTCGTTGGTCAGCAGCTGGTTGAGGAAGGCGGAGGCTCCCGCGCCGCTCACCTCGAATTCGCCCATGTGGGCGATGTCGAACAGGCCTCCCGCTTTGCGGACGCACAGATGCTCATCGACAATGCCGGAGTATTGAACCGGCATTTCCCAGCCGCCGAAATCGATCAGGCGGGCGCCCAGACGGACATGCGCCTGGTGGAGAGGGGTGCGTTTCAGGCTCATTCGCGACCGCCGATCAGCCCCACTTTTCGGTCTTCATTTGCGCCTTGGGCACGCCCATCTCGGCGACGACGAGGTGTTCGGTGGCGTCCACCAGCTCGGTCGGACCGCACGCGTAGAAGACGGTGTTGGCCAGGTCGACGATGTGCTCGTTGATCCAGGTGGTGTCGATCCGTCCGCGCCTGCCCGTCCACTGGTCCTGCTCGTGCAACCGGGTGCAGGTGACGAGAAACTCGAAGTTCTGGTTCTGCTGGGCCAGCTCGCGGAACTCCTCGTTGAAGATGATGTCGTTCGTCGTGCGCACGCTGTAGAGGACCGTGATGCGGGTGTCGAGCTCACGCCGGGTCGCCTCGCGGGCAAAACCGCGGAATGGAGTGACGCCCGAGCCGCCGGCGATGCAGATCAGATGCTTGCCCGGTTCGAGGACGGGCAGGAATTTGCCCACCGGAGGAATGACGATCATCTTGTCGCCTTCCTTGGCCCAGTCGACGATTCGCGTGCCCATCTTGCCATCCCGTTTTACGGTGACTTCAAAGGAGCCGCGGTCGAGCGCGCACGAGGAAAGCGAATAGGCCCGCTTGTAGGCGGGGGCGTCGGGCCAGTAGACGGTGATGAACTGGCCGGTCTTGAACTCCGGGTCGTAACCTTCCGGCCACTTCAGTTTCAGGGTTTTCACGTCGGGAAGCTCCATCTTCGCCGACTCGATTTCCATTTCGACAATTTGTTTCGCCATGATTGCTGCTCGTTGCGGCGGAGGATAGGGGCGGAGGCAAACGGGTGTAAAGCGACCATTCTGAGACGGCCCGGTTCGCTGGGAACCAAGTCCCGGGTCGTGCGCCAAGCATCCGGTTTCGTGACGTCGATCGGCCCGCTGATCGCATCCGGCCCCGGGGGTTGAGCCCTTGAATTCGCTGTCCATCAGGAGGTTTCGGGCGAACGTGCGGCGTGCCGAAATCGTCACTTGTCATGAGTGTTCGCCCCGCTATTCTCCCGCTTTGGGAGCGGGGAGCGCTCCGCCTCCCGCTTCGTCACGAAACTGAAATAGAAACTGAAACCAATACTGAACCAATGCCTGCCAAGAAGCCTGCAACCAAGAACATCAAGGAAACCTTCCAGCTGGAGGCGCCGGCCGCCTCTGCCGTCCTGCTGGCCGGCGACTTCACCGAATGGAATGCCGAACCCATTCAGCTGAAGAAAAGCCGCAATGGCGTGTGGAAGGCCACCGTCTCGCTGCCTCCCGGCCGCTATCAATACCGCTTCATGGTGGACGGCGCCTGGTGCGACGATCCGACGGCCGAACAGCGGATCGCCAATCCATTCGGTGGGCAGAACTGCGTCCGTTCGGTGGCGGTGAACTGAACCGGGCAAAGTTCCCCTCAACGCCCGCGTCCTTCCAGGCGCGGGCTTTTTTGCACCCGGCGAAACTTGCACAGCGCGCCGGATGTCGCTAGAACCGGCCTCCGTGTTCACACATCCGCCATTCATGAACGCATTCCTCCGCCGCCTCGTCGGCGCCTTTTTGTTCCTTGCCGTCCTCTGCGTCCTTCCCTGCGGGGTGGAAGCGGCCTCGGCCTCCACCGCGACCAACTCGTTTCCGTTTCCGGTGCCGCTCGAGAGCTATGACGACGGGGAGATCACCGGGGTGATGGAAAAGTTGAAACACCGGATCGACGTCGAGCCCTTCAACCTGATTGCCACGCTGCTGTTCCTCGGCGCGATCTGCCACACATTTCTGACCCAGAAGTTTCGCCACTGGTCGCACGTGCTGGAGGACCGGCACCGGGCACGCATCCAGCAGACGGGCCGGACGGCGTCGGCCAAGGGCTACAAGAACGCCAAGGATGACGTGAGTTTTGGGGCGTCGATCTTCCACTTCCTGGGCGAGGTGGAGGCGGTGTTCGGCATCTGGGTCGTGCCCCTCATGCTGATGATGCTGTTCAAGTTTGGGGCGGACAACACGGTGTTCTACGTCAACGACAAGGTCAGCTACCACGAGCCGATCTTCGTGGTCATCATCATGGCGTTGGCCGCCACCAAGCCGGTACTCAACCTGGCGGAAACGGTCATGCGGCGGGTGGCCGCCCTGGGTGGCGGCAGCATTGCGGCGTGGTGGTTTTCCATTCTCACCGTGGGACCGTTGATGGGTTCGTTCATTACCGAGCCGGCGGCCATGACCATCGCCGCGTCGCTCCTCAGCAAGCAATTCTATGCGCTCAAGCCGAGGCCGAGGTTTGCCTACGCCACGCTGGGCCTCCTGTTCGTGAACATTTCCGTGGGCGGCACGCTCACGCATTTCGCGGCCCCGCCGGTGCTGATGGTCGCCAAGAGCTGGGGATGGGACACGCCGTTCATGATGCAGAACTTCGGCTGGCACGCGGCGGTGGGGATCATGGTTGCCAACGTGGTCTATTACCTCCTGTTCCGTTCGGAGTTTGAGTCCATGGTGTCCAGCCGGATCGTTTCAGGTCCGGGCAGCGATCCGGACGACATCGAGGAGCCCGTGCCAATCGGGGTAACCGTGGTGCACTTGATCTTCATCGGCTGGGCGGTCGTGAATGCGCACCACCCGGTCTTCCTGTTTGGCGGCTTCCTGTTCTTCCTCGCTTTCTACCAGGCCACGGAACACTTCCAATACCGGCTTGAGCTGCGCTCGCCCATCCTGGTCGGATTCTTCCTTGCCGGACTCGTGATCCATGGCGGCCTGCAGCAGTGGTGGATCGAGCCGATCCTGGGCAGCCTTTCGGAATTTCCGCTGTTCGTCGGCGCGACGGTGCTCACGGCGTTCAACGACAATGCCGCCATCACCTATCTGGCAACCCTGGTGCCCAATCTGAGTGACGCCCTCAAACACGCGGTGGTGGCGGGTGCCGTCACCGGCGGCGGCCTGACCGTCATCGCCAATGCGCCGAATCCGGCGGGACAGTCGATCCTCAACCGGTTCTTTGAGGACGGGATTTCGCCGATGGGGCTTTTGTTGGGCGCGCTCCTGCCCACCGTCGTGGTGGGGTCGGCCCTGTTCCTGTTGAAGTAGGGCGGCATGAATCTTCGGGCACGGCCGCAGATTTACCGGTTGGCGTCGAAGTCTTGACTCCCCTGACGTCGATGTTTTCTTTCCGGGCATGAATCGCGCGATTTCCCCCGGTTGGGTGACAGTGTTGATTGTCATCGCCACCCTTGGTTCGGCCGGTGCCGCCCAGGTGACCTTGTTTCCGGCGGCCGACACCTCGCTCTGGCAGCGTCAGCCAGCCAACAATCTCGGAGGCATGCCGTTTCTTCCTGCCGGGACGACCGGAGACGACGGACCTTTCACGCGAAGCCGACTTCTGATCCGCTTCGACGTGGCCGCCACACTGCCAGCCAATGCTGTCATCGATTCGGCCTCAATTTATTTCCGGGTGGTCCGGGCTCCAGATCCCGCGAAGGGCAACAACAATTCCGAGTTCAATGCCCACAGGGTCCTCAAACCATGGGGTGAAGGGACCAAGAGCTTTACCGATCCGCAGGTGCCGATGACCAGCACGCAGCCTGCGACTGCGGGAGAGACCACCTGGCTGCATCGTTTTCACGGAGCTTCCGCTTCAGCATGGACGCCACCCGGAGGCGACTTCACGGACGACGATTTCGCGGAGGCCGCGAGCTTCGCCTTTTTTGCCCTGGCGGGTGCCGACCGCGACTACACTGCCGATTTGAATGAAACCGGCTTGCAGGATGTGCGCGATTGGTTGGCCGACCCCGGCAGCAATCACGGCTGGGTTCTCCGCAGTTTGTCCGAGAATTTCGGCTTCACCGCCCGCCAGTTCGCCTCGCGGGAGTATGCCGACAATCCAGCCCACCGTCCCCAGCTGACGATTGTCTATTCGTTGCCGCAGCCGGTGCCTCCACAGATCCAGTCGATCAACCGAAATGGCAACCAGCTCACCATCCGGTTTTCCGCCCAGGCAGGTGTGGTTTATCGGCCCCAGCGCCGCGCGGCTGTCCACTCGGGCGCGTGGACGGACCTGCCGGCGGTCGGCCCATTGGCGACCGCGGGAACGCTCTCCTTCGTTGACGATGTGACGGGCCAGAGCGAGCGCTACTATCGCGTCGTCACTCCCTAGAAGCCGGGGCAAAGGCATTCGACTTTTGGGCGCCGTTTGGCTACACCGGCTGCGTGCGCGTCATCCGATGCCAGCGTAATCAAGGCGGGTTCGCGCAGCGGCGGTTCAGCCTTTTTCAGGTGCTGACCATCGTTGCGCTGGCCGCGACCTGCTGGCTCGTTTGGCATCGCAGCCAACCCCCCGCCGGCCGGAAAACGGCCCAGACTCCGCTCACGAACGACCCCGTTCCCAAAACCTCGATTCGAGAACCTGGCATCGCGATGAATGATCAGCCGCCGCCTCCGGCGAAAGTCCAGGAGGCGACTCAGGAGGTGGCCGTAGTGGAGATTCTGCCGCTTCCGCAGACCAATTCGACGTCCCTGCCGTCCCCCACTGAAGAGCCAACCGGTCCAGCGCCGGCTTCCAACCCGGCTCCCGCATTCGTTTCCGAACCTGTTGCGACAGTTCCCGACTTCAAGCCCCATCCCGCGCGGACCGTTCTGGACGCCCAGGTGGTCATGGCCCGCAAGGGCATTTCAGCGGGGCCGATCGACGGCTTGATGGGGCGTCAGACAAGGGCTGCCATCAGGGCGTTCCAGCAGCAGTATGGACTGCCCGTGACCGGCGAACTGGACGGCTACACCCGCAACGCGCTCCGCGTGCGGGAGCCCCCTCTGATCGGGGCGACAATCCAGGCCATCGATGTCGCGCTGCTCCGACCGGTGCCTGACTCCTGGCTGGGGAAATCGCAGGCCGGCCGGCTCGGGTACGAATCGCTCCTTGAACTGATGGCTGAGCGGGGCAGGGCGTATCAGAGCTATATCCGCCGTCTAAATCCCGGGATCGATTGGGCGGCGGCATCGCCGGGCACAACGGTTCAGATTCCGAATGTCAGTCCGCCGCGCTTCGTGCAGCGGGCCTCGTATGTCCGGATTTTTCTGGAGCGGCGCGCGTTGCAGGCGTTCGACCAGCAGGACCGGCTCATGACTCATTTTCCCTGCAGCATCGCAAGCCGCGTGGAGAAACGACCGGTCGGCGAACTGCAGGTCAGCGTAATTGTCGACGAACCCGACTACACGTTTGATCCGGAAATCTTCACCGAATCCGAAGAAGGCCGACGGTTGGGCCGTCGCCTGCGGATACCTCCCGGCCCCAACAATCCCGTGGGTCTGGTGTGGATCGGGCTGAATCTTCCGGGCTATGGCATTCACGGCACGCCGGAACCGGAGAACGTTGGGAGGACCGAATCCCATGGTTGTTTCCGGCTGGCGAACTGGAATGCGCAGACGCTGCGGGACATCGCCTGGGTGGGCATGCCGGTTCTTGTGGAACCGTAGCTGGTGGAAAACAGCCCGAACTTGAGCGCCAAATTCACCTTCCGGCTCACCAGCAACCTGCGGAATCATCCGCTGCCCGCGAAGATTCTGATCGCCCAACAGCCGGTCGAACCGCTCGACCATGTGCTACTGAAGCTGCTCGCGTTTGTCGTGTTCCAGCGCGACCGCCTTCAGCTTCAGCCCCGGCTGCATGACGACAACGTCCCCTATGTGCCGGACCTGTTGCAGCTCGACTTCACCCTGCGTCCCGTCCTCTGGGTGGACTGTGGTGATGTTTCCGTTGCCCGGCTGGACAAACTGGCGGTGAAGACGCCCTGGGCCGAGATCTGGGCGGTGACCCGATCGCGCCAGCACCTGGACGTACTGGCCGGCGAGATGACAAGGCTCAATCTTCGCCGGAACCGATATCGGCTTCTGGCGTTCGATGGAGGGATGTTTGAGGAGATGCTCCGGCTCCTGAACGAGCGCAATGAACTGGCGCTCTACGGAGCTAGCCTCGAGACGGGAGAACTGCAGCTCGACTTCAACGGACTGTGGTTTGAGGGAACAATGGCGGTCGAACGGTTCTGAGAATGCGACCGGATGTCGCCAAGAAAAAACCGCGCTGATGAATCAGCGCGGCATGAGAGTGGATCGCGGGAACTTTTCAGTCCTCAGGAACGAGCTCGTGAACCACACTGCCCGCGGAGAAATCGCAGGTTGGAAGTTCACCGATCGACCAGAAGTCGTAGGTTCCCCCGCCGGGGCAGATCGGCATCCGCTTGAGATAGAGCCCGAAGCCCACCAGATCTTCCTCAATCGGTTCGTCGTCGCTGGCCTTCCCGGCTTCCATGCCCCACAGCTGTTTGGCTGTGTCGATCACCCGCAGATTGGAAACACAGGTGTTCCTCTGGGCGATCTCGCGATTCTTGAAGAAATTCGGAATCGCGATGACCACGAGCAGGCCAATGATCGAGACGACGATCATGATCTCCACCAGGGTGAAGCCAGCTGCGTTGGAACGGTTCAGTTTCATTGGCTTGCGCCAGAGGGTTTGCGGCTTAGGCGGGGACCGGAGGTAGTTCCTCCGGCCCCCAAAGCCAGGTAAGCCGGTTAGGGAGTGTTCGGGTCCAGATCGTGATTAGGAATGGTGCAGGTCGGATCAACGCCCGCGGCCTCAACAGTGTAGGTGCCACCAGCAGGGCAGACCGGGGTCTGCTTGATGAAGCTGCCAGGGCCCGAGATGTCGGTGAGGGCGGCCGGAGCCGTGGTGGTGCTGTTCTCAAGCATGTACTGCTCCTTCGCGCCGTCGATCTGGCGGAGGTTGTTGATGCACGCGTTCTTCTGCGCGGTTTCACGGGCCTTGACGAAGTTCGGGATGGCGATGGCAGCCAGGAGGCCGATAATCGCGACCACGATCATGATTTCCACCAGCGTGAAGCCGGCCTTACGATTCTTTTGGATACGCATAACTGTATTTACCTTTCTGTGTTTTACGCGGCGTGAACCAAGCTCGCAGGTGGTTTAATATGATTGCATGGACGGTCCACTCATTACCTGCGACCAACCGCACTTCTACCTCAAGCAACGTTGGTGCCAGCATAGCCGGCAGGCCTGCGACGTCAATTTTTCGTCTGATTTCCGCGGCCATTCGGCCTTCTTTGCCTGAACATTCCCCAGTTCAAACCACGCCAACCGGGAAAAGTTTCACCTGAAGCCGGCCGCCATTGTCCCGCTACGGGACAGATCTTGTCATTTGTGTCGGAGTCCAAACGGAAGATTGGACACAGGAAAGGGTCTTTCCCCGGCTTGTCCAAGGACCGCAAAGAGATCGCCTAGCCGGCGGGCGCGCGCTAGCGTCGGGCCGCATGTCCGGCACCCCCGCTGATTTGGAACTCTCTGTCGTACTTCCGTGCCTCAACGAGGCGGATACGCTCGCCACCTGCCTGGACAAGATCCGGCGGGCGATGGCTGCCGAGGACATTGCCGGGGAGATGTTGGTCGCCGACAATGGCAGTACCGACGGCTCCATCGAACTGGCGCTGGAAAATGGTGCACGCGTCGTGCATGTGGCTGAGAAAGGCTACGGCAATGCGCTGGCCGGCGGCATATCGGCTGCCAGAGGACGCTGGGTAATCATGGGTGACGCCGATGACAGCTATGATTTCCTCGAACTGCCCAAGTTCGTGGCCGAACTCCGCACGGGAGCCGACCTCGTGCAGGGTTGTCGTCTGCCCGGCGGGGGCGGCCGGGTGTTGGCGGGCGCCATGCCCTGGCTGCATCGCTGGCTTGGCAACCCGTTCTTTACCGCCCTGGTCCGCCGCTGGTTCGGTGCTCCGGTTCACGACGTCTATTGTGGCATGCGCGGATTCAGGCGTGAACTGATCGGAGAACTGGATCTCCGCAGTCCGGGCATGGAATACGCCACGGAGATGATCATCAAGGCGTCCCTCCGCGGCAAACGAATCGCCGAAGTGCCGATCACGCTTCACCCCGACGGCCGCAGGTCGCATGCGCCGCACCTCAGGACATTTCGGGATGGCTGGCGCACGCTGCGGTTCTTCCTTCTGTGCTCGCCGCGCTGGCTGTTTGCCATTCCGGGGCTCTCACTCCTGTCGCTGGGCGTTCTCGGTTACGCGATCGCGCTGCCCGGGCTGACCATAAACTCCATCACCTTCGACGCACACACCCTCCTGTTCGCCAGCCTGTTTCTCATCTGCGGGGTGCAGTCGCTGGCATTCGCCGCGGCGACCAAGACATTTGCCGTCAGTGAGGGGCTGTTGCCCGAGGACCGGTGGCAGCAGCGGTTCGCGGCCATCTTCTCGCTGGAGAAGGGACTGGTTGGCATGGCGGTGTCGTCGTTGGTCGGCGTGGCGCTTCTATTCGCTGCGGTCAATCAATGGCGGCTGCAGGATTTCGGACGGCTGGACTACGCCCAAACCATGCGGCTGGTGATTCCCGGCGCAACCGCCATCGCGGTCGGTGTGCAGGTCGGCTTCGCGAGTTTCTTCATCAGCCTGCTTGGACTTCGCCGGCGTCCGGAAATGGGCAGCTCCGGGAAATGAATCGTCACCCGACAGGCGACCCCGCCGCGGCTTGGGAGGCGGCTTACCGCCGGT
>DNDP01000465.1:19663-21268 GCA_003484235.1 Verrucomicrobiales bacterium
CCCCGCCGCGGCTTGGGAAGCGGCTTACCGCCGGTTCGAGTCTCAGGCAGAAGAACTGCGGAAGTTCGGGCGACGGCTGCGGCATTTTGGGGTCGAGGAGTGGCCGCGAGACTTGAAGATTGTGGAACTGTTCTGCGGTCGGGGCAACGGACTCCGCGCCTGGAGATCGTTGGGCTTCGTCGATCTGACGGGGATCGATCATTCGGCCCGCCTGCTGAAGGACGTAGAGCCAGAGTTCAGGGCGATACTGGCGGATGTGCGCGACTTGCCGCTGCCAGATGGTTCCGTGGATGTCATCTCCATCCACGGCGGCCTGCATCACCTGCCGAAGTTGCCGGAAGACGTCGCCCGCGTGCTCACCCAGTGCCACAGAGTCTTGAGAACTGGCGGCCGGTTGCTCGTGGTTGAACCCTGGCAGACTCCCTTCCTTCGCTTCGTTCATCTCTGCTGCCGAAGCCGTCTCCTGCGCTGCTCGTGGCCTCGGTTGGATGCCCTTGCCGAAATGATCGAACTCGAGGCGGAAACCTACTTCGCATGGCTCGGCCGAGCGGAAGCGGTGATCGAAGCGCTCGCCGAAGTGTTTCCGCCCGACAGGATGAAAATTGCGTGGGGCAAACTTCACTACCTGGCGCGCCGCCGCTGACGCAGCGGGAGCCCATCGACTTGCGAGGCGACAGGAATGGTTCGGGCCCGAATACGGGACATAATTCACTTCCTCAACACCGTGTCGCGCAGTTCCCAGGCGGGTTCGGCCGTCAGGTGATCGAGCGTGTAGTGCAGCCCCCGGCTCTCCGGCCGCGCGAGGGCGGAACGGATGATCAGTTCCGCGACGAGCGCGATGTTCCGCAGTTCGAGCAGATCGGCCGTCACGTTGAAGTCCCAGTAGTAGTCCTGGATCTCCTCCTGCAGGTTGGTGATGCGTTTGAGCGCGCGCTGAAGACGCTTGTCCGTGCGCACAATGCCCACGTAGTCCCACATGGTGCGGCGGATCTCATCCCAGTTGTGGGAGATCACCACCAGTTCATCCGCGTCGTGGGCGTGGCCGGACTGCCATGCCGGCACGCTGGTGTCGGACACGGGACGCTGCCCGGCGACTGCCGCTGCTGCGGCGCGGTGCGAACAGACCAGCGCCTCGAGCAGGGAATTGCTCGCCAGGCGGTTGGCGCCGTGCAGGCCCGTGCAGGCCACCTCGCCCACCGCAAACAACCCCTCGATCTCCGTCCGCCCGTCGGTGTCGGTCACCACGCCGCCGCACTGGTAGTGGGCCGCGGGCACCACCGGGATCGGCTGCTTGGTGATGTCGATCCCGAACTTGAGGCAGGTCTGGTAGATGTTGGGGAACCGCTCGATGATGAACGGCGCCGGCTTGTGAGTGATGTCGAGCCACACGTGCTCGGCGCCGCTCCTCTTCATCTCGGAATCGATGGCCCGCGCCACGATGTCGCGGGGCGCGAGCGACTTCAACGGATGGTGGGCATCCATGAACTCGGCGCCCGCCAACGTGCGCAGGATGCCGCCTTCGCCGCGGACCGCTTCGCTGATCAGGAAGGATTTCGCCCGTGGATGGTACAGGCAGGTCGGGTGAAACTGGATGAACTCCATGTT
>DNDP01000465.1:21520-21684 GCA_003484235.1 Verrucomicrobiales bacterium
CCGTCGCCCGAGGCGATGTCCGGATTGGTGGTGTAAAGGTACACCTTGCCGCACCCCCCGGTCGCCAGCAGCACCGTTCCCGCGGTGAACGTCTCCACCTGGCCGGTGGTGTTTTCCAGCACGTAGGCGCCGAGGCAGCGATTTGGCCCGGCATGGCCGAGTTT
>DNDP01000465.1:21896-22336 GCA_003484235.1 Verrucomicrobiales bacterium
TGGGTGGTGATCAGGTCGATCGCCACGTGGTTTTCGAGGATGGTGATGCCCGGCTCGCGGTTGATTGCGTCCAGCAGCGCGCGCTCGATCTCGCGCCCTGTAACGTCCTTGGCGTGCAGGATCCGCCGCTTGCTGTGGCCGCCCTCCCGGCCGAGGTCGAATTCACGGCCGCCATTCGCTGCCTGTTCCCGCTCGGTAAACTTCATGCCCAGTTCGACCAGTTCGTGAATTCTCGCGGGGCCGTCCTGCACGATTGTCCGCACCACCGGCTCCCGGCACAAACCGGCACCCGCCTGGAGCGTGTCCCGCACGTGCAGCTCGAAGGAATCCTCCGCGGAGGTGACCGACGCAATGCCGCCCTGGGCATAGTTGGTGTTTGATTCGGCCCGGTCCTTCTTGGTGATGATCGCCACGCGGCCGTGGGCTGCCACCTTGAGGGA
>DNDP01000465.1:22577-22753 GCA_003484235.1 Verrucomicrobiales bacterium
CCGGCGATGCCGCTGCCGAGGACGATGAAGTCGTATCGATGCATGAATGCCAGCCTGCCTAGAGGCGCGCGTTGTCGATCAACCGCGTGCTTCCGAAGTGAACCGCCAGCGCGAGATGGACGCCGCGCCGCGCCACATTCTCCGCTTCCAGCGTGTCCGGATCAAACACCTCCACG
>DNDP01000465.1:22962-26514 GCA_003484235.1 Verrucomicrobiales bacterium
CCGGATCAAACACCTCCACGTAGTCCAGCCGCCCGAGCGGCGCAACCCGGAGAAAATTCCGCAACGCCTGCTTCAGCTCGGCGGCCGGCATTGGAGCTTCTGCCACCAGCGACTGTGCCAGCTCCAGCGCCTGGGACAACACGACCGCCTGTTCCCGCTGCTCGGCGGTCAGGTATTTGTTCCGTGAGCTCATCGCCAGACCGTCGGGCTCGCGGCCGGTCGGCGACACCACGATCTTCACCGGAAAGTTCAGGTCCGCAACCATGCGCCGGATGACCGCCGCCTGCTGGAAATCCTTCTGGCCGAACACTGCCACTTCGGGAAGGACGATGTTGAACAGCTTGGCAACGACGGTGGTGACGCCGCGAAAATGGGTCGGCCGCGAGCTGCCTTCCATCCCGTCAGAGAGCCGTTCCTCGACTACGTAGGTGGAATAGCGCCCTTCCGCCTTGCCCGGATACATCTCCGCGTCACCAGGCAGAAAAATCATGTCCACTCCGGCGCCGCGGCAGAGCTGCCGGTCGCGGGCGAGATCACGGGGATAGTTGGCGAGATCCTCGGTGGGGGCGAACTGGGTGGGGTTCACATAGATGCTGACCACCACCCTGCCGGCCGGTCCCACCATCCTCCGCGCGCGCCGCACGAGGCTCAGATGTCCTTCATGGAGATAGCCCATGGTCGGCACGAAACCCACACGGACGCCTTCGCGCCGCCATCGCAGCGCCTGCCGCTCCATCGCCCGCCGGGATTTGATCACGCGCATGGAAGACGTTGGAATACCGCCATCCGGCCCGGCAAGCCAATTGGCGAATCCGGCCGGTCAATGCAAGGCAGTCTGGCCCGGTTCCCTTGCGAAACCCGCGTCACTCGAACCCGTGGTGCTGGTGGCCGGCGGCCGGCTGCGGCAGTTTGGCTTCGGGATGTTTGGCGAGGTAGGCGTCCACGTCCTCGGTCACGATGAGCTGACCCCACATGACCGGCCAGTGCCCCGGGAACGTGCAAACGTAGGTGTATTCCCCTTCCTCGGTTGGCGCGGTGATCTTGAGCGTTTGTTGCTGCCCCGCCTCGAGCAGCTTGGTCGCGTCAACGATCATCGGGTGCGGATTCGAGAGGAACGCGACGTCGTTCGGAATGTATGGCCGGCCTTCGCGGTCGAGCTTGTTCGGCTCCATCTTGTCGGCCAGCGGTCCGATGATCTCGCGGCCGCCCGGCTTCGCAATCACCAGGTTGTGCGGCATGAAATCGTCGTTGATGACGATCAACTCGAAGGGCTTGCCCGCCTCGACGACGAGCCGCGGCACGTCAAAGCGCATCTGCTCGCGCACGGCGCGGATCACGTAAACGGCAACCCGGAGTTCCTTCAGCTCATTGCGGAGTGCCACCCGCCTGGTCTCGGGCAACCGGCCGGCGAGATCGGACGCGAGTTGGATGGTCTCGACATACTCCTGCGAGGTGCGGCCCTCGACCGGGATGGTCTTCGCCCAGGCAACGAGCGCCGTGGCGGCTTCACCGGCGGGACCGTCCGGCCAGCTTGCGGAGGAAATCATCCGGAGACCCCGCGCCGCGGTGACGACCTCCTCCTGCTTCGTGATCAACGAAGCCAGCGAACCAAAGGTCTGCTCCGGCTGATGGTTCATGCTGGCGAGCGCGCGAATCGCCGCGCGACGCATCGATCCCACCGGATCCGAGCTGACGGCGATTGTCACGCTGCGGTCGGGCGCGGGATTGTCCTTCTGCTGGAAGACGGCGTTGCGCGAGCCGTCCATGACCGTAAGGGTGAAGTTGTCGAGCCGCTTGCCGAGGCTGCCCTCGGTGCGGTTCCAGATGCTGACCGATTCGATGACGCGCTCGGCGCCGAGATCGACCTCCCACCAGGGGAAGCGTTCGTTCTCCTGCGAATGCGTCTGCGTGCCGCTGGCGAAGCTGCCATCCTTGCGACCGTCAATCGCGCGATCGGGCGAACCACCGTTCGATTCTGAAGACTGCGTCGCCTTGCCGAAGCGTGCGATGTTCCGGCCGTCGCTCAGGACCTCCACCTCGGCCAGCGTCAACGTTCCACGACGCGGCAGCTCGATGCGTACGAAACGCCCGCGCGTGCCCTGCTTGAGCGAATCCGTGTTCCACCCCGCCGGAACTGAAGTCAGCAGCGGCTGCACCTTCGCATAGGCGGCCGCGCGCAGGGACGGATCGAGCAGGCGCGGAATCCCTCCCAACAGATCGGTGAGCGCGGCCGGCGTGGATTCGGCGTCGGACCAGATGCCGTCGAATGAACTCTCGGCAACGGCCAGAGCGGCCCAGGCCGGCGCGGCGATGGCACCATTCCCCTTGGTCAGCGCGGCGATCTGCGTGCGGTTGGGTTTCAGTTCATCCGCGTTCAGGAGCGGCAGCACACCGGCGAGATTGGCGGCGGCGCCCGGATCGTCCTCATGGCGTTCGAGCAACGCGAGGAGAGTCATGGCGCGATCCCGCTGCTCCTGGGCCGCGAGATCGATCAAGGCGGCATTGCGCTCGACATCGCTGATGCCGTTGCGGGTGAGGTAGGCGGTCAGCACGCCCGGGATGCGCGGCAGGCTTGCCAGCCCGGCGTTGGGGACCGACTTGAGGATGTATTCGATCCCGGCCGGATTGTCGGCGGCCAGGGCGATGCCCTCGTTCAACGCCTTGCGCCAGACCGGTTCCAGCTGCCGCATCGTTTCGCGCAACGTGTAGTCGAGGTAGTAGTCGGTCGGGTGCCTGAGGATCGCCAGCGCGACTTCCGCCGCCTTCGGTGAATCGAAGAAACTTGCCGCGCGGACGGCTTCGAGGCGGACGCGCGGGTGCGGGTGGTTGGCCAGTTCGCCGAAACGTCCCAACGCGCCGGGCACGCGGTCGCGCCAGTAGCACAACACGCGGGCCGCGGCCGCGGCCGCCCGATGATCCGGCGAGCTCAACATGCGGTCGAGCAGCCCGACGTTCACCGCGTTGTGCCATTGATGGACCCACAACGCCTCCATCATCCGGTGCTCGTGCTCGGGATCGTTCCGGTCGAGCGCCTTCACCCAGCGATCGAGCGCGGCGACGACCTCCTTCGTCGCGTGCCTGCTGAGTTCGATCTTGGCCAGCTCGCGCGTGCGGTCTTCAGGTTCCTTGAGCAGATCAAGCAGCGCGGGAATCGGCTGATTGTGAATTTTCGGCTGCTTCAGCAGCGGCCGGCCCTCATAGGTGATGCGGTAGATGCGGCCGTGCCGGTCGTCGCGGTTCGGATCGCGCAGGTGATGCTGCATGTGTCCGATGATCGGATTGTGCCAGTCGGCGAAGTAGATCGCACCGTCCGGACCGATCTTGACGTCGATTGGACGGAAGTTCGGATCGGTCGAGCTGACAATGTTTTCCAGCGTCTCGCCTTTGATCCCCGAACCTTCATCCGTGACCTTCACCCGGTAGATGCCGTGGAAGCTGATGACGTTCAGATTGAGGAAGTTTCCCTGGAACTCCTCGGGAAAATGCCGGCTGCTCAGCCAGCCCGTGGCCGGACAAGGACGCGACGGGCGGTCCCAGAACTGCCGCATGCCG
>DNDP01000465.1:26660-45913 GCA_003484235.1 Verrucomicrobiales bacterium
AGAACTGCCGCATGCCGGGGTGTTTGGCAGGGTGGTCTAGGCGTCCGCTGAACGGCGCGTCGAAGTAGTTCGCGTTGCCGGTGGCGTCGGTGATGATGCCGTTGCCCCAGCGGTCGAAGACCTTGCCGTGCGGATTGGCGAAGCCGTAGGAGATGTAGGTCTCGAACTTGCCGGTACGCGGCTCGAAGCGGTAGATCGCGGCGTCGTTGTTGCGCAGCGGGCCGGTCGGCGTCTCGACCTGCGTCCGGTGAAACACGCCGTCGCTCAGATACATCGCGCCACCCGGATCGTAGGCGAGCGCGTTGGCGGTGTGGTGCGAATCCGCGGAGTCGAGCCCCATCAGCACCCGCTCTTTCCAGTCGGCCCGGCCGTCTCCGTCCGTGTCGCGCACGAACCAGAAATCGGGCGCCTGCATGATCATGACGCCGTCCTGGTAGAACTGGAAACCGGTCGGCGCGTTCAGGCCTTCAAGGAATGGCGTCACCTTGTCCGCGCGTCCGTCCTGGTCGGTGTCCTCGAAGATCAACAGGCTGTCGCCCTTGTCGCCGAGCGGGCGGCGTCCGGGATAATCACGCCACACGGCGACCCACAACCGCCCGCGCGTGTCCCAGGCCATCTGCAGCGGATTGATCAGGTCGGGGAACTGCCTCTCATCGGCCCAGAGATTCACCTTCATGCCGGAGTGGACGCTCATCTGTGCGATCGCTTCCTCGCCGCCGAGGAACTCGTGCGAACGATCCCCCTTGGGACCGGGCTTGTTCGACTCGACCTCCGTTACCGGCGGGACATTGGAATCGTCCACGGCCAGATCGCCGCCGCGCGCGACCGCCCAGACGCGCCGGTCGCGGTTCGCCGTCAGCACATCTCGCTGGGCCATCTCTTCCTGCATGACTTTGTAGTTGGACACCCAGGGCGACTCGGCGAAGCGGTCGCTGATGAAGCGGCTCTCGTCCGGCCGGTAGGCGAGCGCCGAGCGTCCGCCATAGACGTTGTAGCCATCGACCGTCCGGTAGCGCTGATGCCACTGCCAGTTCTTCTCCACGATCGCCCCGCGCAACCTGGTGAAATCACCGGCGGGCGGTTCCTTGCCGAACAGGCCGCGGAAGGCGATCGGCGCAAGCAGGCGGTTGCCCTCGCTGTTCAGGTGGATGCCGTTGATGGTGAGCGAACGGTTCTGCTCGCGCATCTGCTCCAGCAGCGACCGGCTGGGCGAGAAGAGATCGACAAAGCCGACGCCGTTGGCCGCGGCGACTTCGCCCATGGTGCGGGTGTAGAGCGCGAGGTTGTCGTTGTTGCCGGCCGGGACTTCGAAGTTGCGGTCAAGCGGTTGCTCGGTTGCGATGGGCGAGAAGAGCACGATCCGGGGCGAGCCCTTGCCGCTGTAGTTCATCGCCTTGGTCTGCTTGAGGTAGTTGTCGAGATCGCTCCTGAACTTTTCCAGACCCGCCTCGCCCGCGAACGACTCGTTGAACCCGAAGAAGGCGAACACCACGTCGGCTTTCACGCGCTCCAGCCAGTCGTTGGGCGAACCGAAGTTTTCCGAGCGGTGGCGGGTGACCACCTCGTCGCCGGTCGCGGCGAGGTTGCGGATGGTCAGGTCCAGCTCCGGATGGGCGGCGACGATCAGGGTCTCGAGGTGACCGTCGTGCTGCATCCGGTCGGGCAGGGCGTTGCCGACGATGGCGACGTGGTCATTCTTCTGGAGCTGGACGGCGGGCGCGGCGGCGGCCGGCGCTGCCGCCACCAGCATGGCGGACAAAACAGTGAACAGGACTTTCATGGGTGGAGGGATTAAACGATCAGCGGCGCGGAATATTCAAGACGGCAGAATGGGAATCAGCGCCATCAAAATGTCCAAGGGGCAAACTTGACGGGGGAGCAGAGCCGGCGAACCTTGCGGCCACGGAAAGGAAATCACCATGCTCTACACCATTGCCGTCATCTTGATCATCCTGTGGCTGCTTGGTCTGGTGTCGTCCTACACCATCAGCGGGTTCATCCACATCCTGCTCGTGATCGCCATCATCATGGTGCTGGTGCGCGTCATCTCCGGCCGCAAGCCGATGTAGACCCGCTGGCTGTCAACCGGGCGCGAGACCTGGCCGCCCCAGATCAGGCTCCCGGCGTCAGGCCGAGAACCACGTCGAACTGCGCGTGCAGTTCATCCGCGGCTGACCCGGGCAGCGGCACGAACGGCACGGTGATCGAGGCGCGGGCTTTCTCGTCCTTGACCGAGCGGTAGATCGAGTCCTTCTCGTTGCGCGGTTCGCCGGCGATGTAGCACTGCGTGACCAGCAGCTCCTTGCCCGCCCGTTTCACCTTCAGGTGGATGTGCGGCGTGCGGCCGGGATAGGAGACCGGCTTGATCGTGCGGAACTGATATTCGCCGGTCGAACCGGTGAGGAACCGGCCGAAGCTCTGGAAGTTTTGGTCCTTCCTGTCCTGCCGGTCGTCGCCGGAGTGGAGATACACGCCGTTGGCGTCGCACTGCCAGATTTCGACGAGCGCATTGCGGATCGGGTCGCCGCGCCCGTCCAACACGCGTCCGTGCAGCCACGTCACCTCGCCGAGCGCCGGCGTGGCGGCGTCGTTGATGACGAGCAGATCGTTGTCGGTGTCGAGCGGCAGCTTGTCGGGATAGAACGGGCCCTCGGTCTGGCGCGGCGTCAGCGTCAATGCCTCGGCGAAGGCGCCGGGCACGATGAAGAAGGCGGCGAGCAGCGCGGAGTTCCGCAGGAACGCTCGACGGGTGTCGCAGGCACCGGCCGGAAGCGTTGGGGGGAATTGTGCTTTCATGGGCTTGAATGGGGTCTGCATACTGGTGCCACAATCCCGCCCGGGGGACAATCCCTGAAAGCATGGACAGCCTCCCGTGCCATCTGCAGGGGAGGCCGTCCACCGGTCAAAGCGCTCAGTCGAACAGATACGCCCGGAAGCCGAACTGGATCTGCACGGAGGAGAAATCGCCGCGGAACTCGGTCCCGTTGACCTCGAGCTTGTGGTTCCAGGTGTAAAGCCACCAGAGATCGCCGGTCAGCGAGAAGTTGCGCGTGACGAAGTATTCGATGCCGCCGCCTACGGAGACGGCCGGGTACACGCCCTTGCCTTTCAGGTCGGCAATGCTGCCGGCCACCTTGGCATCGTTGATCTCGGCATAGGTGACGCCGGCGCCGACCGAGGCGTAGGGCACCCAGCGGCCGCCGTTGATCGGCCAGCGGTAACGGAGCTGCGGCATGCCGGCCACGACGGCGTATTCGGAGATGTTGCCGAGACCTTCGAAGTTCAGCCGCTGCTCGCCGCCGCCGATCAGGATGTCCACACCCCAGTGCTCACCCCAGTTGTAGCCGAGCGTGAGCGCCGGATACTGGTTGAGCGTGCGCCCATAGGCCGATGCCTCGGGCTTGAGCTGGATGCCGGAGGTGAACTGGTCCTCGGTCAGGATCGAGCCGCCATAGCGGAACCCCAGCGAAAAGCGGCCGGGAATTTCCTTCTCCTGCTCGGCCAGCAGCCGGGGATGGTTTTCGTCGAAATAGATTCGCAGGCCGAAGGTGGCCAGCAGCGAGGAGTAATCCTCATCGAAGGTCGCGCCATCCACCTCGACGGCCATCTTGTCGATCCAGGTGTACTTGCCCTCGAGGGCAAACGTGATGTTGTCGGCAATGAAGTATTCGATGCCGACCCCGGCGGTCGCACCGGCGCGCCAGCCCTCCGACTCGATGCTGCGCCCGAAGCCGGCATCCACCTGGTCGTTGAACTGGAAGAACACCGGGCCGGCACCGACGATCGCGTACGGCACCAGACGATCGTTCCAGAGCGGCCAGCGAAACCGGACCTGCGGCATCATCGAGTTGACCGACATCTCGCCCAGCCGGCCGGTGCCGTCGACGCGGACGTTCTTTTCCCAGACGTCGCCGACCATCTCCACGCCCCAGTTCTTGTCCAGGTTCATGCCGATGCCGAATCCCCAGAAATCCAGCACGTCCCAGGCGGTGTCGAATTCACCGCTGCGGAAATGCAGATACCAGCGTTGGCGGTCGGCGTCCTCGGCCCGGGTGGCGCAGGTGCCCAGCGCGAGCAACGCGAGTGAACCGGTGAGGATTCGGGAAGGGGTTAGGGAGTTCACCATCGATCGGGAATGGGTCATAGGATTGGGTTGTACAAATTCCGCCCTCGGGCGTCAGGCCGGGTTCCGGAAGGCGCAAACCATCCCGATTGCCGGGCAAAACGTCAAAATCCTTTTGCAGCCGACGACGATTTTCCCCGGTGACCGTTCCTTTCAGGGCTGGAACACCCAGAAGGGGAGGCCGCCCTGGAGCCGGGGAACCAGGCAGTCGCACCGATCGGAAGGTGACTGGTTCAGCAGAATGATCTTCCGCAGATCACTGACCACCGAGGTGTTGTCGCCGTAGTAGGAATGCCCCAGCAGGCTGGTGTCGATGCCGGAGACGTCGATCGTGTCCACGTTCGGGACCACCACCAGGTCGGTGCCCGACTCGCCGGCCCGGTGGTAGCCGTGAAACTTCTTCGACACCTGCAGCGCCTTGTCGTTGGAGGAGGCATACAGCGTGAGCCGGTTGCCGGTGGTGTTGATCTCCCGGGCCAGCTCGCGAAACACCCCGGCATCGATGTCCGGGGCGGCCATGATGATGTGCCTGAACAGGGGGCTCAGCTCGGGGTTCTGCCGGCGCGCGATGAGCTGCAGCGCCCGCGTCAGCGCGCGGTTGCCCATGCTGTGTGCCACCAGGTGCACCGCGCTGGCATTCGACTTTGCCACCACGTCCGCCAGAAACTTCTCCAGGTGCGGGATCGTCCACTCCACCGCCGCCTCGTCGTAGGTGTATTTGGTCTCCTCGGCCTGCGAGGGCCAGCTGTAGAGGATCGGCGCGCCGCGGAACTCGAGATCATAGACCAGCTGCCCCAGCCGCCGGGCCGCCTCGTCGAAACTGACGTTGTAGCCGTGAATGAACACCAGGATCTCTTGGCGGTCCCCGCCGAACACGACATCGGCCAGATCCCGCTTGAAGTCGTCCAGCGACCGCGGCCGGACCTGCACCAGCACCACGTGTTTGGAGGGATCCTCGTTGAACTCGAAGCGGAGCAGGGACGGACGCTCGATCTCGGCGATCCGGTGATCCTTGGGGATGGAGACCTGAAACGTGCCGTAGTGCAGTGCGCCGGAAGCGGAGCGGTCCGGACCGTAAAAATGATTCGGCTCGTTGCTCTCCGTGCGGTTGCGGTCAGTCGCATACAGTCCGCGCACGAGCTGGTAGGGCGCCTCGCGCACCGGAGCGGCCATCGCCGGGCGGGGCGGGGGTTCCACCGGCACGGGCTCGACGACGGCCGTCGATTCATGCTGCGGGGCACGGCAACCGGCCACGAGCAGCCACAGGGCCGCGAAGAGGATGGGAAGAGCGGGCAGGCCTTTGCTTCGAGCGGGGAACGTGCGCATGGCGGGCATCATGAAACGCAGCGCGTCCGGCTCAAGCACTTTGCTACGTCACGGGGCAGGTAAGCTCGGCATCGCGCCGTATCAATAAGCCGCCATCCCGCTCTTCCCGGTCACGATCGCGATGCCCGACGAGGTGCCCAGCCGCGTCGCCCCGGCACCGATCATTGCCTCGGCCGTCGCGCGGTCGCGGATGCCGCCCGACGCCTTCACGCCGAAATCCTTGCCGACGGTCTCTCGCATCAGCTTCACGTCCTCGATGGTCGCCCCCGCCTTGCTGAACCCGGTCGAGGTCTTCACAAACCGCGCGCCCGACTCGACCGCCAGTTTGCAGGCCCGGATGATCTCCTCGCGGGTAAGCAGGCAGGTTTCCAGGATCACCTTCACGGCGCGGTCATCGGCCGCCTCCACGACGTCGCGGAACTCGCGGAAGATGAACTTGTCTTCGCCGTCCTTCAGCTTGCCGACGTTGAGCACCATGTCGATCTCCTCGGCGCCGAGGTCGACCGCCAGCTCGGTCTCGTAGCGCTTGGCGTCGGTATCCATCGAACCGAGGGGAAACCCGACGACGCTGCAGACCAGGATCTGCG
This sequence comes from Verrucomicrobiales bacterium, assembly GCA_003484235.1. Classification (GTDB taxonomy): domain Bacteria; phylum Verrucomicrobiota; class Verrucomicrobiia; order Limisphaerales; family RI-55; genus RI-55. The sequence goes on from DNDP01000465.1 coordinate 32,697, forward strand.
TGTCGGCCAGCAGCGCGTACGCCTGGGCCACGCGCGAGCTGTTCACGCACACACTGTGGAACTCATGTTTCCGCGCCTCCTGGCAGAGCTGCTCGATCTCCTTCGCCGTGGCGTCCGGCCGGAGCAGGGTGTGGTCGATGTATTGGGCAAGGTTTTCCATGGGCGGTTCGGTTGGTTGGGTCGGCCGGCGGAAAGGGAATCACGTCGCGGCGGGGTTGAACACGATTATTCCTGGCGAATCGGTGCCGGCGTCGGCGAGGGGGTCCGCGGCCGGTTCGGCCGGCGGCTTGATGCTTGCGTCGCCGGTTTTTCGTGAAATCCTGCCCGACATGAAACGAGTCATTGGCGCTGCCATCGCCGTCGTGGCGGTTGGATTGGTCGGGGTCACCGTGCAATCCCGCCGGGAGGCCCAGCAGAGCGGGCAGGAAAGCAAACACGCGTCCGAAGAACTGCGGGCCAGGACCGCCGAGGTGGCCGACCTGCGCGGTCAGCTTGAGAACGCCCGGCGGCAGGTGGAACAGCTGCGCTCCGAGGTCGGCGACCTGCCGCGACTGCGCGGCGAGGTGACCCAACTCCGCCAGCAACTCGCCCAGGCTTCGAATGCCGTCGAGCGCGCGCGGACCTCCCAAGCGCGGCTGGACGAACAGCTCCGGTTGGCCCGGGAAACGAGGGAGGCGGGCGAACGCGCCGGCGCCGTGGTTGAGCCGGAGGTTTCGCACGCTCCGATCCGTTTCGCCGATCTGCCCGCCCATGTGCAGGCCGCCGTTGCAACCCGTTACCCGGGCATCCCCTTCGCCGAGGTGGTCCGCCAGCAGGAGGATGGACGCACCTTCTATCAGCTGGAGGGGCTCGACGCGAATCGTCGTGAGATCGGGGCGCTGTATTCAGCTGAAGGCGAACTGCTGCGGCAGAGCCGGCAAATGGAATGGGACGGACTGCCCGAGCCGGTGCGGAACACCCTCGCCAGCCAGGCCGGCTTGTCCGGGCCGGCCAACTTCCGCGAGATTTGGAACGACGACGGCATCACCTACCGTGGCTGGATCGATCACGAGGGTCGGGAAGCCAGCTTTGCGATCACGCCGGAGGGACGGCTGATTCAGTATGAAGTGGAGCTGGCGCGGTGATTCCGGAAGGCGGGCGCCTCCGGTGACGGCCTGCCGCTACTTCCTGCTCAACAGCAGGCCCGGATCAACCTGCTCTCGGAGGGACAAGCGGCAGTTTGTTGAAAGCCAACAGTGCAGCTGACAGGACCGGCCCAACGTCGGACCACACGTCTTCGGCGTGGTCCGACGTTTTGGAGAGAATCAAAGGCCTGCGTTGACGGTGACCCCGGTGCCTATGGTGCGCTGCGTCTGCACGTTGTTCACGAGGTTGCCCGTTGAAATCACCGTCAGGGCGGTGCCGCTGCCTTTCTGATAGTACAGTCCGGTGCCCCGGGTCGTTCCCGCCCCACGAATGGCATTGCCCGTGACGGTCACGAAGCCTGAGGAATAGTTCACGTTGGGGATGCCGATGTAGCGGTAGGTGGAGCCGGTCTGCGACTCGCCCCCGAAATTGAAGACCCGGTTGCCGTTGATCGTGGAGGCGATCTCCCCCTGCGCCGTGGCGTAGATCCCGTACCAGGTGCCGGCCGTGGTGGTTTCGCCGAATCCTTCGATGTAGTTGTCACTGATCGACGTGCCGAAGACGCGGTCCGCCCAGATGGCGTGGTTGGGCACGCCATAGATGTGGTTGCGCTCGACGATCCAGCCGGCCGAGTTCTCGAGCCGGATGCCGTCGAGGCCCGAACCGGCAATCCAGTTGTCGGTCAGCGTCCAGTCGGTGATCGAGTTGCCGGTGTCCTTCACGTAGATGCCGTGGCCGCCGCAGTAGTCGACAAAATTGCCGACGATGCGCCCGTTCACCTGGGTGTTCGAGAGCGGCGTGCTGTTGGCGCTCGGATTCGACAGCAGGATTCCATGCCCATCCATGGAGGTGATGGAGACGTCCTCGATCGAACTCAGCCAGGAACGCATGATGATGCCCACGGTCGCGGCGGTGTTGTTGTCACGGTTGCCGTCGATCGTCAAATGGCGCACCGAGATCGGGTTGCCGGTCCAGGCCGAGTTGTCGAGGTAGGAGTCGGACGCGAGGATGGTCGCGAGATTCGCGCTGTTGCCCTGTTTCAACACCGTGTCCCGGCCGTTTCCACGGTAGGAGCGCTTGCCCTTGAGCTTGATCGTGGCGGTGATGAGGGCCGGGCCGTCAATGACTATCTCGTCCCCGTCGGAGCTTCCGTTGATGGCGTTGTTGATCAGGGTGGCGTCGCCGGAGTTGTTGTTGCAGACGACGGTGACGGTGCCGGCCTGCAGCGCGTGATGTCCGAGGCACGCGGCCAGGCAAAGGATCGCGGCCGCACTCCGGTGAAAGGCGCCGGGACCGGGAACAAGTCGGTGGGGGAGCGGGGATTTTCTCATGGTGGTTGGTTGGTTGGTGAGGAGCGGTGTTGCTTTGGCCGAAATGTTCTCCGGTCAGCGAGGAGCGTGGCCGGCGCATTTCAGGTGTTTGAGCACGTTAGACAGTCCCCTCTGGATTGTCATCGCCGCGAAAGCAGGATTGCCAGCCCCTACCTTTGGAGGGGGCGGGCACCTTGCCGTTCTGGCTGGCGCTTGGCTTGCCAGGTCGCGGGTGTCAGTCCAGCTGCACCAGACCCCGCTGGATGGCGGTCGTGGTCGCCTGCGTGCGATCTGCGGCGCCCAGCTTCGTCAGGATGTTGCTCACGTGGTCCTTCACCGTGGTTTCCGCAATCGACAGGACGTTGGCGATCTCCTTGTTGGAGTGGCCCTTGGCGAGCAGTTGAAGCACGGAGCCTTCCCTCGGGCTCAGTTCGGGCGTCCGCATCCGTTCCATCAGCCGGGCGGCAATCGCCGGAGGGAGGTAGTCGCCGCCCTCGTGGACGATCCGGATCGCATTCAGGAGCTCTTCCAGGACGACGTCTTTGGGAAGAAACGCGCGTGCTCCGGCCTGCACCGCGCGGAAGATCTGCTCCTGAAGATCGTAGCTGGAAAGGGCCAGCACCTTCACGTCAGGATAACGCTCCGCCAGCCGGGTGATGGTCTCGTCACCGCTCAGTCCGGGCATTCGCAGATCCATGATGACCACGTCCGGATGGTGCTTCTCGTAAAGCTCGATGGCCTGCTGGCCGGTGCTGGCCTCGGCCACGACGGTCAGGTCGGCCTCCAGGTTGAGGAGATTGACCAGTCCCACCCGCATCAGCGAATGGTCATCGACGATCAGTATCCGGATTCGTTTCTTCATGTTCTGCTGCGATGTGTTTCGGGGCCGACAGTCTGGCAAGGGGAACCGAGACGGCAATCCTCGTTCCGGCTCCGGGTGCACTGATCACTTCCAGGTCACCGCCGATTCGCTCCGCACGCTCCTTCATGCCGAGCAGACCGAAGTGACCCTGCCGCGGGCCCGTCGCCGACGGCAGCTCAAAGCCCTGACCGTCATCACGAATATCCAGCCGCAAGGCCTCGCTTCCGTATTCCAAAGCCAGGTGGATGCCGGTTCCGCCGGAATGCTTCACCGCGTTGGCGACCGCCTCCTGGCCGATCCGGAGCAGGTGATTCTCGACGCTTCCGGGGAGGGGATGCGGTTTGCCGGTGACCGTGACGGAAGCGGTCAGCGGCGAGCCGGAGCAAACGTACTGGGCAACGGCCTTCAACGCGGCGTCGAGCTCTCCGCTTTCCAGTGCGCGGGCCCGCAGATCCCAGACGGAACTGCGGGCCTCCGCCTTGGTGTGCCTTAGCATGTTTTCGGCAAACTGCAGGAGTTGTCCGACGGTTTCCGGCGCCTGCGCCAACCGCACCCGGGCGGCGTGAACCTGCAGCGTGACCGCTGCGAGCTGCTGCTCGATCGTGTCATGAAACTCCCGGGCGATCCGCGTGCGCTCTTCCAGAACGGCTTCGCGCTCCACCTTGCGCTGAATTTCCGCGGTTTGGATCCGCACCTGGCGGCGCAGCGTCAGCACCCACGCAAAGGCCGCCAGGGAAACGGCCACCATGATTCCCAGGGCCGCCGCCACCCGGGGAAGGGTCCACCACGAGGGTTGTGACACGACCAGCACGTCATTGGCAGTGCGCAGAAGCAGGCGAAATGACTGCGGTGCCCGGTCATCACCCGCCTGGATGACGCAGATTCCCTCGAGGCGGAGCCGGCTGCCGGTCCGGATCGAAGGCGGATCAGCCCCCCGCATGGGCAGGTGCGCCCGAAAAATCGAGCTTCCTGCTTGCAGGACGAGGATCCATTCGGAGGGTGACCGGGTTTCATTGAGCAGCATCGCCTCCAGCTGAACCAGCTCCGCGTCGAATTCGCCGTCACGTGCCTGGTCGGCCGTGATCCTGATTGGCTGAGGCGGGGGCGCCGTGCCGGTTTTGATGAAGGTCGCATCCTCCAATACGGGATTGTACTCGCCGAACGCCGGAAACCCGAGCGCCTCCACGACATCTCCGGGACGCACCGGCGTGGACTGCGGGCTCTTGATCCACAGGCCCTGGGTCTGATCGCGGATGAAGAGGAACTGGCCGGCAGACTGCAGGGTCACCACGCCGCTCACTTTCACGCGGTGGCCGTGCGGGAGCTCCGGATCGAACTGGAGCAGGCTGTTGATGGTGCGGGCCGGCAAGTCAAACGTGGCGGGATTCGGTGGCGGGAGGAGCGTCACCTGTTCCAGACTGGGAGCGCGCATTCGCACCGTCAGGAGCTGGCGCTTGCGGTTGAAGACGGGGAAGCAGATCCCGGTGACGGTCGCTTCGGAATCAACCATGCCCGCGGGGTCGAACGAAGCCACGTTTGGAACCCGCACCGTCAGCCGGTGCCCGCCCGTGGCCAGCTCGAAGGATAGCTGCGAGAAATTGGGCAACTGATCGATGACCGCGGTCCGGACGATCCCTCGGACCCGCACCCACTGACCGTCTTCCGCGCCGGTGGCCAGCTGGTCGAACGTCCGGTCACGCGGAACCGGAAAAGTTCCCTCGCCCAGGGTTCTGATCGCCGAGGCAACCACCATGGGTGCAAAATCGCCGGGACTGGTGACACCCGTGATTTCCACTCTTTGCCCCGGCCGCAACGACCGGGTCAGGTTGGTGGTTCCGCCCACGTAGATCGCGGCCGTGTCGTCCTGCATCGTCAGTTCGAAACCGGCATGCTCGTTGAAGTGCAGGATTACTCCCTGAAGCACGACTGGACGCCCCTCCTGCGCCTCCTCGGCGGAAAGGTGACGGACGGCCTGGGCCGAGGTGATCGGCGCCCGTTCAGTTTCGACTGCCAGAGCTGTGAGGCAGAAGACCAGCACGCCGATGGTGGTCATGGGCCACGAAAGTCTGTTGGGCAACGGGTGCCATCGGCCAGCCAGGCCGGGGTGGAAAGCGGTTGATTCCATGTCACACAACCATGGTCGTCGCGAGACTGCCATTCAGCGGCCGGCTCTGACGAGCTGCATCGAATGCCCTCGGGGTCTTCGCCCCGAAGACTCGCGAGGGCTGGCTGAACCGGACTTGGCAGCCTTCCCGGGATTCCTGGAATTCCCGCAATCTGGGCACGGGCAGGGGCTGCAAAGCGCAGCGCGCACCTGAAAGGGGGCTGGTCGATCTCGGCCTGGACCGCCCGTTCCGGCCTATCTGCGGCTGAGCAGCAGGCCCAGAATCAGCCCGCCGATGAGGGCGATGCCGAGCGATTCGTAGGGGTGTTTGCTGACGACCTCGGCCGTGTGCTCCGCCGTCCTCCGCGCCTGGGCCTCCAGTTTCCGGCGGGCCAGGTGCATCTTTTCGAGGGCCACGTCCAACTCCTCGCGCGATTTCGCGCCCCAGCGCTGCCGGGCCTCCTTCAATACCCCTTCCACGTCCTGGATCAGCACGCGGACATCCTGGATCACCTTGCGGGGGCTCCCGTTTTCCGGCTGGGCGAAATCGAAGTGGGTTTCCATGTTCGTTACTGGTCGGTCAGTGGCCGAAGGGTGCCACGACCGTCGCCGCGACGCAAACACACGCTTTCATCATTTCGGCAAAAGGTCCGCCACCAGTGCCTTTTCCTCCTTCAGCTCGGCGAGCGAAGCGTCGATCTTGGCGCGGCTGAACTCGTTGATGCCGACGCCCTTCACGATCTCCAGCTTGCCGCCGACGTTGCGGGTCGGGAACGAAGTGATCAGACCGGCCTCGCAGCCGTAACTGCCGTCCGAGCACAGCGCCACGCTGTGCCAGTCGCCCGCCTCGGTCGGCGTGATGATCGACTTTACCGTGTCGATGGCGGCATTGGCCGCGCTGGCCGCGCTCGATGCGCCCCGCGCCTTGATGATCGCCGCGCCGCGCTGCTGGACGGTGCTGATGAACTCGCCCTGCAGCCACGCTTCGTCGGTGATGACCTCGGGGGCCGCCTTGCCGCCGATCTTGGCGTTGTAGAAATCGGGATACTGCGTCGCCGAGTGGTTGCCCCAGATGGTCACGTTGGTGACCTGCGAATTGTGGACGCCGGCCTTGGCCGCGAGCTGGGACTTCGCGCGGTTCTCATCCAGGCGGGTCATGGCGAACCAGCGGTCGCGGGGGACGTCCTTCGCGTTGTTCATGGCGATCAGGCAGTTCGTGTTGCAGGGGTTGCCGACCACCAGCACGCGGACGTCGGACGCGCCGTTCTTCTGAATCGCCTGGCCCTGGCCGATGAAGATTTTGCCGTTGATGCCGAGCAGGTCCTTGCGTTCCATGCCCTGCTTGCGCGGCACGGAGCCGACGAGCAACGCCCAGTTCACGCCCTTGAAACCCTCGTCGAGATTCGCGGTCGGCACCATGCCCTTGAGCAGCGGGAAGGCGCAGTCGTCCAGCTCCATGCAGACGCCGTTCAAGGCGGGCAGGGCGGGCTCGATCTCGATCATGTGCAGGATCACCGGCTGGTCGGGACCGAACACGGCGCCGGAAGCGATCCGGAAGAGGAGGGCATAACCGATCTGGCCGGCGGCGCCGGTGACTGCAACGCGAATGGGTGTCTTGCTCATAAAATGGGGGCGCAGTATGCGGCCGGCCGGCAAGGGGGTGCAAGCGGAGTTTGGGCTGGCGACAGAGGCGGGATGAGGAAGTCGACTGCGGAAACAAGCAGATCCAGATCCCCAACACACAACAGAATGCGGGACGCGAACCAACAGAGAACTGAAAGCTCACCAGTCCGACGACAAGGGCAGTGGGTCGAAATACCACTGATACAACCGGCCGTCTGCGGTGAAATCCAAGTTCAACGACCGAAACGGATGGTCGTTGCCCCGTTGTCGCCAGCCGGGTGGCTCGTAAATCAGCGAAAATGGTTCTTCAAGTTTTGCCAGATCGCTTGCTTCGAAGCCGGTTTCCCGGCGATCTCCCACCAGGACGATGCCGTCGAGCCGGTGGCCGTAGCGGATGATCGTCGTTGGTGGACCGAGTCGTTGAACAACTTGATCCTTGAAGTCGCTCAAGTTGATGCCGCTCGTGGATTCTTTCAAATTCATCAACCACCGCCATTCTTCCGTCCGTTTGCCCTGCTTGGCGTCCTCATCCATCGTCTGGCGGGAGACTGTGTTGAAATTGGCGGTGTAATGGGAAGCTGACTTCACCACGTCTCCATTCTGTCCAAGAATCACTGGAAATGGATGAGCCCTCTTCCACTCAACCCAGACGGCACGGTCCGTCCATGGATCAGGAATGTGTGAAAGGTCTGGCCCTTGAAAGCACTGAGCCAGGCTATGCCCGCTCGCCTTGGAAGATTGTCCCCCGATGTGGATGGACTGAACGTCTGTGGAGCCGTTGGTAAGAGCCAACTCATTGGTTGTTCTTGTTGCGTGATGCTCCTCAACAGCGCCAGCGTGGGCAGCATGTGGTTCAAGCCTCGCCAAACTGGGCTTTGAGGCACTGCTGGACGTGCGTTGAGTTGCTGACCTCCAATACAAAAAGCCCGCAATGATGAACAATACCGTGGCCATCGCGGGTACGAGTTTTCGGTAGGACATGGTGTTTTAGAAATGCCTCACCAGTCAGGCGACGACGGCAGGGGCTCGAAATACCACTGGAAAAGCTTTCTGTCGGCCGTGAAATCGAGCACGAGCGCGCGAAAGGGATAGTCGCCTCGGCCCAAATGTTCCCAACCCTCCGGGTCGTATCGCAGCGAGAAAGGCCTGTCGGCAATCGATAGCTGATCGGCCGAAAAGCGCTCGGTGGAGTTGTTCTTCATCAACGTGGTTCCTTCCGTCCAGACGGTGTAGCGGACGATCCCGGTCGGTTCGCCGAGAAGATCAATCGCCTTGTCTGCGCCCTGCTGCAATTCCAAGGCCGCGCTCCGGCTCTTGAGGTCGTAAAGCCGGGACCATTGCTCTTCACGTGCTCCATCCCGTAAATCCTGTTCCCGCACGCGGTGCGCCATCTCGTTAAACGTGGTTAAGAACGGGTCGCTTTGAACTCGTTCCAGTTCGACCTTTCCAAGGAGTGCAGAGAATGGGTGGTCAGATCTCCATTCAAGCCATTTGGAACGATCCGCCCATGGATCTGGACGTTGGGAATAGTCAGGAACCGAAAAACATTGAGGCGAATGCTGACCGTGCCATGACGGTGGGCCAGACGGAGCTAATGTCGTTTCACGGCCGACACCCAGTTCCTGCGATGCATATTTCTTACGGATGCTGTCGATCGGCGATGAATCAAAGGGGGTGTTCATCGCCTGAGCCACGGAATTGACCTGACGGGTAACGGATTCGTTTCCATTTCGTGCTGAATAGGACCGGATCCTGATCCATCCGGCGAAGAGCAACATGAGAACCGCCGCGCTAATGGCAAGTTGGATTCGCTTCATCTTACCGCCTCCACTTTAACCACCGCTCCATCCACTGTTTCACCGTCGGGGTCAGCCGGGTCCTGTTGAACTGATCGCCGCATTTGCGGATGGCCTCCGCCTGGGTGGGGTAGGGGTGGATGACGCTCGCCAGCTTGCCGAGACCCAGACCGGCGGCCATCGCGGTGCTGATCTCGCTGATCATCTCGCCGGCGTGCCGCGCCACAATCGTCGCACCGACGATGCCGTCCTTGCCCTTCACCGTGTGAACTTTCACCAACCCGTTCTCCTCGCCCTCGGTAATCGCGCGATCGACATGCGCGAACGGCTGCGTCCAGGTGTCGATGGCCAGGCCGCGCTCCTCCGCCTCGCGCGGATACAGCCCGACGTGCGCAATCTCGGGATCGGTGTAAGTGCACCACGGCATGGTAAGCGCGCTGAGCCGCTTGCGGCCAAGTCCGGCGACGGAGAACAAAGCGTTCTGGATCACGATGCGCGCCGCGAAGTCCGCCGCGTGCGTGAACTTCCAGCTCATGCACACGTCGCCTGCCGCGAAGATGTTCGGGTTGGCGGTCTGCAGATGGTCGTCCACCTGCACGCCCTTCCGCTCGTCGAACCGCACGCCGACACCCTCCAGATTCAACCCCTGTACATTCGGTGCGCGCCCGGCGCCGACGAGGATCTCGTCCACCTCGAACGACTCGGAGGCGCCGTTCCGTTGCACAAGCAGCGTCCTGCCGGCCTCAGAGCGATTGACCTGTTGAAGGCGGGCGTCGAGCACGAGTTGCACGCCGTCGCGCTGGAGTTCGTCCTGCACGATGGCGGCGGCGTCCGGGTCTTCGCGGTCGAGGACGTGCCCCTTGTTGTGCATCAGCGTGACCTGCGAGCCGAGGAGTGCAAAGGCCTGGGCGAGTTCGCAGCCGATGGGACCGCCACCAATCACCGCGAGCCGGCGGGGAAGCGAGGTGAGATTGAAGACGGATTCGTTCGTCAGGTAACCGGCATCAGCGAGGCCGCGAATGTCCGGCGAAACGGCCCTTGCACCGGTGGCGATGACGGCCTTGGCAAAGCTGAGTTTGCGGCCATCGACCTCGATCGTGTTGCCATCCACGAACCGACCGCTGCCGAGAAAGACGTCCACGCCGAGATCGCGAAAACGTTGCGCGGAATCGGCCGGGCTGATCTGCGCGCGAAGCTTCCGCAGGCGCTCCATCACGGCGGGGAAGTCCACCTCGACCGAGCCGTTGAGCTTCACGCCGAAGCGTTCGCCGTCGCGGGCGTCCTTGGCGGCGCGGGCGGAACGGATGAGCGCCTTGGACGGCACGCAGCCGACGTTCAGGCAATCGCCGCCCATGAGGTGTCGCTCGATCAGGGCGACCTTCGCGCCGAGCCCTGCTGCCCCCGCGGCGGTGACGAGTCCGGCCGTGCCCGCGCCGATGACGACGAGATTGTAGCGATCGGCGGGCGTGGGGTTCACCCAGTCGGGCGGATGCACCTGGGCCGCGAGCGCCTGGTTGTGCGTGTCCCAAGGCGCGAGAGATTCACGGATGGAGGACATGGGGGATGGTTCAGGCAGATTCCTTGTCGGCGTCCGGGGCCTGCTCTTCCGGCAGGTCGATCTTGCGGTTCAACGCGCGCCAGGCGATCCGCGTGACGTAGATGGTGACCGCCACCGTGGCGAGCAGACCGACGATCAACAGCACCCATTCGCCCGTGGTGCGGCCCTCGCTCTTGAGTCCCGCGCCCGCGACGCCGCCGAGATACACATACATCACGGTGCCGGGCAGCATCCCGATCCAGGAGGCGAAAAAGTAGTCGCGCAGGGAAACGCGCGTGAGCCCGAACGCGTAGTTCAGGAACGTGAAGGGAAACACCGGCGCCAGACGGGTGAGCCCGACGATCTTCCAGCCCTCGTCGGCGACGGCCTTGTCGATCGACCGGAACGTCTTGTTGCCTTCGATCTTCTTCGCCACCCAGTCGCGGGCCACGTAGCGCCCGACGAGGAACGCCGCCGTCGCGCCGAGCGTTGCCGCGATGGAAACGATGATCGAGCCCTTGACCACGCCGAACACCGCCCCCGCGCCGAGCGTGAGCACCGAGCCGGGAATGAACAGCACCGTGGCCACGATGTAGAGCACGATGAACAGCACCGGCCCCCAGATGCCGAGTGCCGCGATGCCGTCGAGCGCCGAGCGGAGGAGTTCCCCGCCGCCAAAATGCCGGTAGGCCCAGACGGCGACGCCCGCGACGATCAGCGCGAGCACGGCCTTCAGCCAGGTTGGCACGGAAAACGGGCGGGGAGTCTCTGGCATCGAGGTATTGATAGTTGGGTTCCAGTCTTCCGGCAAACGGTGAATGCACCTGAGCGGGACATTCCGCCGAAACTTGGATGAATGTCTTCAGCAAAAATTCCCGTCTGCGAGGACGGCGAAAATCGCCGCGCCGGTAGCCGGCCTTCAGACCTTCTCGACCGTGTCCTGGTAGCGGCCGGGCGGAATCGAGCGGGTGGATTCCTGATCGTTCACCCACGCAACGTTGCCCGCGAGCACCACGCCGGGCTCGAACCGGAACGGTCCGGTGATCTTGAGCGACTCGCACTCGATCAGCGACGGAGTTCCCGCCGCGATCAAATCCTCCAACCCATCCACCAGTTTGTAGCGGGAGGAATCCAGATCGATCACCGGCGGCTGGCCCCGGCGCGATTCGGCGAGCACGAGTCGCGCGTCGTCCGTGATGACATACGCATCCGAACGCAAGGCCAGGAGATCGGCGGTCGTCTTGACGGGCGCAAAGCGATCACGGGGGACGACGACGGCGCCGGATTGGGCGAAGTTCTCGATGGCGGCACCCATCGCGCATTCGAGCTGAAGCACCTTCGTCGAAGCGGGATCGCGTGGATCGACCGTCTTGCGATTGGTGATCAGGGCCAGCGGCAGCGAACCGCCGTGCTGGTCGAGTTCCTCCTTCAATCGATCCAGCCGGATCCAGAGGTTGTTGGTGTTGAAGAACCGATGCCGGGTGATGTCCTGGAATTGATCCTTGTCGGCGTCGGGACACTGCGCCGATTCACGCAACAGCAGCCGGCCGCTCGCTCTGCCGCGCGCGAGATGTCCGCCCTTCTTGTCGGCGGCGGTGCGTTCGCAGACCTCCATCATGAACGAGAGATCGGCGTTCGCGAAATGTTCCAGCAACCGCAGGTCAACTGTCGCGCCCAGGTTGTCGGAGTTGGAAACGAAGAGGAATTTCACGCCGCGTTCAAGCAATCGATCGAGCAGACCGCTGCCCAACAGGGAAGGATAGATGTCGCCGTGGCCGGGCGGGCACCATTCGAGGTCGGGCTGCGCCGGCCACGACACCGGACGCAGAGTTTCGGCGTCCAGTTTGGGCGCCTTGCTCTGGAGAAAGTCCAGCTCACCGGCGATGCCCAGCTCCGGATACTTCCGCAGATACGCGAGCGAATCCTCCTGCGTGCTGAAACTGTTCATCAGGTAGAAGGAGAGTCCGGGGGCGTTGGCGGTCTTCCGCAGGTGAAAGATCTGCCGGGCGATGAAGTCCAGAAACGTGTCGTCACCCTTCACGCGGATGAGGGACTTGGCGCGATCGAGCCCCATGCCGGTGCCGAGTCCACCGTTGAGCTTGATCACGGCGAGCTGGTTCAGCCGCGACGCCGCGTTGTGCGAGGCGGCCGGCAGTGTGTCCAATGCCGGCAACTCGGCCACCGGATCGATGTCCGTTTCGGGAATCAATCCCGAGGCGCCTTGGGTGACCTGACGGACAGAGTTGAGAAATGCGTTGATGGCGGGGCGGGCGACGCCGCCGGCCAGCATCTTGTCTTCGATTTCCTTGAGGGTGGCTTCGTGCATGGTTGAGGTCTGGCAAAGGTTGCTGCGCCGACGCGCGCAGGTTAGGGGACCTTGCGGTAATTGAGAACCGGAATTCCACCTGAGCGCGGGGAGCCGGCTGATGAGCCGCGGGCTGCCGAAAAGAAAAACGGCGACCGGGTGTCGGTCGCCGTCGTGAGTCACTGAAAGTCTCGCCTACAACAGATCCTCGCTCTCGAGGAAGCCCTGGAGCTGCCGGATGCGCGTCGGATGCCGCATCTTGCGGAGCGCCTTGGCCTCGATCTGACGGATGCGTTCGCGGGTGACCTTGAACTGCTTGCCGACTTCCTCGAGCGTGCGGCTGTAGCCGTCGCCGAGGCCGAAGCGGAGTTCGAGCACCTTGCGCTCGCGCTCGGTGAGGCTCGTCAGGACGTCGCCCAGCTTTTCCTTCAACAGGCTGTAGCTGGTCATGTCCGAAGGATTCTCGGCGGCCTTGTCCTCGATGAAATCGCCAAAGTTGGTGTCGTCGCTGTCGCCGACCGGACTCTGCAGCGAGATGGGCTGCTGGGCCATCTT
>DNDP01000168.1:0-482 GCA_003484235.1 Verrucomicrobiales bacterium
ACCGGCGAGGAACTGGCCGCGGCGTTTGCGGGAGCGGCATCCACGGCCCTGGCCGACTGGCGAACCGGCGCGCTCGCCGACGGGCAGGCGGTGTTTCTGGACGCATTGTTGAAGCGTGGTCTCCTGCCGAACACCGCCGGTGAGCTGCCGGGCGCGGCGCCGCTGGTGGCCGAGCATCGCCGGCTTGAGGCGGCGCTGGCCGTGCCGCAACGGGTGCCCGGCCTGCTCGAAACGGTGGGCCGCGACCAGCCGCTCTTCGAACGGGGCGACCACAAGCGGCCGCTGGACCTGGTGCCCCGGCGGTTTCTCGAAGCGATCGATGCCGCACCCTACGAATCACCCGTCAGCGGGCGGCTCGAGCTGGCCAACGACCTCGTGCGGCCGGACAACCCGTTCACGGCGCGGGTCCTCGTCAACCGCGTGTGGCATCACCTGTTCGGCCAGGGGCTGGTGGCGACGCCGGACAACTTTGGCCGGCTGGG
>DNDP01000168.1:690-3170 GCA_003484235.1 Verrucomicrobiales bacterium
CCGGAACTGCTCGATCATCTGGCAGCGGAAGTCCGGAACGACGGCTGGTCGATCAAGCGGCTGATCCGCCGCCTGGTGACTTCCGAGACGTGGCGACGCTCGAGCGAGCCGTCCGCCCGGTCGCTCGAACGCGATCCGGACAACGTGTCACTTTCGCACTACCCGGTGCGCCGGCTCGAGGCGGAGGCGATTCGTGACGCGCTGTTGACCCTGGGCGGGGAACTGCGGCTGGAATCCATGCAGGGCGAACCGGTGCGCGGCACCGAACCGCGTCGCAGCATCTACGTGCGGGTGAAGCGCAACGACCTCGATCCCTTCCTCACGCTCTTCGATGCGCCGGTGCCGGCCAGCACGACGGGCGACCGCGATGACACCAACGTGCCGGGTCAGTCGCTGACGCTGCTGAACGATCCGTTTGTCCTGCGGGCGGCGGAACGCTGGGCGGCGCGGCTGACCGAAGATGCCTCGCTGGCGGATGAGCGGGCGTTGGTGGGGCGGATGTTTGTCGAGGCCATCGGCCGCGGGCCGACGGCGGAGGAACTGGACCGGGCGCTGGCGTTTCTGGGCGACATGAAACGGCTGCGCGAGGAGTCCGCACGCGAACTGGCGGCGTTGAAGCATGCGCTGGCGGACCGGCAGGAGCGCGTGGAGTCGCTGGAGGCGCTGGCGACGAAGAGGGTGCTGGCGAAGCGTTCGGCTGTTCAAGGCGATGCGGGTGCCGGGCTGCCTTCGCCCGTTGCCGCCTGGGACTTTGCCCGCGGGGTCACCGACATGGTGGGAACCCTTGACGCGAAGCTGCACGGCGGCGCCCGGATCGAGGATGACCGACTTAAGCTCGATGGGCGCACGGCGTATGTGGCCACCACGCCGCTCACGGTCGATCTGCGCGCCAAGACGCTCGAGGCCTGGGTGCGGCTGGAGGGGCTCGACCAGCAGGGCGGCGGTGTCATGACGGTGCAGACCACCGATGGAAACGTATTTGACGCGCTCGTGTACGGCGAGAGCGAGCGACGTCACTGGGTGGCGGGGAGCGATTTTTTCCGGCGCTCGCGGTCGTTTGGCGGACCGGCCGAGGAGGCCGCCGGGCGCGAGCCCGTGCATTTCGCGCTCGTGTACCGGGCCGACGGCCACGTGACCCTTTACCGCAACGGCGAACGTTACGGGCAGGGATACGACAGCGGCGGGCCGGTTCATTTCAAGGCGGGCCAGACGCAGGTCCTCTTCGGCAACCGCCATGGCGAGCCCGGAGGCAACCGGATGTTGAAAGGCGCCATCTCCCGCGCGCGGCTTTACGATCGCGCGCTGACGCCGGAGGAGATCCAGGCATCGTTCCGGGGCGACGCAAACTTCGTCTCCGATGAGGCAAGGTGGGCGGCGCTGAATCCCGCCGAACAACAGGAGCTCAGCCAGCTCCGCGCGCAGGCTGCCGAAGTGAAGGCCCGGCTGGAATCCGCAGAAAAGCAGGGCGGGCTCACCTCCGCGCGGGCCGACCTCGCCCATGCCCTGTTCAACCTGAAGGAATTCATCTATCTTCGCTGACCATGAAACCGCCGACCCACCCAGCTCCCATGACCCGGCGCGAGATGCTCGGCCGATGCTCGACCGGTTTCGGCCTGCTCGCCCTCTCCGGCCTGTTCGCCCGCGAGGGCTTCGGCGCGGTCCTGCCGGCGCAGCCGCATCACGCGCCCCGGGCGAAGAACGTGATCTTCTGCTACATGTCCGGCGGCGTCTCGCACGTGGACTCGTTCGACCCGAAGCCGAAGCTGAAGGAGCTTGCCGGCAAGCCGATGCCGGTGACCGTCGAGCGGACGCAGTTCAACAACAACGGCAACGTGTTTCCGAGCCCGTTCGAGTTCCGGCATTGCGGCCGGAGCGGGCTGCCGGTGAGCTCGATGTTCCCCAAGCTCGGCGAATGGTGCGCCGACGAGCTGGCGGTGATCCGGTCGATGACCACCAAGGTCAACGAACACGCCCAGGGCAACTTTGTGATGCACTCGGGATTTCCGTTCATCGGCTACCCAAGCGCCGGCGCATGGGTCAGCTACGGGCTGGGGACCGAGAACCAGAACCTTCCGGGCTACGTGGTGCTGCAGAGCGGCAGCGCGGTGCCGCCCCACGGCGGCGTGGGCCTCTTCAGCAACGGATTTCTTCCCGCCCATCATCAGGCGTCCATCCTGCGGCTCGACGACGCCGAGCCGGTGTCCAACATCGTTCCGCGTGAACGCGACCGCTGGCAGCGCGAGCGGCTGGCCTTCATCGGCAGCCTGGACCGGAACTTCGTGGCCGATGCCGGCCGCGATGCACAGGTCGAGGCCGCCATCCGCAACTACGAGACGGCCTATCGCATGCAGGCGGCGGTGCCCGAGCTGGTGGACCTGCGCGGAGAGACCGGGGCGACACGGAAGCTGTACGGGCTGGATGATCCGCATCCGCAGAAAGCCGCCTACGCCCGCCAATGCCTGCTGGCGCGTCGGCTGGTG
>DNDP01000062.1 GCA_003484235.1 Verrucomicrobiales bacterium
GGCCGATGCCGACCTTGACCGCATCGGCACCCGCCTCGACGAGGTCGGCGCCACGGTCGGCGTCTCGGTGCCGCTGGTCTCGGTGCAGCACCAGTACCTGATCACCGAGCCGATCGAGGGCGTGGCGCGCGACCTGCCGACCCTGCGCGACCCGGACCGCCTCGTCTACTACAAGCAGGACGCCGGCGGCCGCCTGGTCATCGGCGGCTACGGCCTGTTTGGAGTCGTTTATTCGGTGAAGCTGCGGCTGGTGCCCCGCCGAAAACTGGAGCGGCACGTCACCCTTGGACAGGTCGGGAGCGTGATGGAGGAATTCGAAACGAGAATCGCGGACGGCTTCCTCTACGGCGACTTCCAGTTCGCGATCGACCGCGAGTCCGACGACTTCCTCCGGCGCGGAATCCTGTCCTGCTACCGGCCCGTGCCGCTCGACACACCCATCGCACCGAGGCGGAAGCTCACCGAGAAGAACTGGCTGGACCTCGTGCATGCGGCGCACGTGGCGCCCTCGCGCGCCTTCGAGGAGTACTCGCGCTACTACCTCACGACTTCAGGCCACATCTACTGGTCCGACCTGCACCAGTTCAGCGGCTACCGGGACGACTTTCACGAGGTGCTGGACCGGCGGATGAAGGCGTCGCAGTCCGCCACCGAGATCATCACCGAGATCTACGTGCCGCGCGCGCGGCTGGCCGAGTTCATGGACGCCGCCCGGGAGGACTTCAGACGCAACCACGTCAAGGTGATCTACGGCACGGTCCGCCTGATCGAACGGGATGACGAATCCTTCCTGGCGTGGGCAAAGGAGTCCTGTGCCTGCATCATCTTCAACCTGCACACCGAGCACACGCCGGAAGGGATCCGGCATTCGGCGGAGGCGTTCCGCCGGCTCATCGACTTGGCGATCGCCCGCCAGGGCCGCTACTATCTGACCTATCATCGGTTCGCGTCGCGGCGTCAGCTTGAGGCCTGCTATCCGGAGTTTCCCCGGTTTCTCGCCCGCAAACTGGAACTGGATCCGCAGGAACTCTTCCAGAGCAACTGGTACCGCCATTACCGGGACGAGCAGGTCTGAGGGCAGCCACGGTGCGGGAGCGACCTGAAGGCGTATAATGCACCGGCTCGACTTGCCGGCCGCCCCTGTGGATAGTTGGCCATGTTCCGGCAACAGTCTGCCTTCCGGGCAATCATCCTTCCACTGCTCCTGGCGGTGCTCGCCGGCAACGGCTGCCGCACCAATCGTCCACCAGTCGATTTCGCGACGCGTTTGGACCGGCTGATGAGCAGTCTGCACGCAAGCGGCGGATTCAACGGCGCGCTCATCGTGGCCCATGGCACGAACATCCTGTTCGAGGGAGGATACGGGCCCGCCAATCTCGGCTCGCGAACGCCGTTCACGCCCGACACCCCGGTGGATGGAGCTTCGCTGGCGAAGACGATGACCGCCGCAGCTCTGCTGCTCCTGCGCGACGAGGGAAAGGTCGATCTGCTGCGCCCCGTCCAGCACTACCTGCCCGAGTTTCCTTATCCGGAGGTCATCCTGCGCGACCTGATCACCCACACGGCCGGCCTGCCAGACTACGACGCCTTCGCCGCAGAACTCGCCACAGGCGTCTCATCGAATGCGAAGCTGCTGGCGCTGCTCCAGCAGCACCGGCCGGCCCTGGCTTTCGTTCCCGGTACCGAGTTCGAGTACAGCAGCCTCGGGTTCGATCTCGCGGCCCTGATCATCGAAGGCCTCTGCGGCAAAGGCTACGAACAGTTCCTCCGCGAGCGCATGTTTGGCCCGCTGGACATGACCACGGCCTTTGTCCGCCCGGCGCGGTTTGCCGACTGGACGGGCACTCGCACCGAAGGTTTCCGGTGGTCGGAGGGGCGGCTCGAACCTCTCGATGTCGCGGACAACGAGGGTTTCTACGGCGGCTCGAACGTCTACCTCTCCGTGCGCGACCTGCACCGATGGAACACCTCGTTTCTCACCCAGCCGGTCGTGGCCCAGGCGACGCTTCGCGCGGGGCTGGAACCCTTTGCCTACGCGACCGGCCGTCAATCACGGCTCGGCCTGCTCAGCTGGTATGTGTCGGAGGACGGGACGCAGTATTGGTACAGCGGGCACCTGCAGGGATTCTACAGCCTCGCCTTCCGTGACACGAAAACCGGTCACTCCATCGCCTATGTCTCCAACGCCAACACGCCGATGTGGCTGCGGCCGCTGCTCGTGATTCATCTCCGCGACCTGCTGGCCGGCCGCGAGCCCGGGGCCCTGGAGCCGCCCGCCCGTGAGCGGATTGATGTCACCGACTGGCCACAACTCGCGGGCGACTACGATGTCGAAGGCATCGGCCACGTGCAGCTGAACGCCCGCGAGGGTCGACTCCTGTGTCGTGGCCCCAACGGCATCGCCTACCGGGTGTTTCCGGTCGCGCCCGACGTGCTGGTGGTGCCCGGTCTGGATGCGTGGCTCTGGTTCACGCCCGCGGACGGTTCACGTCACGGGCGTCTGCATTGGGTCCGGGTTGTCGGCGAGCAGACCGGACGC
>DNDP01000107.1 GCA_003484235.1 Verrucomicrobiales bacterium
ACTGCTGCTGCAGGCGCTGTTCGAGCATGGGCATGGATCATAAGATACGGGCCGGCGGGGCTCGGTTCCGTGGCCTCTCTGACCCAGTCCATCGAATTGCAGCGAACGCAACTCTAAGGTTCGGAGCACTTCTGCAATCCCATGGTTCATGCCAGCCTCGGACTGATCCGCGGGGGACATGGGCAGCCACGCTCCCGGGCGTGCATCGCTTGCTGGCAAGAACTCACCCACAGGGAGCGCGCGGTCCCCGTGCAGTGGGCGAACGCCCGGCCGCCGGCATGCAGCGGTCGCCGGTTCGGCTACTTGGCGGCACGGTCTTGATGGCCATGATCCCGCTTCTGCTCCCAAGCAGAAAACGAAACTGGCCGTGCGATGCAAGAGGCGACTGCAATGTCGCCTTCGGACTTTCGAGGCAGCAAACAAGCCCTACAGTAAACCTCTGCCTCGGCTGATCGCGGGCGCAGCAGCCCATTCGCTTGCTGGCGGCACATGGATTCGGTCGATCAGTATCCCGCGCTCGGCCGTCCGGGCTCGGTGAGCGCACCATCGAAGGCCTCGCCAGGTCGCTCGAGTATCTGGTTCTTCCACCGGGGATCGGGTTGAAGTGATCGTCGAACGGTTCTGACAACTGGACGACGACGGTCTCCACGCCTTTGATGGCGACCTGCGCCATCTCAACCTTGAAAGCCAATGCTCAGATAGAACGGTGTCGCTTGGCCATGGATAACAGGTGCTTCTTGCGCATCGGAACGCATTTGATCAGGCTGTCTATCCGCTCGAAGCGTTGTTCGATTTGACCGAGCCACCGTTCTGCGCCGCGATAGTCACCCTTGCCTTCGCATCAGACTGAGGGGGCAACACCAGGATTCGACGACGAAACCGCGCGTCTCCGCGTGACCACCAGGCCAACCATGCCAATACCGAACAGCGCGAGGGTCAGCGGCTCGGGCACGGCCGTGGCAGTAGCGGTGACGGTGCCGATCTCACTGCGCCATGTCGCGGACGGCGTCGACAGCAACGCCACCGAGAACATTGGCATGACCGAACTCGGATTTTCGATCGATATCGCAAAGTCATCGGTGTTGAACGTACCGAACACCTGGCCCTCGATGCCACCGACAAACAGCGTCTCGACCCCCGTGCCGGGCAAGGAACCGGTAGGGTCGTAAATGAAACCGACGTCGCTTCCGAGCGCTACATTCAGGCTGTTCAGCGTGATACCCGTCGTGTAAGTGGCAAGGCTGTCGTCATCTGTGTCGAATGTCACCGTAGCGGAACCGACGAGCGTAGCGACCGGCGGAACGGGAGGCGTGATGAACCAGGCGGTGGCGGTGAAGTCGAAAGTACGAGTGATCAAGCCCGCTTGGGCTTGCCCGAGCGCCATCCATGCAACCGCCAATGCACTGCCGGCTCTAGAAATCATCTTAAGTTCATTCTTGCTCGGATACCTCATTGACCTGACCTCCTGGGGCTCACCAAGCTCAATACCCTAGCGAATCAGCGACGAGATCATGGTGATGCCGGTCAACCAACCCGTGGAAGCTCACGTTCGGCGCACAGCGATTTCAAACGCTCACGGCAACGCTCGAGGAGGCGAAGGGGGGCCGGCTCGAGGTGTCATGTGACGCCAAGGCTTGAGGCCAACGCCCAGGCGTTGACCTGCTTTGGCAGGCCGTTGACCGCTCAGGTGTCGTCCTCGGCCCTGCCCTCAGGGTTGGCCCAGAGACCCCCCGCTTCGAGCCGACCTGTCTCGCGGTGCCACCTCGGCGGCGGCTCGGCGGAGCCACCGGTGGCGATGTGTTTCCGGCGGCTGGCGCGGCTCAGGCGGCGAGGTCGTGCCAAGCCTCGCGCGCCCGTTCCCTGGGCGGCGGCTGCGGGTCCAGCCCCAGGCGGGAGAGGATCTTCTCGACCACCGGTCGCTCGAAGATGGCCGCGATGAGCTTGAGTTCCCCGCCGCGGTTCGGACAACGCTGCATTCCGATATCGAGAGTCGAAAGCGTAGCTTCGGCGCAGACGAACTGGTCCTCAGGTCACGTCGAAGCCAAGGCCCGCCTGAGCAGACGCGACCAGCTGATGCGGTATGGCCGGGTCTGCACGGTCCTCAGGCCCTGCTGCGAGCCCCCATCACGCCGAGGGCTGCCTCGGCTGGATGCCCAACGCAGACGGCCCTGCGTCGGGTGCCTTGGTGCGTACTCGAATGGCCGTTTCGGGGCGATGAGTTCACGTCCGCGTAGACCTCTGGACGGTCGATTGCAGCTTTTTGCCGGCGACTGCCTGAACGACCGGACCCAGTCTGATGGCGCGGTCCGCCCGGCCAGTGTGATCGACCGCTGCCGTCTCAAGCAAGCCTCGTCCGAGAACTTCTACAAGGCGCGTTCTGACGGCGTACGACCGGTTCCGCAAGCAGTCCAACGGTTTGTCAGTGATCTTCGGTTGAAGACCAACACAAGCAAGCGCCGAAAGTGCTTGTCTCTGACTCAACTCCCCCCATTCGCAGCTTCTGCTGTCTCGACCGAAGACGGACTGCCAGCGTGACGGCGAACTTTCGCCGAACTTCGAGCGAATCGGCGCGCAATCTTTGCCGCTGGCCCCGAGGCTCCTGGTGCGCGCGATGGGCTGCGCCTTGACCAACTGCACTTCACTCATCGCGATCGCGTCACACTGCAACTCAATGCACTAGGTCTGGTGCTCTCAACCGGCGTCGAACGCCGCCCGCAGCCACTCGATGCGATCGCCGTCGATCGCCACCACATCGAACCGGCACGGCGGCGGGCTCGGCCAGGCCTGCAGGTAATGTCGGGCCGCAAAGATCAGCGAGCGCTGCTTGGCCGCCGACACCGTCGCCGCCGCACCGCCGTGCGTTGCACGCGTGCGAGCACGCACTTCGACGAAAACCAACGTGCCATCGGGGTCGCGCAGGACCAGGTCGATCTCGCCGCCGCGCGCACCGGGCCCTCGCGCGACCCGATAATTGCGCGTCACCAGCCGCAATCCCTGGCGCTGCAGATGCGCCAGCGCGAGGGCTTCCG
>DNDP01000250.1:0-3974 GCA_003484235.1 Verrucomicrobiales bacterium
GAGCCGGACTTCGGCGCGATCACCGCCAGCACGCTTCACGTGCCGCTCGATCTCAGCTATGAAGTCGATCTGTGGGGACGGGTGCGGCGCGGCTTCGAAAGCGCGCAGGCCGACGCGGCCGCGAGTGTCGCCGCGTTTCACAACGTGTCGCTCACGCTCCAGGCGGACGTCGCCCAGAACTACTTCGCCCTGCGGGCGCTCGACGCGGAGATCGCCGTGGTAAACCGCACCATCGCCCTTCGCACCGAACAGGTCGGCATCGTCTCCAACCGGTTCGATTCCGGCCTTGGCACGGAGCTGGACGTCGCCCGGGCCGGCACGGAACTGGCCACCGCCGAAGCCGAACTGGCCACGCTCCGCCTCCGCCGGGTGGAACTCGAGAATGCAATTGCCATCCTGGTCGGCGAGGCGCCGGCGGATTTCCGCATCGAGCCCGCCACCGATGGATTGGGCGACGGCAGCGCGAAGACACCCGTTATTCCGGCAGGGTTGCCGTCGGATCTGCTCGAGCGGCGGCCAGACATCGCGGAGGCCGAGCGGCAGCTGGCGGCCGAGAACGCCCGCATCGGCATCGCCAAGGCCGCGTTCTTCCCCGTCGTGCGCCTGACCGGTTCGGGCGGATTTCTGAGTGCGGATGTCGAGAGCCTCTTCAACTGGGAAAGCCGGGTGTGGTCGATCGGTCCCAGCCTCTCGCTGCCGCTCTTTGCCGGCGGCCGGAACAAGGCAGGACTCGAACGTGCACGGGCACGCTACGAGGAATCGGTCGCCCGCTACCGCCAGCGCGTGCTCGTGGCGTTTGGCGAGGTGGAAAACGCACTGGCCGGCATCCACCTTCTCGGCGAACAGGCTGCGGCGCAGGAACGGGCGCTCCAGCAGGCGCGCCGCGCGCGGGATCTGGCGTTGGAAGGTTTCAATGTCGGCATCACCGGTTACCTGGACGTGATCGACGCCGACCGCGCCGCCCTGCAGAACCAGCGCGCCAGTCTCCAATTGGAAGGCCAGCGTTTCATCGCGACCGTGCAGCTTATCAAGACCCTGGGAGGTGGTTGGGAAGCGAACCCCAACGACGGCTGATGCCTGGGCGGGCCCGGTACCACCCACTCGATGGACCGGGCCCGCCGGTGAATTTCCTGCGAACAGGGTCAGAAATTGGATGAATCTACGCGCGGTTCAGGTAGGCTTCGGGCCATGAATCGCGTCGATCGTCTGATGGCCATGGTCGTGCACCTCCAGGGGCGGCGAGTGGTGCGCGCGGAGGAACTGGCGAAACACTTCGAGCTCAGCCTGCGGACCGTCTATCGCGACCTCGCGGCGCTGGGCGAAGCGGGCATCCCGATTGTCGCCGAGCCCGGCGTCGGCTACAGCCTCATCAACGGCTATCACCTGCCGCCGGTGATGTTCACCGCGGAGGAGGCCAGCGCGCTGACCCTCAGCGGCAAGGTCGTCGAGCAGCACACCGACGCCTCCTGGAGCCGGCAGATGGGCTCGGCGTTGGCCAAGATCCGCTCGATCCTGCCGCGCGAACGTCAGGATTACCTCGATCGCCTCGACCGCTCGACGATGGTCTTCGCCCGCGGCGCCTCGACCAACCCGGAGCTGGCGATGGAAACCCTGATCCCCATCCAGCGCGGCATCGCCGAACGACGCGTGCTGGCGATCGACTACAAGGGCAAACAGCGGACCGAGATCACCCGCCGCGAGGTGGAGCCGCTGGGGCTGGTCCACTACGCCGACAACTGGCACCTGATCGCCCACTGCCGGCTGCGCAACGACCTGCGCGAATTCCGGACCGACCGCATTCTCAAGCTCGAGCTGCGGACCGAACGCTTTTTCGGGCACGAGGACTTCTCGCTGAAGAGACACGTTGAATCGTGCCGCGAAGGGCACTTCGAGATGGCCTGCGTCCAGTTTCAGCCGACTGCGATGGAGCGGGTCCGCCGCGAATGGTTCTGCGGTGCGTTCGAGGAGGAGGTCGGCGCCAACGGCATCGTCGTCAACCTCGCCACCTGCACCAGTGACTGGCTGGCCGGCTGGATTCTCTCGTTCGGCCTCGACGCACTCGTGCTCTCGCCCGATCACCTCCGCGACCGCGTGGCCGAACTGGCCGCGCGGGTTGCCTCGCAATACCGCAGCGGCCGGCCGCAGCTCCGCCCGCCGGCCCTGCCGGTGATTGCGACCCGCCCGACACGGGCACCCGTTGCCACGTGAACTCCGCAGGTAGGACAGCCATCCTGGCTGTCTCCGCGAGCGTCAGCAAGCGTGCCACACCTTAGTCCGTGGCTTTCGCCCGTAGGACGCGCATGAGCGAGGCGCAGTCGTCTGGGGCCGCGCTCTCCAGGCGTGCCGCCGTGCGGACGATTCGCCTCCGAGCTTTCCGTGCACCGGCCGAGGTGCGAAGCGGCTTAACTTGTCGCGTCCTGACCTACGGGAGCCCCGCTCGGGAACTCCGCCTCAAACTCAATCGACGGTCGGCCCGGAGGGCCAGTTCTACCACTGGGCTTGCTTGCGCCGAACCATCCCATAGGTTTCAGTCTTCGGCACTCAGACAATAGCCGCCCCTATCAGATGAACAACACAAGGTCCTCCGATCCGATCGGTCAAGACGCCACGCGCCACAAGAGATCGATCTCCCGGCCGTTCGCATTTGGCTTGGTAGCACAAGTCTGCGTCTACGGTCTCTACCTGGTTATTGGCATTGATCGATCCGGGGCTGAAACAGAGTTTCAGAGATACTATTATCTGTTTTATCTGCCGGTCCTTTTGTTGGTTTTCTTCATCCAGCAACAGCTTGGGATTGGCGGTTGGGGCAGCCTCTGGTTTGTAATCTATCTCGCGCCTCTACTTGGCGCCGTCGTCTATTCGGCAGCCCTTGCGCTCGCCGTCAGGTGGTGGCGGGGTTTCGGTCAAACCGAAAAGGCATCAGATTCCTAGACAGATCGGGTTCCCCTACGGCGCTACCGCCCGCATCCGGTCTTCCTTCGCCTTCTCAATTTCACCCAGCGCCTCCCACGCGAGCGCGCGGGTTTCGAGGCGTTGCCGGAGCACGGCACGGGTGACGCGTTTCCGGCGTTCGACCTCGGCTTCGTTGGGCACGCTCGTTTGATACAGCGCTTCCTCGGTGAGTTCCCGGTCGGTCAGTCCGCTGGCAGCAATTCGTTCGACGTCGTCGGTGAGAATGCCGGCGAGTTTCAGGAGATGACGCTCAAGGATGTCGGCCACTTCGGTGTGGCCGTTTTCGCGGGCGAGTTGCAGGGCGGTCTTCCCTTCGCCATCACGGACGGCGAGTTGATCGACATCCAGCGCCACCCACGCTCCTACAAATCCCCGCCGGCTGCCGGCCTGGCCAAACTGCCGGGCGTCCCGTAATTGCACGAATGGCGCCAGGGTGCCCTGCGCGGCAAGGTGCATGACCGCGTTGCGGCCGTCCTTCCCCCGGGCCCGCAGGCTGTCCACATGATTGGCAACCAGCCGGAAGGACTCCCAATCGCCGACGCGCGCGGCCTTGAGCGACGCGGTTTCGCCAAGGGCGTCGGTCTGGAGTTCGAGCCCGTTACGGTCCAGCCGGACCAGATCCACATCCGCGTCGGCGAGCAGGGATCGATCGATCCCGGCCAGCGCGCGCAGCCGCTCCTTCCGCGCCGTGACGTCCCGGTCCCACGAGATCCGGTAGAGTTCGTAATACCGGGATAGGAACTCGTGATCGGCGGCGGCCGCCGCGTGCATGAGCATGGTCCGGCCGTCCGCATCCTTGGCGGCGGGATCGGCTCCCAGCACCAGGAGGGTCAGCGCCAGCGAACGGTGCCCGTTGGCCACCGCCTGGATGAGCGGGGTCGTTCCAGCCTCATTCCGGTCATTTACACTGAGCCCTTCGCGGAGGAGCTCGGCCAGTCGGCCGGCGTCCCCCCTGGCGGCCGCCGCGACAAGATCTTCCTTCGGATCAACCCGGTTCTGCGAAGGCGCGGAGACGGAATTCG
>DNDP01000250.1:4095-4596 GCA_003484235.1 Verrucomicrobiales bacterium
CCGGTTCTGCGAAGGCGTGGACACGGAATTCGCGGACACTTTCGGTCCGATGGAGGACAGCTTTGCGAGGGTCGCGTCCCGTTGCGAATTGGTGCGGATCTTTCGCGCCACCGCGATTGCATCCGTGCCGAGACCGTTCTCGGCCAGCGCAACGGCCACCTCGGCCGCCGTCCGGTCGTGCAGGTTGCTCCCGCGGATCTCATCGATCGCCCGCCTGACCGTGGCTGCATCGCCGCCCTGCGCCGCCTGCAGGGCGACTCCGCGGACGGCATTGTCCCGTTCATTGACGTCCATGATCGACATGGCGCTCGCCAACTGCGGGGTGAGCCCGGCATCGGCCGCCCGGATCTCCTTGGCGGCGTTGAAACCCATGAACATTCCCATGCCGACGGCAATGGCCAGCCAGAGACTCCAACCGATGGCCAACGGCGACGGAGAGTTCCACCAGCCGGCCTTCGGGTTGCGTGCCTTTTCAATCCGCCAGACCGCGTAGTAAACGGC
>DNDP01000250.1:4841-6214 GCA_003484235.1 Verrucomicrobiales bacterium
GTAGTAAACGGCGAATCCGACGACGACAAACAGCACCGACCCGCTCAAGGGATGAAACCCGAACCGGAACGGCGTGTTCTCCGTCGGGTAGGTCTCGAACTTGAACCACGGATCGGAGGCGCCCACAGTGTAGGTGAACTGCCGATGCCCATCCTCCGTCCAGCGGTTCTTCATGTTCGTGCCGAAGAACGCAAACAGGCAAAGGAGGTGCAGGATGACCAGCACGGTCTGGACGGAGACGGCGAACCATTTGGCCCGTTCGCTCCACCAGTCGCGCCAGGCCTGGCCGAGGACGCCGATCGTCCCGGGAGCAGGTGCAAGACCGGCCTCGGCCGGCGCCGCTGCGTCTTCCGGGCGCACCTTTCCACGGCGGAAATGCCAGACAAGACAGCCGACGCAGCCGGCGAAGACGAGCACCTTCACGACGTTGAGAACAGCGCCCTCCAAAGGAAACCACGCGTCGAACCGGCCGATCAGGGCCAGGAACGCCACCGGCACGAGCATCCAGAGCAGCCACGCTGTGAAGGGTGAGCGTATCCTGTCGCCGGCTGCCGTGCCCTGCTCGGCGCGTTTCGCAAATGCTTCACGCATGTCCGTTCTCATGAGGGCCGCGAGGACCCAACCCGCCAGCGGGATTCCCAGCCATGCCGGGATCAGGGCCGGCCATTGGGGGATCCTGCTGAACTCCATGATCACGTTCAAGCCAACCGCCAGTGGTGCCACCAGTCCAACGAGCGTGGTGACAACCAGACAGAAGAGCCGGCTCTGGATTCTTCGCAGGAGTGCCGAGACCAACCCAAACGAAACTCCGTAAACACCCAGGAAGGCGGCCATTCCTGCAAGGTTGAAGCGGCTGTTCGCAGTCACCAGATCGCCTTTGAACCAAAGCCAGATGCCGAGCCCCAGCCCGACCAACAGCGCGGTGGCTGCCACCAGCATCAGCACATCCGCCAGGGCGTTCAGCCGGACATCCTGCGGAAGACCGGCCGCTGGAACCACGTTGCGTCGTGGGAGGATTGCCGGCTCTGACCGGGCGAGGCCTTCCACATCCGTCTTCACCGCACCGACGGTCTGGTAGCGCCGCTCCGGATCGCGCTCCATCGACCGGAGCACCACTTCATCCACACGCACGTCGATCTTCAGCTTCTTCGACGGCGGATCGAACCGGCCCATCGGCAGTTCGCCGGTGAGCATCTCGTAAAACACCACGCCCAGCGCGTAGATGTCCGCGCGATGATCGACCTTGGTTGGCGTGTCAATCTGCTCGGGTGCCATGTAGTGCGGCGTGCCGAGGGTGTGCTGGGTGCCGGTGAGCGTGAAGTCGTCGCCCTTGCGGCCGACGATCTTGGCAATGCCGAAGTCGGCGATCTTCA
>DNDP01000250.1:6481-6683 GCA_003484235.1 Verrucomicrobiales bacterium
GTCATGCGCGAATTGCAGCGCCTCGCAGATCTTCGGCACGATCCCGAACGCCTCCTCCGGGCTGAGCCGTCGCGAGCGCTCGAGCTGGCGGAGGTTTGCGCCCTCCACGAACTCCATGACGAGGTAGTAGTACTTCGCAGGAGCCCCGGCGGTCGGGGCCGCAGATGTGCCATCAGCCTCCGGTTCCTTCGCGGACGGTTCC
>DNDP01000270.1:0-3697 GCA_003484235.1 Verrucomicrobiales bacterium
AACCTCCAGGTGGCCGGCACCTACGATGTCCAGGTCTGGTGGGTGGAGTCGTCAAACCGGCCGACGAATGCGCCGGTCGACATCATCCATGCAGGGGGCACCAACCGCGTGCTGATCAACCAGCGCCTGCCCGGCACCGGCTGGGTCAAGGTGTTCACGGGCAGTTTCAACACCGGTCTGGCCAGCAGCGTCATTATCAGCAATGAAGGAACGGCCGCCGGAACCTACGTCATCGCCGATGCCGTCCGGTTCGTGCCGACCGGCGGAACCGTTCTGCCGCCCGTGAAGCCAAACATCGACCTCGTGGCGGCCGATTCCGTGGCCGGAGAATGGGGCGCGGATGTTGGCCGCTTTTCGATTGTCCGTTCGGGCCCTACCAACACGGCACTGACCGTCAATCTCGTCGTCGGCGGCACCGCCGAGTCCGGAGCCGACTACGCGGCCCTTCCGGTCTCGGTGACGATTCCCGCCGGGGCCGTCTCCAGCCAGCTTCTCGTCCAGCCCGTGGCGGACGAAGCGAGCGAGGGCCCGGAAACGGTGATTCTGGAGGTGGCTGACTCTCCGGGCTACACGGCCACCAATCTGCCGAGTGCCACGGTGACGCTGGCCGATCGCCCCTGGGACGACTGGCGGTCGCGGCACTTCAACACATCGGAACTGTCGGACCCGCAGATCAGCGGCGACCTGGCGGATCCCGATGTCGATGGCCTGCAGAATCTGTTTGAGTACGCCTCCGGTCTGCTGCCTCGTTCTTTCGACGCAGCCACCCGACCGCAGGCGTGGATGGAGGGCGACCGGCTGCACTACTCCTTTACCCGGGCAAAAGCCGCCACGGATGTTCTGCTGGAGTTGGAGTCCTCAGCGGATCTCGATTCGTGGAGCGCCAGCGGTCCGCCCGTGATCGAGGCGGTCTCGCAGGAGGACTTGGGCAGCCGCAGCAGGACCGTGGTGCGTTTGGCGGAACCGGCCGGTGAGGGCCAGACCGGCTTTCTCCGACTTCGCATTCGTCGCCCATGACACCGCACCCAAACCAGCCTGGCATGGCCGCAACAATTTTCATCTTCAGCCATGAAAGAATTGACCAGAACCACTCGATCCATAGCATCTCCCCACCCCTCGGTCAGCGGCCGTTGACGCAAAGACGCACCAGCCGGTCGCCGGGCGGTTTTCCATCCTGAAAACCCGCCTGGAACGCCGAAAGCCAACCAAAAAAACCTCATAGCAGCATCAAATGAGACATAACCTAACCCCCATCCTGGCAGCGCTTTCCCTCGGAGGCGCCGCTTTAACCACCCAGGCCGAGACCGGCGTCGAACTGCTCTGGTCAGCGCCGTTCAATACCCAGTACCTCGATGGCAACAACAACCCTGTGGCCGTGTTCGGCAGCAACCAGAACCGCGGCATGGCCTACAACCCGATCAGCGGGAATGTGCTGATCGTGAACAACAACTCGGCCAAGATATTCAAGCTCAAGGGCACGGACGGCACCTATCAGGGGGAGGTCGACACCACCGGGCCCAGCGGTGGGTTCTTCAAACTGAATCACGTAGATGTCTCTGAAGATGGCGTCATTTACGCCTGCAATCTGACGCTCAATTCCTCGACTGATCCGTTCAAGATCTATCGGTGGCCCGACGAAGCGGGATTTGCCTTTGATCCGACCACATTTGAGCGGGTGGGTGGCTATGAAGGAGATCCGAGCGCCGGCGACGCGGACGCCACCAATCGCCGATTCGGGGACACCTTCCGTGTGACGGGTTCCGGAGTGAATACCCGGATCATTGCGGCGAGCCGCGGCGGCAAGGTTTTGGCCTATTTTACCACCGTGGATGGCACCAATTTCACCTCGGTGAAGATCACGTCCGACGCCTCGGCCGGCGACATGGGGTTGGGGCTCGCCTTCGGATCGGGAAATGAATTCTGGACCAAGGCCCCCAGCCGAAATCTGCGGCGGCAGTCATTGAATGTCGCCGGCGGAACGGCGACGACGATCAACAACATTGCCAACACGGTCATTCCCAACAACGTCTCCCCGATCGCCGTCAACCTGGCCAGCAACATACTGGCCGGCGTGCTGACCGGCACCTCGACCACGGCCGGGAACCACGCGGTCAATCTCTACGACATTTCGAATCCCGCCGCTCCGGCGCTGATCTTGTCGACCAATTTCCCCGCGCCGATCGCCGCCAACTCCAATGTGTCCGGAGGCGCCGATTTTCACAACGACCTGTTGTTTGCCCTGGACACGAACAACGGCCTGCTGGCGCTCAAGCTGGTCTACGTCGCTCCGCCGCCTCCCGCCTTTACCGCGCAGCCGGGTGACGTTTCGGTCTATGAAGGCGGTCGTGTAACGCTGTCCACCACGGCGACGGGCGCCGCCCCGCTGAGCTACCAGTGGAACTTCAACGACACCCCGATCACGGGTGCGACCTCGGCCAGCTACACGATCCCTGAAGTCGAGCAGGTCAACGCAGGGAATTATTCCGTCACGGTCTCGAATGTCTCGGGATCGATCACCAGCACCAATGCGGCCCTGACCGCGCTCGCTTCGGTGCGCACGGCCGCGGCCACCCCGCTCTGGACCGCCGCCCCCGGCTCCGTGGCCCACATTACCTCGTCGGGCGACACCCAGCGTGGCATGGCTTACAATCCGGTCACCGGCAACCTGCTGCTGGTCAGCCGTGCCGGCTCCACGGCGGTGCATGTCATCGACGGCAACACCGGTGCCACCCTCAGGCAGCTGGACGTGACGGGCGTTACGGGCGGCACCTTCTCGCTGAACATGGTCGGTGTGGCCGATGACGGAGCTGTCTACGCCTGCAATCTCGTCCTTGGCGGCTCGTTGAGGATCTATCGCTGGGCATCCGATGCCGGCGGCACGCCGCCCACCATCGCGTTCGATGCCGCACCTGATTCCACCGGCTCCCACCGCTACGGTGATACGATGGACGTCCGGGGATCGGGCGCCAACACCCAGATTCTGATGGGTTCCAACACCCTGAAGAACTTCGTCGTCCTGACCACGGCCGACGGGCTCACCTTCACCTCGCAGACGTTCGAACCGGACGTGCCCGCCTCCTCGTTTCGCCTGGGCATCTCCTTTGGAGCCGGGAACACGATCTGGGGCAAGAACACCGGTGCCGGTCTGCGGAAGATCACCTTCGATCCCGGAGCAGGCACCGCCACGGAAACGGCGTTCTTCGACGTCGACCAAGTCGTGAGCTTCTCCTCGGCACTCGATGTGATTCCCGAGTTCGGCATCCTTGGCCTGCTCTCGCTGGAGGTGTCCGATCATCTGCGGCTCTACGACTTCGCGAGCACTCCCGATGCGCTGACCCTGCTGGATCAGGACTTCTTCCCGACCGACAACGCGAACATCAACGGCGTCGGCGCCGTGGCGTTTGGCGGCGGCAAGGTCTTCGTGCTCGACACCAACAACGGCATCATCGCCTACAACCTCGCCCCGCTGCTGCGCCTGACCGACACCCCCGGTGCCGGCTTCGAGCTGCGCTGGTCGGAAGGCACGCTGCAGTCGAGCTCCACCGTAAACGGCACCTACGCTCCGGTGAACGGTGCCACCAGCCCGCGCGTGGTGACTCCCGCCGGAACCGGCAACGAGTTCTTCCGCGTCCAGGAATAGGAACTCCCCGCCCTCAACGGGCTGATTCGCATGCGGGCCGGGTTTTCCCGGCCCGCA
>DNDP01000270.1:3968-7824 GCA_003484235.1 Verrucomicrobiales bacterium
CCATGAACGTCCTGGGCATCATGTCCGGCACCAGCATCGACGGCGTGGACTACGCGCTCTGCCGGATCGGAGCTGGAACTCCGCGCCTGTTGAAGCTTTGGCCGGTCAGGTTTCCAAAAGCGCTCCGGCAGCGGCTGCATGCCGCCGCCAAGGGGGAGACCGGATGTCATGAGGTCGCCCAATTGCACCACGACCTCGGCCGCTTCTACGCCCGACACGCCACGGGACATTCCAGCCTGCGGATCGATCTCGTTGGGCTGCACGGCCAGACCGTCTTTCACCAGGCAGTCGGTCCGGCGCCCGCGACCCTTCAACTCGGCGAGCCGGCCTACCTGACGGAGGGGTTGCGGGTGCCCGTGGTCTCCAATTTCCGGGTCGCCGACCTGGCGGCCGGTGGTCAGGGAGCGCCTCTGGCGACCGCGCTTCACGTGGAAGTGTTTGGCCGCCGTGGCCGGCATGTCTGCGTCAACAATCTGGGCGGCATCAGCAACGTCACGTCGATCGACTGGCGGCGCGGCGCGACACCGAAGGTTCGCGCCTTCGACACGGGACCGGCCAATGTCCTGATCGATCTGGCGGTGCGCGAGTTCACGGGCGGCAAGCGGCAGCTGGACCGCGATGGCGCACTGGCCCGGCGGGGAAGAGTTGACGAAGAAATGCTGGCGGAATGGCTGGACCATCCCTTTTTCAGGAAGCGCCCGCCCAAGAGCACCGGGCGCGAACTGTTCGGCGAAGCTTTCTTCCACGGCATCCTGCCAAAGCTGCGCCGCCGGAAACGGGGCCTCCACGACGGTCTCGCGACGCTGACGGAATTCACCGCACGCTCGATCGCCCTGAACTGCCGCCTGCACCTGCCCGCGTCGCCGGATGAAGTCATTCTGTGCGGCGGCGGTGCGGCCAACTCGTGGCTGGTGGAGCGGATTCAGTCGGCGGTACGGGAGGAAACAGGCTGCCGAAGGGTCATCGACTGCACGACGCTCGGCTGGCCCAGGCAGGCGATCGAGCCGGCCGCCTTCGCCCTGCTGGCCTGGAGACGCTGGCAGGAAATGGCGGGCAATCTCCCGGAAACCACGGGCGCGCGCCGTGCCGTCCTGCTGGGACAGATCACCGAGACAGACCCGCGCCGTCTCAGCCCGGGAGGCAGAAATCAACGGGCGTTGACCCGGAAGAAGAGCTGATCGCCGCCCGACCAATCCACTTCGAATGCGGCCTGCCCTTCCGCGGTGAACAGGAAGTTGGCGCCCGTCTCGACCACCCAGGAGCCGGTGCCGAAATCACCGCGTGATTCCAGCTGGTAGGAACGGTCGGCCTGCCACGGGGAGAAGGTGACCCGCAGGCGTCCCGGCGATCCCGGGAAAATGCTTGCCCGCAGCACCGAGGTGGCGTCAGTCGGATTCGTGCCGAGCAGATATTCCTGCCAGGCAAGCAGACCGTCACCGTCGGTGTCGCCCGCCGGATCGGCGGTGCCGCTGAAATAGTGCTGCATCCACCAGCCCGGAAGTGCGTCCTGCGCCGGTTCATCCTGCTGCGGAAGGTAGGAGAAACGGATGCCATCGGCGAGAACGACCTTGCCCGATTCGCCGGAGTTGTTTGCCAGCTGCACCCGGCCTTCCAATCCGGCCGCAAACGGAAGATCCGCCGCCAGTTCGCGCCATCCTCCGCCGTTGGCGGTCTGGTTGACCAGGCTCGGCTGGCTGCCTCCATCGAAGAAGATGGTGAATGGCGCCGCAGCGGAGCGGTTGGCACCCTGCGGATACCACGTGCTGACCGCGTAGCGGCCCGGAACACTGATGGCCGGACGCCAGGTGGCCGTCGCGGTCGCCGCCCCGGTCACCGTTCCCGAGAACCGGTAGTCGCTTCCGAATTTGTCCACGGCGCTCGTCCCCGTGCTCCAGCTGCCACCAAACGCCGCCGCGGGATTGTCGACGATGATGCTGCCCGCCGTGCGGAACGAGAACCCTTCGGCGGAATAAACTTCGGTCGCGCCGGCCGACCGCACCCGGAAGTAGTAGGTGGTGTCCGGGAGCAGCCCCGACAGGCGCACGGCGTGGTTGGTGGTGAGCAATCCGGACAAGGCGCTGCTGTTCCCGTAGGACGTGGTGACGCCGTATTCCACCCGTGAATCCGCCGGCTCCGGCGACTGCCAGTTGATGATGGCGCTGCCGTAGCCGGCCGCCGCGCGGGTGGCA
Organism: Verrucomicrobiales bacterium; assembly: GCA_003484235.1. Classification (GTDB taxonomy): domain Bacteria; phylum Verrucomicrobiota; class Verrucomicrobiia; order Limisphaerales; family RI-55; genus RI-55. The sequence goes on from DNDP01000270.1 coordinate 6,158, forward strand.
TAAATGCCGCCGGGCACCTGCACCGTAAGGAGGGCGCTGTCGCTCGTGACGGAACCGAAGTCGTTGGTCACCGTGACCGAGTAGAACCCGCCCTGCGAGAAGTCGATGGTGGCGAGCGTCAGCTTCGAGCCAGTGGCGCCGTCGATTGGGCTGCCCTCGAAATGCCATTGATAGGCCAGTTCCGAAGATCCGCTGGCCAGAACGCGAAACTCGACGGTCGCGCCCGCCGGCGCGCTCTGGCCCGCCGGCTGGCTGACGATCGCCGGCTGCGAGCCGGGCGGCACCACGGGCAATGTCAGATCACGTGTGGCGACGGCACCCGCGGTGATGTTGAAACTGTCCATCGCCGGCTCGAAACCCGGCTCCATCACCAGCAGCGAATAGCTGCCCGGCGCAAGATCGACTGCACCATAGAACCCGGTTGCATCCGACTTCAGCACCCGGTTCACCGGTCCGGTGATCTCCACCGTCACCCCTTCCAGCCCGGAATTGTCGGCTCCGCTGCGAAGGAATCCCTTCAAATGCCCGAGGGTCGGCGCGGTCTTCCACGGCATTGCCGGCACGGTGGCGATGCTGGCAAACACGGGCGTGGCGTTGGTCTCGTAGAGCGTGGAGGTGCCCGGCTGGGTCAGCGCGGCCAGAAACGTGGCGCGCGGCACCCCGTCCTTGGTCGGCACGGCATAGGAGAAGCCGCAGACGCCGTCGGCGATGTTTCCGGTGGCGGTGGCGACCCGGGTGTGCCGGATCTGGCGCAGGACGTTGGAAAGGCTGTTCTGGTAGAAGCCGCCCCCGATCACCACGTGACGGTTGTAACGGTGGTTCTTCGCAAAGGTGTTCCAGTCCAGCCACGATTGCAGGTGGGCCCCCGCCTGGTCGAAATAGGCCATCGGCATGTTGATGTCGATGATCCCCTCCTCCATCCACGAGCGCCAGTCCTGCAGAACGCTGATGTAGGCGGCCGCCGAGTTGGTCCACCCCTGGGCGGAGGTGACCCCGGGGGCGAAGCAGATCGTGTCCGCCGAGATCTTCAGCTGCGGTTTGATGGCGGCGGACGAGAGATAGACCTTTCGCACCAGGCCGGTCACCTGGTCACGGCGCCACTGCATCCAGTCAGGGTCGGTCGGCGCCGGGGAACCGGTGCGGCCGAAGCGCTGGTTGAACCTCGCGACGGCCACCGGGTTGTAGCCCCAGGTCACGCCACCGTAGCGGATGTAGTCAAAGTTCAGGCCGTCGATGTCGTAGCGTGAGATCAGGTCCATCGCCACGTTGAACGTGTGTTCCTGCACCGCGGGATGCCCGGGATCGAAGTTGTAGTTGCTGCCGTCCCAGCGCGTGCCGACGTTGTTCTGGGTGACCCAATCGGGGTGGAGGTTGTACGGGTGGCCCGCCTGTGGCGGCGGCGTGTTCTGGTTGTTCCAGATCGGGTAGCTGACGATCCAGGCATGGACCTCGATGCGCTGACCGTTGGCGGTGTCGTGGGCCTTGGCGACCAGATCCGCGAGGGGATCGAAGCTCTGCGGCGAAACGTCCGTGGCCTTCGGCTCGAAATTGCTGACGTAGTAGGCGTCCCCGCGCTTGCGCACCTCGACGACGATGGCGTTGAACTTTCCGGCGCGGGCGTCGTTGACCAGCTGGGTGACCTCGGAGGAATTGCGAAGGGCGGCGTG
>DNDP01000270.1:8057-8690 GCA_003484235.1 Verrucomicrobiales bacterium
GGCACCAGCGCCGTGGCAAAAACTGCCGCCATCAGGGACCGACAGAACGTCATGCGGCGTTTCACCTACCACACACCGGACGAATTGCCAGTCCGCAACGCAATTTTTTTACGGATGTCATCGGACTTCCCCTGACGTCGGTACATGTGTTGAGATTTCGCGCATGAAGCAACCGTTCGACCGTCGGAAATTCCTGTTTTCCTGCCTGACCACTGCGCTCGTTCTCCAGTTGCCGGGATGTTCGTCGCCGGGCAGACGCGCGGCCGCGGAGGCCCACGACATCGTGGTCTATGGCGGCACCGCGGGAGGGGTGGCCGCCGCGATCCAGGCGGCCCGCATGGGCAAGTCCGTCGTGCTGATCGAACCGACCGGCCGGCTGGGCGGGTTGACCACCGGCGGGCTCGGCCAGACGGACATCGGCAACAAGCAGGTGATTGGCGGCATCTCGCGCGAGTTTTACCGCGGCATCCGGAAACACTACGCCGAACCGGCCAGCTGGCGGTGGCAGGAACGGGGCGCCTACCGCAGCGAAGGGCAGTCCCGCACCGCTGCCAACGAGGATGCGATGTGGACCTTCGAGCCTTCCGCAGCGCTGAAGGTGATCAACGAAATGATCGCGGCCGAGAAGGTATC
>DNDP01000270.1:8852-17318 GCA_003484235.1 Verrucomicrobiales bacterium
ATCGCGGCCGAGAAGGTATCGGTGGTGTACCAAGAACGGCTGGATCTGAGGCGGGGAATCTTTCGACAGGCCGGTTCAATGGCCCGCATCCGTGCCATCCGGATGGAGTCCGGGCGGGTCTTCTCCGGAAAGGTGTTCATCGACGCGACGTACGAGGGGGATCTGATGGCGAAGGCCGGCGTCCGCTACCACGTTGGGCGCGAGGCCAACGCCACCTACGGCGAAACCCTGAACGGCGTGCAGACCGCGCACGCAACCAAGCACCAGCTGTTCAAGGGCATTGACCCATACGTGAAGCAGGGAGATCCCGCCAGCGGACTGCTCCCGGGCATCGACCCCACGGGACCCGGAGTGGAGGGTGGAGAAGATCACCGGTTGCAGGCCTACTGCTTCCGCATGTGCCTCACGGATCATCCGGACAACCGGCTGCCCTGGGCCAAGCCGGCGGGATACCGCGAACTCGACTACGAGCTCCTGTTCCGCAACTTCGAGGCGGGCTTCAAGCAGGTTCCCTGGCACAACGCCGCGATGCCCAACCGCAAAACCGACGTGAACAACAACCACGGCTTCTCCACCGACTACATCGGGATGAACTACGAATACGCGGACGGGAATTACGCCACCCGGGAGCGGATCGTTGCCGATCACCTGCGCTACCAGCAGGGCTTCATGTGGACCCTGGCCCATCACCCGCGGGTGCCGGAGAACGTGCGGCAGGAGATCGCGAAGTGGGGTCCCTGCCGGGATGAGTTCACGCAGGGAGGCGGCTGGCAGGAGCAGCTCTACATCCGCGAGGCGCGGCGGATGATCGGCGAAGTGGTCATGACCCAGCACCATTGCCAGGGGCGGGAAACCGCCACGGACCCGGTGGGCATGGCGGCCTACACCATGGATTCCCACAACGTCCAACGACATCTGGATGCCAACGGCCACGTCCAGAACGAAGGGGACGTGCAGGTCGGCGGGTTCCCGCCCTTCCCAATCAGCTACCGTTCCCTGACTCCGGCACGGAACGAATGCGAAAACCTGCTCGTGCCGGTGTGCCTTTCAGCATCGCACATCGCCTTCGGCTCGATCCGCATGGAGCCAGTGTTCATGGTCCTGGGACAATCGGCCGCCACGGCGGCGGCGCTCGCGATCGACGCGAACGTGACGGTTCAGGAGGTGGGTTACGCGCAACTGCGCGAACGGTTGCTCGCCGACGGGCAGATTCTCGAGTCGCCGACGGTTCGACGTTGACGGCGCAGGTCGGTGGCAACCGGTTCGCGCCCCCTGACCCAGAGTCATCGGTGCAGGGCAGCGGCCGGAATGCCGCCCCGACGCCGCTGGTTTGGCAGTCGCCCGGTTGTTTCCTTAATCTTCCCGGCAATCTGCCGATATACCCGGCTGCGTCCCGGAGCTCCCGTCGGGCCCGGCCCCATTCCAGCACAAATGATGAAACAGCTGTCCCGCAGTGTCGCGCCCCTGTTCCTGTTGGCCATGTTCCTTGCGGCCTTCGCCGAAGATAAGGCGCCGAAGCGCGCTGAATCCTCCTACGACGGTGGCTTCTCCACCATTCTGCGCCTGGGCATGGACATTCGCCGGGTGATGGAAGAGAAGCACCGGCCGAATTTTCCCGGCAATCCGGTCTTCATGGATTTGGAAGTGACGCCCCAGGCCCGCACGGCGGTGCTGACCGACGGCGGTTCGTCCTCCCGCGGAGTCTATCTCAGCGCCGGCTTCGTGGATCTCGCCAACTACGTGGCGCACGCCCGCGCCATCGACATGGTGGAGCCCGGCTATTTCGAGCGATACCTGACGGCCCTGTCCGGCGAGACGGGCGAACTGGAACTGTCCCGCCTGCCCAATCTGGAGAACCCCGCCTACTGGACGCTGCGGGTGCGCAATGAACAGCTCAGCCAGTTCAACCAAGTTGTCGGCATGGTCCTTTCCATCAACCTTGCCCACCACTACCACGGCCACCACGAAAAGTATGCTGCGCGTCTGCAGGATGGCGAAGGCCGCCCCGTGCCGATGGCTTCCCTGATGTCCGCGGGTGAATGGCTGAAGTCGATGCGCGCCGCATCGCGGAACTCGCTCGAGGCCGGACTGGGCATGACCGGATTCATCTCGCTGTGCGAGGCGATTGACCGGATGCCGTCCCGTCCGGCCTGGACGGAGTTTTTCATGCACCGGGACGTCAGCGCCTCGAAGATACGGCACGAGCTGACCATCCTCGAAGCACGGTTTTTCACCGCCAAGGGGATCTGAGCCGGGACGACGGGACGGAAGTCAGTACTTCGGCACGCCCGGGTCGATTTCCTCGGCCCAGGCGAGAATCCCGCCCTTCACGCTCTTGAGATACTTGTATCCCTGCTCCCGCAGGAAATTCAGCGCCTTCATCGAGCGCACGCCGCTCTTGCAGTGGAGGTAGTAGGTCTGGTTGGGGTCCAGCTCCGTGAAGCGTTCCTGAATCTGGCTCAACGGAATCTGCGGCACGCCCTGCACGTGGGCGATCTCGAACTCGTCAGGTTCGCGCACATCGATGACCCTGATCCCCAGCTTGGGATCCTCCAGCGCCTTTTTCATCTCCTGAACCGTCACCTCGTCCGGGTTGGATTCCGGCTCGGCCGACGCCTCGGGGATGCCGCAGAAGACCTCGTAATCGATCAGTTCCTTGACGGTCGGTTGATCGCCGCAGATCGGGCATCCGGGATCGCGTCGCAGCTTCAGTTCCCGGAATTTCATGTCGAGCGCGTTGAAAAGCATCAGCCGGTTGATCAGGGAACTCCCCTTGCCCAGGGCGAGCTTGAGGATCTCGGTGGCCTGGATGCAGCCGATGATGCCGGGCAGCACGCCGAGGACGCCGCCTTCGGCACAGCTGGGCACCATGCCCGGCGGCGGCGGCTCGGGATAGAGGCAGCGGTAGCACGGCCCGCCCAGATGCGGCGCAAACACGCTGGCCTGCCCCTCGAAACGGAAGATCGAACCGTAGACATTCGGCTTCTTGAGCAGCACGCAGGCGTCGTTGGTCAGGTAGCGCGTGGGGAAATTGTCGGTGCCGTCCACGACGATGTCGTAGGGGGCGATGATCTCCATTGCGTTTTCGCTGGTCAGCCGCGTCTTGTGGAGCACCACCTCGACGTTCGGATTGATCCCGTTGATGGTCTCCCGGGCGGAGTCCGCCTTGGGCCGTTCGACGTCTTGGGTGCCGTGGATGATCTGCCGCTGCAGGTTGGAAAAATCGACCGCGTCGAAATCGACGATGCCGAGTTTGCCGATGCCCGCGGCGGCGAGATACATGGCAATGGGCGAACCAAGGCCGCCGGCGCCGATGCACAGCACGCTGGTTGACTTAATTTTCTTTTGGCCCGCCAGTCCGACTTCGGGCAGGATCAGGTGACGCGAGTACCGCCGGATTTCGTCATTGCTCAGTTGCATGATCAGTTCGTTGAAAAATCGAGGCGCGAGAGACTAAGTCACACACACGATAAATCAAGCTTCCCGCATGAAAGGCCCCGGTAAAGAACCGACAGAATTTCACAATTCCTCCGCCATCACCGAGCTCGCCACCGTCGCCGCCGCTTCGCTGCGTCGAAAATCCCGTCTGCGTCCGGCCGTGGCCATCGTCCTGGGCAGCGGCTACGAAGGCGTTGCGGCGCAGTGCAAACGGGTGCTGGAGATTCCCTACACCGAGATACCCGGGTACCCGACGGGCAGCGTCGCCGGCCACGAGGGGAAGCTGCTTCTGGGATTTCTCGCCGGCTCGCCCGTGTTCGTCCTGAGCGGCCGGTGCCACTATTATGAAGGGCACGCGATGGAGACCATCACCTTTCCCATGCGGATGCTGGCGGTCTACGGCATTGAAACGGTCGTGCTCACCAATGCCGCCGGCGGCATCTCGAAGGGCCTCAAGGCGGGCACGTTCATGGCGATACGCGATCACATCAATCTGATGGGCGCGAATCCTTTGCGGGGCTGGTCCCTGGAGAAACCCGGGCGGTTCGTCGATCTCACCAATGCGTACGATGCCAAGCTGCTGACCCTCCTGGGTCGGGCCGCCAAGCAGGCCAAGGTCACCCTCAACAGCGGCGTTTATCTGGCCGTGCCCGGACCCTCCTACGAAACTCCTGCCGAGATCGCGGCGTTCGCCAGGCTCGGCGCGGACGCCATCGGCATGAGCACCGTGCCCGAGGTGATTGTGGCCCGCCAATGCGGCATGCGGGTGGCCGCCATCTCCTGCATCACCAATCCCGCGGCTGGTCGCACCAAGAAGGCCATCTCACACGAGGAGGTTTTGCAGGTGGGCGCAGCCGCCCAGGCCCAGGCCGGAAAACTCCTCGAAAACTTCGTCAAACTCCATGCCCAGGCCGGCTAAGTCGCGAATCATCGAAGCAGCCATGGCCGTTCGCCGGCGGGCTTCCGCTCCCCATTCCGGCTTCGCCGTGGGGGCTGCATTGGTCACCCGTGGGGGCCGCATCTTTACCGGAGCCAACGTGGAGAGCGCCAGTTACGGACTTACCTGCTGTGCCGAACGGGTGGCCCTCTTCAAGGCGATCAGCGAAGGCGCAAGGAACTTCACGATGATTGCCGTCGTGGCACGGATGGATGGCGGCGCCATGCCCTGCGGCGCCTGCCGGCAACTGCTCGCCGAATACGCACCCGACGCCATCGTGCTGGTGGCCGACAGCCGGCGCCCCAAGGCCATGCGGGAGTTCTCCGTGGCAGAACTGCTGCCCGGTGCATTCACCACCTGCGGGGACTGAAGCCCGGCCTTACCCGCCCTTCACTCACCAGTCTCGGCGCCCTATTCCGCCATCCACGCACGCCCTGCCGTGGCCCGAGGGGTAAAGGTTTTGGCCACCCTGCCGATATCCCATGGAAGCCGGCATGCATCCAGAACCGGTAACTCCGGCCTATTGGACTGAAACAACTTGGGTGGCGGGGGCTGCCGAAGAAATATGAAGACCGTCAAACGGGATCGCATTAGCATCGCGCCCATGAGCGACCTGTTCGGACAAGCGGACAAGCCCTTGATGTCTCCCGCCACGGTGGCTGCCGCCTGGCTGGAGGGGGGCATGATGGTGCTTTCCAAGGACGGCGGCATGCTGCAGGCCAACGAAGCGCTGGTCGCCTGGCTGGGATTGGAGACCACGGCCCTGGTCGGACAAAATCTCCGTGACGTGCTGGGGGCACGCCATCCGGAGTGGCGAACTCTCCTGCAGGAACTGATCGATGGCCAGGCCCCGTTCGGTTCACTCCAACTCGCCACCGGCGGCGAGACTCCGTTGCATTACCGGCTCGATCTTGCCCGTCACGGCGACCGGATATTCGGACGGCTCGACTCCGTGCTTCCCAGCGCGGCCGAACTGGCCGAAGGAGCATGGGACGAAAGCCTCCACGGCCGGCGGGCCCAGCACCAGATGTTCACCCGGCTGATCCAGGCCGAGTCGCGGCTTGACGTCCTGATGCGTCGCTGGCCCGGCGTGATCTTCAGCCAGCGGGCGGACTTCAGCTTCCACTTCATCAGCGCCCAGATCGAGGACCTCACCGGCATCCCGCCGGAGCAATGGCAGCGTCAAGGGCAGCTCTTCTGGCAGGTCGTGCATGAAGCCGACGCGGACGAGGTGAGGAACAGGGTGCACCGCTCCGTCCTCCAGCGCCAGCCGGCCTCGTTCACCTACCGGATCCGACATTCGCGGACCGGACGGGTCACCTATCTTCTCGAGCATCGGGACCCGGTCGTCACCGCGAACGGGATCGTCCTGGGCTACGAGGGTTTCTGGATCGATGTCACCCGCCAGACGATTGCCGAGCGCCGTTTGTCGTCCGCGGCCTGGAAGGAGACGCTGTCGGTGGTGACGATGGGTCTGGCACACGACTTCCGCAACCTCATGGCGGGCATCGGCGCATTGAGCGAGCAGTTCCTGCATCAGGCCGGCGAGGATCATTCCTTCCGCGAGAACATGCAGCTGATCATGAACAATTCGCGGCAGGCGAGCCAGCTCGTGCACCGCATCATCAGCCTGCACAACGGCCAGCCGGGAGAGAGGAACTACCACGACCTGAACGAGCTCATCCGCGAGGTGGCCGAACTGACCCGGAAGATCATACCGCGCACGATCCAGCTGAATGTCGTCGTCCACGAAGGGACCCTGCCCGTGTACGTGGACGCGGTGGAGTTCCGGCAGGTGATCATCAACCTGGTGCTGAACGCGCTGGACGCCATGCCGACCCGCGGTTCGCTGACGCTGGGCTCGACCCTGCACGGGGAGCTGCCCGCCTGGGAGCACGGCTGCGGCACCGCACCCCGACTGCCGGCGGCGGCATTGTCGATCCGCGACACCGGCACGGGCATCAAGCCGCGCCATCTCTCCAACCTGTTCGATCCGTTCTTCACGACCAAGGCGCTGAACAAGGGCTCGGGGCTGGGACTCTACAATGCCCGGATGTTCGTCGAGAAACATCAGGGTGCGATCTCGGTGGAATCCACCGCCGGCCAGGGTGCAACCTTCCGGGTCTGGCTGCCGGTGGCCGATTTCACCGAAGGCGAGCGTGAACACGCCTCCCGCCCGGCCGAACGCCGCAGCCTGCTCTTCGCCGGCGCGGAGGGCCGCACCAGCGACAACACGGTCGAGTTTCTCCGCACGGCCGGCTATCACGTGGTGGAGGCCCATTCCAGTGAACTCGCGACGGCGATGCTCGATTCCGGCGAGCATCCCTTCGCCGGTCTGTTCGTCCAGACGGAGGATGTGCAGTCCGATTTCGCGACCCTCCTGCTGCGCTCCAATGGCCGGCACGGGCGCCTCAAGACCATTCTCCAGATCGTGGGCCGCAACGAGGACGAGTACGAGACCGGATTTCTCCGTCGGGCCGATCTGGTCCTGGGCGCCGACCTGCCCCAGGCCGCCATCCATCAGCGGCTGGAGGAGCTGTTTGCGAGCGCCTGAACCATGAAGTCAGACACCCATAATCCGGACAACTCGCTCCACCAGATCCTGGTGGTGGATGACGAGGAGATCGTGCTCGTCGCCTTGCGCGAAACGCTCCGGCGCGAAGGCTACCAGGTGGACACCACCACCGACGCCGTGGCGGCCATCGAGCTCGTCCGCAAGAACCAGTACGCGGCCATCATCACCGACCAGATGATGCCCACCCTCTCCGGGCTCGAGCTGCTCGCACAGGTGAAGGAGATCCAGCCGGATGCCACCCGCATCCTCATCACCGCCGTGCTGAGCCTCAGCACCGTGATCGACGCGATCAACAAGGGCGAGATCTACCGCTTCATCGTCAAGCCCTGGCTCCGCGAGGAGCTGCTGGTCACCGTCCGCAATGCCGTCCAGCGCTACGAGCTGATCATGCGCAACGCCGTCCTGCAGGCGACGTCGCTGAGCATGAACGAGAAGCTGGCGAAGCTGAACAAGTCGCTGGAGGAACAGGTCGCCCGCGGCACGCAGCAGAACCGGCGGCTCAACGAACTGAATGCCGCGCTGGCCGAGAACCTCACCCATTCGGTGGAGCTCTGCCTCAACGTGATGCAGACCTTTTATCCCCAGCTGGGGACGCAGGCCCGCCGGACCTACGCCATCGCCATGGCCATGGCGGACAGCCTGAAACTGGGGACCGAGGACCGCCATGTGCTCGAGTACAGCGCCCTGCTCCATGACATCGGGCTGGTGGGAGTGCCGAGAAATCTGATCAAGAAATGGCAGGAATCACCCGATGCACTGGGAACCGCAGAACGCGCGCTCATCCAGCAGCACCCCGTGCTGGGCGAGGAGCTGGTGCGGTTCATGCACCATCTCGAGCCGGTGGGCCGGCTGATCCGGTCCCACCACGAACGCTATGACGGCAGCGGCTATCCTGACGGCCTCCGGGCCGAGGAGATCCCGCAGCTCGGCCGCCTGCTGGCGGTTGCCGTTGCCTATGCCGAAAGTTTTGAAAGCGACCAGGATTCGCTGGACCACATCCGCCACCGCAGCGGGTCGGAATTCGACCCGGATGCGGTGCGGCTGCTGTTGCGTTGCCAGCCGAAGGCCGCCGTGCCGCGCAAAGAGCGCGAGGTGCTGCTCAGCGAACTGGAGCCGGGGATGGTCGTGGCCCGCGGAATCTACACTTCCAAGGGCATCCTGCTGATCCCCGAGGGACAGTCGCTGACCGACGCCTCGATCGAGAAGATGAAGAACCATCACCGCATCAGCCCGATCAGCCAGACGCTGCTCGTGTATTGCTGAGCCGTTGACCAGCCGAAGTGAAGTCCGCCATTTACAACCTGGAATCGAAGGACGCGGTGCTGCCGCCGCCGCCCCAGCGCGACGGCTGGTGGCGCTGTTTCTTCGACCATTCTGAGGATGCCCTCATCGCCTGCCGGAAGGACGGCTCCATTGGCGAGGCCAACCCCCGCGCCATCCACGCCGCCCTGCGCATCGCCGAACTCTACGAGGTCAACCTCCGCAACCACCTCGCCGCCGCACTCGAATACGAGGA
>DNDP01000270.1:17436-20979 GCA_003484235.1 Verrucomicrobiales bacterium
CGATGCGAACCAGCCGTGCCTCTTTGACTATCTATCGCCGCACGCAAGCCGCCAGGTCGCCGGCCTCCTGCAGCAGGGCGAGCGGCGACCGGAAACCCTGACGGGCGTGCGTCTGCTGATCCAGCAGCGAAGCCCGCAGATGGTGGACCTGCAGGTGACGCCGCTGGACGACGTGTATTCGCTGGTGATGATCCGAGACATCAGCCGCCGCTGGCGGATGGAATCGCATGCCCAACGCCTGATGACCGCGGTCGACGCCACCCCGGATGTCATCTTCCTCACCGACGCCGATTTCAGGATCACGTTTGTGAACAGCGCGTTCCAGATGGTGACTGGATACACGATCGAGGACGCCCTCGGACAGGTCGCGGATTTCCTCCGCGCGCCCGGCCAGGAAGCCGTGCAGAAGGCCTGCCGCGAACACCTGGCCAACGACGTCGACTGGAGCGGCGAAATGCTCAACCGCCGGGTCGACGGCAACCACTATCCGGTGCAGACAAGCGTGTCTCCGATCTTCGACCTCGAAGGGGCCAAGCTTGGCTACGCGGTCTTTGAACGCGACATCACCCTGCTCAAGCGGCTGCAGGAGGATCTCCGCCGGGAGCGCAACGCGGTGACCAGCATCATCGATTCGCTGGACGCCGCGATCTACACGTTGGACAGCAATTTCAAGCTGGCACACGTGAACAGCTTCTGGGAGCGGCTGCCGGTGCGCCATGGATGGCTGGCCTGGGATGAGAAACCGCGTCCGGGGGCCTCGTTCCTGGAGGCGATCCCCGATGCAAACCGCCGTGAGCAGATCCGCGCGGCGTTGAACCAGGTGCTCACGGACGGCCGCACCTTTGAAATGCAGGCGCCCGATCCGCTGCAGCGCAGGCAGTGGTTCGTCCGCATCGCCCCCTGGCGTCACGAGGGCCGGATCATGGGGCTGATCTACAAGGTCACCGACCAGACCCGCCTGACCGAACTTCAGAACCAGCTGTATCAGGCGCAAAAGATGGAGACGGTGGGAGCGCTGGCCGCGGGCGTCGCCCATGACTTCAACAACCTGCTGCAGGCCATCCGCGGGCACGTCGCGCTGATGCTGATGGAGGAGGCGCTGCCCGAAACGCTCGGATCGCCCCTGCAGCAGATCGATCAGGCGGCCACGCGCGCCTGCGAGATCACCCAGCAGCTGCTGACCTTCAGCCGTGCTTCCGAGGAGAATCAGGTGGTCCTCGATTTCAACCTGGTGATCAACGAGGCCGCCCAGCTCGCCCGCCGTTCGCTGAAGCAGAAGATCACCCTCAAGCTTGAACCCTCGGCCGAGCCGGTGCATGCACGCATTGACGCGACGCGCGCCCAGCAGCTCCTGCTGAACCTCTGCGTAAACGCCATCGACGCGATGCCGAACGGCGGTGTCCTGACGCTGAGCAACCGCGTGGCCCGGCTGACGCCTGCCCAGGCGGCGCGGCACTCGCTCGTCACCGGTGCGCCCTATGTCTGCTGCACCGTGCGGGACACGGGCACGGGAATCCCGCCCGAGATCGTCGACCGCATATTCGACCCCTTCTTCACCACCAAGGCCAAGGGCAAGGGCACCGGTCTGGGCATGTCGATCGTCCATGGCGTGATCTCCCATTCCGGCGGATTCCTTGAACTCGACACCGAGTTGAACCGGGGCACCGCCTTCAACATCTACCTGCCCCAGGTGGCGGTCACCACGGCCGCCAGCAGCTCCAAGTCTCCGGACAGGAAGCTCGTGCGCGGCACCGGCCGGGTGCTGGTGGTCGATGACCTGGATCTGGTGCGCGACTTCGCCCGCACGTTCCTCGAAGCATCCGGCTACACGGTCGAGACGGCGGCCAGCGGTGAGGAGGCCCTCGAGATCCTCGCCGCCGTGGCAAAGCCGTTCGATCTGGTGCTGACCGATTTCAACATGACCGGCATCTCGGGCCAGCAGCTGATCCGTGAGATCACCGAGCGCTGGCCGAGCACCAAGTGCATTCTGGCTTCGGGCTACCTCGAACCGCAGGAGCGCGACCTCGTGGAGGAACATCTCGGAGCTCGCATCCTGAACAAGCCGTTCAACGTCCGCGAGGCGGCGAATCTCATCGCCGAGATGCTGGCCTCCTGAGTCACCGCCATGGGGTTTGACCGGGGGCCGCGGTCTTCCTAGCCTCCCGGAGATGCCGCCCGTCCCCCAGCCCGCTTCCCCGACGGAATCCCGCGTGACCTTTCTGCGGCTGGCCGGACGCCGGACCCTGCTGACGGTCGACACGATCCGGGGAATGATTGCATTCACGCTGATCTCCATGGGCGCCCTCATCTCGCAGCGTGGCCGTGCCCGTTCCCTGATTCGATCATTGATCGTGGACCAGGTGGCCCTGAACGGACTGCGCCTGCTTCCGCTCGGCATGCTGGTGGCCGCGGCGTTCGGATTGGTGGTGGTGGGGCAGATCGTGGTGCTGCTGACCCGGGTGGGCGCCACGCAGTTGATCGGTCCGCTGGTCGTCTCGCTGGTCATCCGGGAACTGGCGCCCCTGATCACGGCCTTCCTTGTCCTTGGCCGGTCTGGGACCCACACGGTGGTGCAGCTCGGCACGTCGCGGGCCCTCGGGGAGGTGGAGGCGCTGGAAACGCTGGCGATCGACCCCATCCATTACCTGGTCGTGCCCAGAATCATCGGCCTCGCGACGGCCGTGTTTGCACTGACCGTCTACCTCATCATGGGCAGCCTGGCATTTGGCTTTGTCTTCTCCTTCCTGACGGACACTCCCCTGGCGCTGGAAATGTTCGTCGGTGAAATCTTCGGGGCATTGACGTGGCTCGATTTCGTGGTGCTCGGCATCAAGACGGCCGGATTCGGCACCATCATCGCGGTGGCGACCTGCTACGCCGGTCTGGCGCGGCCGCTGTCGCTGCCGGAAGTGGCGCCGGCTTCGACCCGCGCCGTGGTGATCGGCCTCGCCGGCTGCCTGCTGCTAGACGCCCTGCTGGTGCCGGTGTGGTGGATCGGAGGCATGTCATGAACGGACGGGCGAGTCCCTTCGCCGCGGGAACGATCCTGCACCTGCACGGAGCGGAGCTGGCAACCTCGGGAACCCCGCTGGCCTGCCCGGACTGGTCGATCGCAGCCGGCGACGCCTGGTTCGTCGCGGGCGGAGCCGGCACCGGCAAGACGACGCTGCTGCGGGCGATTGCCGGACTCGAGTCGCCGGCGGCAGGACGCATCGAGTTCCTTGGCGCGGACTGGGCGAATCTCTCCGAAGGCGCCGGGCTGGACTATCGTCGGCGCATCGGGATTGTGCTCTGCCAGGGTGCCGGACTGTTTCACCAGTTCACGGTGTTGGAGAACATTGAACTGCCGCTGAGGTATCACGGAGGGCTCTCTTCAGGCCAGGTTCGCGACCGGGCCAGGGCGTTGATGGCGGCGCTCAAGCTCGAGCGGTTCTCCGATGCGCCCAGCGTCCGGCTCCCGCCGGGAGTGGCCAGGCGCGTGCAGCTGGCGCGGGCGCTGGCCATGGATCCCGAGGTGCTGCTGTTGGACGATCCGTGCAGCCA
>DNDP01000270.1:21224-22562 GCA_003484235.1 Verrucomicrobiales bacterium
AAACGAAGGCCGGGCCGTAACGGTGATCGCGGCCGGGGCCGCTCCGGGGGAATGGGAACAGTTCCCGGGGATGAAGTGGGCGCTGATCGAGCAGCGCCGGTTGACCCTGAAGGGATCGTTCGAACAACTCGTTGCCTCCGCGCCCGAACTGTTCCAGCATGCCGACGCCGATGTCTCCGGCCCCTGAACCATGGCGCTCCAGGATCTGACCCCCCAACTCCGCACGCGGCTGAACCGGATGGAACTGGCGGTGGGGCTGTTCATCACGCTTGCCGCGCTGCTCCTGCTGACGGGGACTTTCTTCTACCTCCGCCACACGGCCGAGCGCAAAGGCTGGCTGGTGCCCAAGGCGCGCTACTACACCTTTCTCCGCAGCGCCTCGGGCATCAAGGTGGGAGACCCGGTGAAGCTGATGGGCTTCGACGTCGGCGAAGTCACCGAGGTCACGGCCATGCCGGCGGACGACCAATGGAGCAGGGAGAACCAGCTCAACGTCTACGTCGCTTTCGTGGTGCGCGCCCCCAACTATGGATACCTCTGGGTGGATTCACGCGCCAGGGTCGCGCCCTCCGACCTGTTGGGCAACCGCATGATCGAGGTCACACGCGGGGTGGACGGAGCACCCACGTACCGCGATACCGGTCCAACGGGGCCGGGTTTTTGGAGCACCACGACGATCACCGGAATTTACGAGGACGGCGGCTATCAACCCGTGACTCCGGAGACGAAGGGTTTCTGGATGCTCGCCATCGAGCCGCCTACCTTCAACGACCGGGCGGACGCCCTCCTCGGCCAGGCCGAGGAGGCGCTGCCGAACATCCTTTCGCTGACAAACCAAATCTCGGAGATGCTCACCCTCGGAGCCAGCGCCGCGGAGAACCTTGATTCCCTTCTGCTGGACGCGCAGCCGGCGGTGGCGAACGTCCGGGAAATCACCGACTTCATCAAGAATCCTGAGGGCGGTCTCGGCGAATGGCTGCTCCCGACCAACATCAGCGACCAGCTGTTCCTCACCCTGGACGCCGCGGAGGGGACCCTGCGCACCACGGACTACGAGCTTGCCACCGTGTCCTCGAACCTCGCCGTCTCCCTCGAAGCCCTGCGTGGGACTCTGGACAACCTCGCGGATCTGACCGGCAGCCTGAACCGGCAGGTGCAGGCGAACACCAACATTCTCGGCGAGATCTCATCCATCGTGACCAATGCGGACACCTTCATCCAGGGCCTGCGTCGCCATTGGTTCCTCCGATCCGCCTTCAAGGAGGACAAAAAGGGCCGCAAATAGCGCGGTTGTCCCCGAACCGGTTCCGTGTGCGTGGGACCGCAACCCGAGCCCGC
>DNDP01000270.1:22759-31254 GCA_003484235.1 Verrucomicrobiales bacterium
CCGCCGGTAACCGGGCAGGACCAGACATCTGCCAGAGGTTGACGGCGCACCGGACCAGGTGACCGCTCGAGACAGACTGTCGGGACCCGGCAAAACTTCTCAAGAACCCCCGGTTGGCTGCCGATGAAGCTGGCGGGACCATTGGCTGATGGCCATGGCCATTCCATGAACACCCGGGAAATCGAAATCCTGAACAGCGCCGCGGAGACATCAGGCAAGCTCGCGCTCGAGATCGCCCTCGCCCAACCGGGTCTGGACCAGGGCCTCCTGCCGCTCAACTGCCTCCTGGCCGACCTTCAGGCGTCCGCCGAACACCTGCCCGTCGAGATCAATGACGCGGTGACCTGGGCGGGCCAGCTGGTGGATGAGATCTTCAACACCACCGGACTGTTTGACGAGGGAAGCCTTGCCCAGCTTACACGATGGGCCACCTGGCTGAACGCCGCCCTTGCGGATGCCTTGAACGACCGCCCGCTGGCGGCATTTGTCCCAAGGCCTGCCGAAAAACCAGGACCCGGCACTTCATCGGAGGAACCCGAGTTTACGATCGATGTTGCCGGCGACCGGGAGCTGCTCACAGAGTTCTGCAATGAATCGCAGGAGCATCTGCACCACATCGAGCAGGGCATTCTCATGCTGGAGAAGTGTCCCGGCGACGAGGAGACTCTCAATGCCATCTTCCGTGCGTTTCATACCTTCAAGGGAGGCGCGGGGCTGCTGAGCCTGATGCCGATCCGGAACCTGGCGCACGAACTGGAAACCGTCCTGGAACTGACCCGCACCGGCCGGCTGCCGGCGGACACCGGCATCGTCAACCTGATCCTTGCCGGAGCCGACACTCTGAAGCGATTCGTCGAAGAGATCCGAACCCGATTGGCGGCCGGGGCATCGGGCGATCCAATCCGGGTGCCGACCCTGCAGCTGCTGGAAACAGTCCGGGCCATTACAAGCCCGGTCGTCTCCCATTCACAGGCTGACATTCGAGGAGATGCCGCCCCCCAAAAGGCCGCTCCGACCGCTCCCACTGCCGCCTCCCCGGAAACGCCCCTGGTACTCGACCTGAAGATTGACGGCGAGCTGTTGGCGGAGTTCTGCAACGAATCACAGGAACATCTGCAAAACATCGAGCAGGGCGTGCTGGTGCTGGAGAATGATCCGGCAAACGAAGAGACGCTCAACACGATCTTCCGGGCCTTCCACACGTTCAAGGGTGGCGCCGGACTGCTGAACCTTGCGCCCATCAAGGATCTGGCCCATGAGCTGGAAACCGTGCTCGACCTGGCCCGCTCGGGAAAGCTCCTGGTGACGACGGCGACGATCAATCTCATCCTCGCGGGAGGAGACGCTTTTCACGAATTCATCAACCGGATCCGCGAACAGCTGCGGGGTGTGAACGAGTACGCCCCGATCGTGGTTCCCACCGGGGAACTGCTGGGCTCAGTCCGCCGGCTCATACGGGAGGACGGCCCGGACACCGCAACAAATCTGATCCTGCCGGCAACCGGCACCGTACCGGCCCTCGCGGTCGCTGCGGCCACCCACCCCGCCCCACCCAGCGCGGCTCCGAACGCCAAGCCGTCGACCGGCGAGACCTCGGCCGGCAACGTGGTGAAGGTGGAGACGCTGAAGCTCGATTCGCTCATCGACCAGGTGGGCGAGATGGTGATCGCCCAGTCGCAGGTGTGCCAGGACGAGCAGGTGGCCTCGATCACCAGTCCCCGGCTGACGCGCAATCTGGCGCAGCTGGCAAGAATCACCCGCGAACTGCAGCGCACGGCCATGTCGCTCCGCATGATCCCCATCCGGTCGACGTTTCAGAAGATGATCCGGCTGGTGCGCGACGTCTCCTCCAAACAGGGCAAACAGGTCGAGCTGACCATGTCCGGGGAGGATACCGAACTGGATCGAACAATCGTCGAGGAGATCGGCGATCCCCTGATCCACATGATCCGCAACAGCGTGGATCATGGCATCGAGAGACCGGGCGACCGGGTCAAGGCCGGCAAGCCGGCCACGGGCCGGGTGCATTTGAGCGCCTGCCACCAGGGCGGCAACATCGTGATCGAGATCCGCGACGACGGCCGCGGACTCAATGTGGCCGGCATCCGCGCCAAGGGAATCGAACGGGGAATCATCTCCGAGCACGAAACGCTTTCAAACCAGCAGGTCTTCGCCCTGATCTTCTCCCCGGGCTTCTCCACCGCGGAAGTTGTGACGGACATTTCCGGCCGAGGCGTGGGCATGGACGTGGTCCGGCGAAACATCGAGAAGCTCCGCGGAAAGATCGACATCGACTCCACTCCGGGAGTGGGGACGGCTTTCACGATCTCGCTGCCGTTGACGCTGGCGATCATCGACGGACTGCTCGTTGCGATAGGCGAACAGCGGTTCATCATCCCGACGCTCTCCGTGCGCGAGTCATTCCGCCCGACGCGGGAAATGATCACGACCATTCACGGCAGGGGCGAAATGGTCGACGTCCGCGGGCGGCTTTGTCCCCTGCTCAGGCTGCATGAACTCTACGGATTGAAGCCCAGGTCGACCGACCCCGCGGAGGCGCTCCTGGTGGTGGTGGACAACGGCGGACAGACGCGCTGCCTCATGGTCGACCAGCTTGTCGGCAAGCAGGAGGTCGTGATCAAGAACCTGGGCGAGACCTTCAAACGCGCGCCCGCCATTGCGGGCGGCGCGATCCTCGGCGATGGGAGGGTGGGACTGATCATCGACGCAAACTCGCTGGTGAATCTGAAACTTCACGGCGAGGCGAAAGCTGCCTGAGACTTGATTGACCTAATCCGCTCCACACCCATGAAGCTCACCTCAAGCACAAGGACGTTCAACATCCGCCAGCGCATGCTCGCCGGCTTCGGCGCGCTGATCGCGCTGATCGCGCTGACGGGCTTCACCGGCTGGAAGCACATGTCGCTTCTGCGCGCCGATTTCGAGAATTACCGCGACTACGCCAGCGATCAGCAGGTCGCCTCGTCGATGCTCTCCACAATGGCCATCGTCCGGATCACCACCCGCGACTACTTTCTCCAGCCAACCGGGGAACAGCTGCAGCGCTATCACGACGAGCGGGAGCAGTTTCTCCAATTCCTTGCGACCGCAAAGAGCGCGATTCAACAGTCCGAGCGGGCAACCCAGATCGCGCTGATGGCGTCCGAGTTCTCCCAGTACGACGAGCAGATGAGCGCCTGTGTCAACGCCTTGGCGGCGCAGGATCCGGCGGCCGTCGCCGCCGCGCAGGAGAGGATCAGAAGCATCGGCCAAAGCATCGTCCGCATTGCGGAGGGGGTTCTCGACTCGATGGCCAAGAATGAGGCGGCCTTGTCCGCCCACGTGGAGGAGATCGAGAACCAGTCGCTCCTGATCATGGGAGCCGTCGGAGCGGCCGCCCTGCTGGCCGGCACTGCGCTCGCCTGGATCATCACTTCGGGGATGGACCGGCGCCTGGACGCCGTGGCGACGGTGATCCACGAATCGAGCCTCCGCACCGCGGAATCTTCCGCCCAGATGAACGCCAGCAGCCAGGTCCTGGCCGCCGCCTGCAGCAATGCCGCCGCGTCGTTGGAGGAGACCGGCGCCTCGATCGAGCAGCTTTCCAGCACGGTGAAGCGAACTGCTGAGAACTCGTGCAAGGCCAGCGAGATCGCCCGCAAGGCGCGTGCGGCCGCCGAATCCGGCAGCCGGGAAATGTCCGAGATGAGCGCGGCCATGGCGGAGATCCGGCAGTCGGGCGACAACATCGCACGCATCATCAAGACCATTGACGAGATCGCCTTCCAGACCAACATCCTCGCGCTCAACGCCGCCGTCGAGGCCGCGCGTGCCGGCGAGCAGGGTCGCGGCTTCGCCGTCGTCGCCGCCGAGGTGCGCAGCCTGGCCCAGCGCAGCGCGCAGGCGGCACGGGAAACTGCGGACATGATCGAGGATTCGATCCAGAAGAGCCGGCGCGGAAGCGAGATCAACGCCCGGGTCGGCAACGAACTTCAGGTGATCGCCAACCACAGCTGCCGGCTGGACGAACTTGTGGCGGAAATCTCCTCCGGCGCCTCCGAACAAAGCCAGGGCATCCAGCAGATCAATCAGGCCATCGCCTCCATGGATCGGACAACGCAGGAAAGCGCGGCCACCGCCGAGGAGAGCGCATCCTCGGCAAACGAACTCAATCTCCAGGCACTTGCCCTGCAGGAAGCGGTCGCCGACATGAACCAGTTGCTGGGTCGCCTGACCACGCCCAGCCCCGAACCGGCCGTGCACCCGGTGAAGACGCGAGCCCAGTTCCGGCCGGTGGATTCCGCCGCTGCAGACCGATTCACGACCCGGGTCGCATCGCAACAGGCGTCAACGGTTACCGACGATCCCGGTTGGGCGGAGTTCAGGCGTGGAGGCGCCGGCAGCAAGCCTCCCATCAACCTGGATTTCTGACCCGAACTGGCCGGCGCGGCCGCTTCCTGCGTCGGTGCGGGCGAGTTCCTCAATCAGCCGTCGAACCAGATTGTCAGCCCTGATGATTGAACTGGAGCCGTCCGACCCTCCAGCCCAGTGGAACCAGACCTTCAGGTTGGCTGACCCGGACACCATCGACCGGCCCCCTTGTCGTCGCGAACCCGGCGCGCAGGATCGGGGACAAAATCGAGGTGCATGATTGACAAAGCCTGGACCGACTCCTATTTTCGCGCCCGCTTTTGGCTGGGGTCGTAGCTCAGTTGGTAGAGCACCACAATGGCATTGTGGGGGTCAGGGGTTCGAATCCCCTCGGCTCCACCAGTCTTCTTCCAAAAAGAGACCGGGGAGGAAGATGGTCCGCCAAAGCGATTTCACTTCCCCCCGTTGGGTCTTCCCTCCGTCCCCCTTTTCCGTTCTATCGTCTCAGCGCTTGCCCAGCCATTTCAGGACGGCGTCGGTCCGCGTGTTGACCTGCAGCTTCTGGTAGATGGACCGGATGTGGGTGCGGACCGTTTCGAGCGTGATCGACATTTCCTGGGCGATTTCCTTGTAGAGGAAACCCCGGGCCAGGTGGTCGAGCACCTGATACTCCTTCGGCGTCAGCTGATCGAGGACTGCTGCGTCCTCGCCCTTGCGCTGGAAGAACTGCACCACCTTGCGGGCGATCGGGCCGCTCATGGGCGATTCGCCGCGATGCACCTGCCGGATGGCATCGAAAAGCTCCTCGCTGCTCGTCCGCTTCAGGAGATAGCCCGCCGCACCGGCCTCAAGCGCCGGATAGATCTTCTCGGTCTCCTCGTAGACGGTCAGCATGACGATCTGCAGTTCCGGCGCGGCCGCCTTCAGGCGGGCGACGCATTCAATGCCGTCCATGGATCCCAGATTGATGTCCATGAGCACGACGTCCGGCTTGATCTTGGGAATCTCGGCGCAGGCGCTTCGGCCGTGCGGATGGGCGCTGACACAGGCAAAATCGCCGCAGCTGCCCAGCAACTGGCTGAGGCTGGTGCGAATCCCTTCATCGTCATCGACGATGGAGACACGGATTGGCCCCGGCTGCGGTTGTGAGCTTGTTTCCACCGGCGCAAAGAAGATCAGACAGGCACCACGAATTCAACGGCATTTGCGCGCCCGGTGATTCCATCAGGGACCGCATACCGGTCCATGCACCGTGGTGGTACCGTGGCGATCATGCCGGGAACCACATTTCCACCGTGGTGCCTTCACCGGTCCTGCTCTCGATGGTCAAACGGCCGCCCACGCTTCGCAGCCGGGCCTTCATGTTCCGGAGACCGTCATGATCGGCTCCCTGCGCTTCGGAGGCATCGAAGCCGACGCCATCATCGGAGATGCGCACCATCACCTCGCCATATTG
The DNA here is from genome assembly GCA_003484235.1 of Verrucomicrobiales bacterium. Lineage (GTDB taxonomy): Bacteria > Verrucomicrobiota > Verrucomicrobiia > Limisphaerales > RI-55 > RI-55. Next base: position 28,587 of record DNDP01000270.1, read on the forward strand.
GGGCTGGACCGATAGCCGCACCTCGCGGGCTCCGGCATGCTTGATGATGTTGTTCACCGCCTCCTTGAAGGCCAGAAACACGCTGTGGCGGGTCTCGGGAAACACCTCGTTTTCCGGCCACTCGTAGGTGGCATCGATCCGGCAGGCGATGCCCGCCGTGTTCAACTGGTTGGAGGCGTACTGAAGGATGTAGGCGACCAGGCTGTCGAGCGTGTCGTTGCCCGGATTGGCGGCCCATACGATCTCCTCCACCGCGCGGGCAGCCTGCCGCGCCGCCTGGTTCAGTTCGTCCAACCGCCCGGTCGGTGGCTTGTCCGGGGTCCGGTTGGCAAGTTCTGCGAGCAACGAAATATGCGTCAACCGGCTGCCCAGATCGTCATGCATGTCGCGGGCAATCCGCTCCCGCTCGGAAATCAGCGCCGCGCGCTGCTCCAGGGCCTGGATGCGGGAGACGATCGAAAGTTTTCGCCGATGCAGCCAGAAGCCGGCGCCGAGGATGCCGGCGGCGCAGATCAGATAGAACGGAGCGGTTTTGAAAAAGTAGGGGCTCAGCGTGAATCGGAGTCCTCCCCGCGCGGCGCTCCAGATGTTGTGATGGCCGGCAACCCGGACCTCGAATTCATACCTGCCGGGCCGCAGATTGGTGTAGCGCGCCGTGGTCTGGGTGCCCAGCTTCCGCCAGTCGCGATCATATCCGGAAAGCTTCACCTCATACTGCGCACGGTCGACCAGCTCCACACCCGGCGCGGCGAAATCAATCTCCAGCATCCGGCCGCGACCGGGGGCAAAGGGCACCGGAAACGAGTAGTCGGCGGCTCCGCCCGGTCCGGGTCCGGTGTCGTAGATGATCTCGTCGTCGAGCACCACCCGTTGGATCACCGGCAGGTCGGGGGCGGGCAGGTCGCGGAAACGGGTCGGATCGACCACCGCGACGCCGGCGATGGTTGGCACCCACAGACGACCGGTTGTTGACACGAATCCCGCCGGTTGCTGCTCACCGTTGGTCTCGGCGTTGAGCAGCCCGTCTTCGGCATCCAGCGAGATGACCGTGATTTTGCCGGTTCTCCGTCCGAGATAGGCGCCGACCTCGGCCGGGTCGATCCGGTGGAGGCCCTTCAGCCCGGTCAGCCAAAGATACCCGTCGCGATCGGGCAGGATGGCATGGACCATCCCTTCAATCAGGCCGTCGGCTGTCGACAATTTTTCGCATCGCCCGTCGGTGATCCGCGTAAGGCCGTCGTTGGTGCCGGCCCAGATGACGCCGGGACGCTCCTCGTACAGGCTCCAGACCCACGGGTGGCTCAGCCCTTCCGCTTCGGTGATGTGCCGTGTTCGCCGGCCATCGATCACGGTGATGCCGTGCCCGCGGCAGCCTATCCACACCGTTCCGTCGCTCATCTCCTGGATGACCCGGACTCCGCCGTCGCCGATCGCCGGGTCGGAGTCCTTGTTCAGGAAGGTGGACTCCTCCCCGTCCAGGATGTGCAGACCGTCCGCATGCCCGACCCACAGCCGGCCGTGCCGGTCGCGTTGGAAGGCGTGGATCTCGCGCGGGTTGCGCCAGCCGCGGGCCAGGGCGGTGACGGAAATCACGCCGTCCCACGCGACGTGAACCGGGCCCATCTGCGCGGTGGCCATCCACACGCCACCGTCCTCTGCGGCGATCATCGACCTTACGTGCGGCTCGATCCCCGGAATCCGCACCGACGTGATGGTGGCCCTCGTCTCGTCGACGATGCCAAACCAGCGCCGGGTGCCGGCCACCACCCGGCCGTCGGGAAGCGGCGTCGTGGTGTAGATGAACTCATGGGGCAATCCGTGGCGAAGACCGTAGCCCCTGGCTGCCCGCGGCTTCATCAGGACCAATCCCTGGCCGGTCCCCACCCAAAGAGTTCCGTCGGCGCTCTCGATCATGCAATTGAACGAAGTGATGCCGTGGCGGATTCCCAGATCAAGGGTCGATCGCCGGCCGTTCGACCAGCGCTCAAGCACACCCAGGCCATCTCCCGCCATCCAGACATCGCCGTGCGAGTCGGTGAGCAGCAGCGTTCGTTTCCCAGCGAAGTCCTCGGTCACTGGAAATGCCAGTTCCGCATCCGCACCGGGCTTCCAGCGGCAGATCCCCTCGTCCGTACGGAACCAGACCGTTCCCTGCGCGTCGGGGCCGAGTATTTCATGGCGGTGCGGCGGGCCATGCAGGGTCAGCTCAAACGGCAGCGGGACGAGGCGGAGCGAAGCTTCGTCCACCATCCGCGGCCCCTTGGTGGTGAAGACGATCATCCGCCCATCGGGCAACGAATGGAGGTTCTGGGGATAGTTGTTCTCGCCGGCAAAGTCCTCGACAATGCTCTCCATCCGCCCGTCCTGAATCCGGGTCAACCCCCGGCGCGTGCACACCCACATTGCGCCCGTTGAACTCCACGCCACGGAGTACGTCTTCGAACTGGCGAGTCCATGCTCGGCTCCGGTTCGCACAAACCCCCTGCCCCGCACCTCGTAGAGCCCGTCGTGGGTGGCGGCCCACAACCTCCCATCCGGACCGGTGGCGATGTCGGAGATGGTTTCACTGAGCAGTTCGGGCGTGTTTCCCGGATCAAAATTGATGAACACCGTGCCGTTGAACCGGCTCAATCCGATCCAGGTGGCCACCCAGAGATGTCCATCGGCG
>DNDP01000270.1:31437-45595 GCA_003484235.1 Verrucomicrobiales bacterium
AGAGATGTCCATCGGCGTCAAACGCCATCGCGCCGACCAGATTCTGCGGCAACCCGTCCCGGCTGTCCCAGAACTGCGTCTGGTACTCGTCGTAGAGATCCCGCTGCAGATCGCGGGTGCTGAACTCGGCCCGAAAATCCGTCTCGATCCTCACCGGATCCGCCGCCATGACGGCGGCACAGGACAGCAACCCGCCCAGCAGGATGGACCCTGCAGGGCTCATTCGAGGATCTTGAGCCCGCTGACGGACCAATCGCTGGCTGGCACGGTTCATTTTCGCCCTACGCGTCACGCGCGACGATGGACCATGGAAGGGTCGACCTTTCCGGAGTCGGGTTTCAATGACAAGTTGGCCCTGCTCGACATGGGATCCAGGCTCAACCCGGCCGGGGCATCGACAGCAAACGTTCGTGCAGCCCGCCGAAGCCGCCATTGCTGAAAACACAGACGACATCTCCGCCGGTGGCGTGCCCGGCAATCTGCCTGACGATGGCATCGACGTCGGGAAGATACCAGGCCGGCCGGCCCCGGCCGACGATGTCCCGCATCAACCGTTCCGGATCCAGCCGCTCGGCTTGGGGAAGCTGATCGAGGCGAGCCACCTGGGAGACCACGACACAGTCGGCTTCGACCAGGGCGGACGCGAGTTCGGCCTGAAAGACATTGCGACGGGTGGTGTTGGAACGGGGCTCGAAAACGGCCCACAAACGGCGCCCGGGAAACCGGAGCCGCAGGGCGCGCATGGTCTCCCGAATGGCGGTCGGGTGATGTCCGAAATCGTCGATGATGGTCACGCCATTGACCTCGCCGCGAATCTCCTGTCGCCGTTTGATGCCTTGAAAGGTGTTGAAGGCGGCCTGGATCCCGGCGTCGGAAAGGCCGCAATGACGCGCGCAGGCCACCACCGCCAGCGCATTGCGAACGTTCAGTTCGCCCACCATGGGCACGCGGAACGTCACATCTCCGACCCGGAATGCGGAACCGTCGATGCCGATCGCGAGGTTCCCGGCACGCAGATCATTTGCATCGCCCAGTCCGAAACGTCGCACCGGGCAGTGTTTCACGTTCAGCAGCGGTGCGAGGTCCGGATCGTCGCCGTTTGCCAGGAGCAGCCCGTTGCCGGGGATGATGTTGATCAGCCGCCGGAAGGCGGTCTGGATCGCCGCGAGATTCTCAAAAATGTCCGCGTGATCGAACTCGAGGTTGTTGATCAGCGCCACCTCGGGGAGGTAGTGGACGAACTTGCTCCGCTTGTCGAAAAAGGCCGTGTCGTATTCGTCGCCCTCGATGATGATCCATTCGCTGTCGGTGAAGCGCGCGCCCCGGCCGAAGTTGTTGGCGATGCCGCCGATCAGGTAGGAGGGGTTGAGGCCGTTGTGCTCAAACACCCAGGCCAGCAGCGCGGTGGTCGTCGTCTTGCCGTGGGTGCCGCAAACCACCAGTGAACGGCGGCCGCGGATGAACGATTCCTTGAGCAGCTCGGGGAGTGAACAATAGCGCAGCCGCGCGTTGAGCACCGCCTCCACCTCCGGATTGCCGCGGGAAAGCGCGTTCCCGACGACGACCAGGTCCGGCCGGGCATCCAGATTGCCCGCCGAGTAGCCGGCGGTCACGGCGATGCCCCGGGATTCGAGGAACGTGGACATGGGGGGGTACACGTTCTGGTCCGAACCGGTGATCTTGATGCCGCGCTCCTGCAACGCCGCCGCCACCGCGGCCATGGCGGTACCGCAAATGCCGATGAAATGAACCGATCGAAAACTCGCCGTCACGCGGCGGAGAATGCGTGGAAGCGTGCAGCCGGGGAAGAAGGAATTGAGCTGCCGTCGCAGTCGGGCTGGCCGGCGAAGCTGCTCGTGAACCAGGTGGACCGCAAGGACTCAGGGCATCGCCTGGAAAAACCGGTTCCAGCGCGGCAGGTGGTAGTGATCCCGATCCACCGAAAAGGCGACGTGGGTCGCGCGACCAAAGAGCTGGCTGCGATGTACCGGGCCGAAAAACCGCGAGTCGAAACTGTCGTCGCGGCTGTCGCCCAGCGCGAAGAAATGATCCGCCGGCACCACCACCGGATCGAACGAGCGCAATGCCGGCCTGCCCGGCAGTGCCATGACCGGGTGCGGGTGTCCCGGCAGGGCCTCCGAAGCAACCCGGGACGCCGCCGGCAGCTCGCCGGCAACCTCCGCCAGCATTTCAGCATCGACCGGTTCGTAGCCGATCGGTGCACCATTGATCCAGAGCTCGTTGTTGCGCATCTCGACTGAATCTCCCGCCACCGCCACGACCCGCTTGACCAGGCGCTTGCCATCGTGGGGCGATTTGAAGACGACGACGTCGCCGCGGGCGGGCTCGCCCAGTTCCAGCAGGTGCCAAAGGGTCAAAGGAAAACGCAGGCTGTAGGCCAGCTTGTTGATCACCACCCGGTCACCTTCAAGAATGCTGGGCTTCATCGAGCCGGTCGGCACATCGCTCCAGTCGGCCACCGCGGACCGGATTCCGGTGATGACCACCAGAATCGGCAGCATGGGACGACCCCAGTTCTTCCACAGCCGGATTGCGTGTCGCCGAAACTTTGGTCGTTCCATGGGCACTTGGACCGCCGGAAGGGGTGTTTGTTCAATCCCTCGACGGCGCCGAAAGCTCCATCAGCAGCGCCTTCAGGCTGGAAACGACCGCCGGGCTGGGCAAATCGGATTCGCCAAGCATCAGCAGGGCGAAGTTGTCCGCCAACACCTCTTCGGGATGGATGATGTAGGAGGTATTGCGACCGATCTGCTCGAAGAACCCGCTGACGGAGTCGGGAGCGTGCAGCACCGGTTCCCCCTTGCGCAGTGCGGGCTTCCAGCCGTCTCGCTCCTCCGCGATTTCAAGGAGGCGAAACTCGAGAAACGCAAAAAACGACCGCCGGTCAACGGAACGATATTCCGGCTCCCGCGAGTACAGGAATGGCATGGCCGTGAAATGCCGATCATCCCTCTTCACCGTGATGGCGTGTTCGATGATGGGTGCGTCGGGATTGGTGATCCGGCGATCCTCCCAGATCTGGGGCAGCTTCACGGCGCCAACTCGCCGAAAACCGACGATCCCATACATTCGATCCCGCAACTGCGGCTGGTGCCGGCTCAACACGTGAAACAGTTCATGCAGCAGCAGCCGCTCAAGCTGACGCGCCGATTCGGACAGCTTGGCCACCGGCAGGATGACTGCATTGCCACGGGTGTAGGCCGCATCGCCCTCCTCCTTGCCGGTCGTCTTGATCAGCCAGACAGTCTCCGGAAGCGCAAGCCGCCATCCCGCGAGGTGTCCTTGCACGCGCTGAATCGCCGGCTCCAGCACCGAAGTGTCCGCTGCGGTCCACTCGCGAACCTGGCCGGCAACGAACTCCAGGAACTCGGTTTCCGTGATCGCGCCCTCCCGTTTGATGCGGGCCGAGCGGTCGAAGGCACTGAGCGCACGGATGAATTCATCCCGCTCGCCAAGGAGCGCGCGCCCGCGCTCGGGCGTTGCCAGTGCGATGCGGCTCGCACCCTCGATCAGCGCCCAGGAGTCGGTGGCGGCGGAAATTCGCCAGCTGCCTGCCAGGATCAGCAACATCGTCACCGTCAAGATCCGCATGCGCTCAGTATCCGGAAACCTGTCGCCGGTGAAAGCTCAACCATGAATGAAGCAGGTCGATGGCCCAGAGGGATTTCCGCGACCGGCATGGACTTGCCCGGGAGACGGCCATACCTTTTGCAGCCTGCCACGTCTATGCCACTTTCACCCGTCCTCAACCGCACCGCCGCGCTGTTCCTGCTCTTGAATTCACCCTTTGCAGGTCACGCGTTCGACTACGAGAATCATCGACTGATCAATGAGCTGGCACTGCAGAGCCTCCCGGCGGCCTTCCCCAAATTCGTTCAGGACACGGCGGCCCGGGAGCGCATCGCCTTCCTCGCAGGAGAACCCGACCGCTGGCGCAACACCCCGGACAACACCTTCAAGCACTGGAACGCTCCGGATCATTACATCGATTTTGAGGATCTCGAACCTCTCGGACTGAGCGCGGACAAGCTTCCACCCTTCCGGCACGTCTTCACCATGCAGCTGGGTGAAGCCCGCGCACGACACGCGGCCACGCTGCCCGCCATCGACCCCGCGCGGAACCAGGACCGCACCCGCGAACTGGTCGGTTACCTGCCGTGGTCGATCGCGGAACAGTTCTCCCAGCTGAAGTCGGCGTTCTCCTACCTCAAGGCCTACGAGGAGGGCGGCACGCCGGACGAAATCGCCAACGCCCGGCAGAATGTCATCCAGTACATGGGGGTGTTGGGACACCAGGTGGGCGACGCCGCGCAGCCCCTGCATACCACCCGTCACTACAACGGCTGGGTGGGGGCCAACCCCAATGGCTTCACCACCAGCCGCGGCTTTCATTCGTGGATCGACGGTGGCTACCTCGCAAAGCTTCCGGTGGATGCCGCCTCATTGAGAACGAAGGTGCGTTCCGCACGACTGATCCGGTCCGAGGATCGGGCGACGGCCGAGCCTTCCCTTTTCCCCGAAGTGCTGGCCTACGTCCGCGAACAGCACCGGCTGGTCGTACCTTTGTATCAGCTGGACAAGGAGGGCAAGCTCTCGCCCGACCAGCCTCAGGGCCGGGATGGCCGGTCGTTCTTTGAGAAGCAGTTTCTCACCGCCGCGCAGATGCTCGGTGACCTTTGGTTCACGGCGTGGAAGGAGGCTCCGGCGGACACCTACCTTCGCTCCTATCTGGCCCGTCGCAAATTGAACGGCAGCGGACCTTCCTGACCGCTGCCGCCAATCCATCCGCTTTCCGGGAGCGCCTAAGGCTCCCGGTCCGGAGCCGGAAATTGGCGGATGGGCGAATAGCGGGGGTAGCGTTCCCAGACGTCGGGGTCCGGACCGAGCCGGGTATCACCGGTCGTTAGCAATTCGTTCCTCAGTTCCCTCTTCAGCCGGACAACCAGTTCCCCGGTTTCCGGCGACGTGGCCTTTGCCAGGTTGGTCAGACAGGCGGGATCGGTAGAGACGTTGAACAGCTCGAACTCCGGCCGTTTGCTGACCGCGAAATCAAAGTATGGCGCCACCGCAGGTTCCACCCTTCTCGCAATCAATTCATCGAGCGTCGGACAGGCATCGATGTCGTGGTAGCCCCCGTGCGGTGGCCCGAGCGTTCCGTCGTCGTTCAATTTGCGGGGGTCCCCCGCCGGCCAGCGGTCGGGTTTGAGGTTCCACACCAGAAGATGGTCTGCCGTGCGCAGTGCCCGCTGGGGATAGGTCCAGTTCTGATGGCGCGACGACGAATGCCGTTCTCTACCGGCCAGCAGCGACTTTCTGGGACCCTGCTTCACAGCACCGGTGAGAAGGGGGAGCAGGCTTTGGCCGGTCATCGCCGGTTCGCCGGGATGCGAAACGCCGGTCGCCTCCAGAATCGTCGGCGCCAGATCGATGAGGCTCACGAGATCGCGGGAGTCGCGGCCGCCAGGAATCCGCGCGGGCCAGGCGATGGCCAGCGGCACCTGCACGCCGTGCTCGTAGCAGTTCGCCTTGGCCCGGGGAAAAGCCATGCCGTTGTCGCTGGTGACGATGACCAGCGTGTTCTCCAGCAGACCGGCGGCTTCCAGTTCGTCCAGCATCCGCCCGAGTTGTTGGTCGAACCAGCCGATCTCGAACGCATAGTCGAGCAGATCGCCCCGCACGGTTTCGGTGTCGGGCAGATACGCCGGCACCTCGACGTCGTCGAGACGGCCGCCCTGTTCCAGACCGATGCCGCGCTTGAACACCCGATGCGGTTCCTGCGCGCCGAACCAGAAACAGAAGGGAGCTTCCGGCGGGCGCTGCTTGAGAAAGTCGCTGAAGTTGGCGGCATAGTCGGTGTCACTCACCCCTTCCGGGGACTCGTGCCGCCGGGAATTGTAGGCCGCCCCGGCAGGATTCCGATCGCGCCCGCCGGCCTTGAAGCTGCCCGGTCCCCAGCCCTTGCCGGTGTAGCCCGTGACGTAGCCCGCCTTTTCCAGCAGCTCCGGATACACCGCGTACTTCGCCGGGAAGGAACTGGCGTGGGTTCCCGCCTCTTCGAGCTGCCAAGGATATCGTCCGGTCAGCAATGCGGCACGGGAAGGACTGCACCCCGGCGAAGCCACGAACGCCGCACGGAACAGCACACCGGCACCGGCAACCCGGTCGAACGCCGGAGTCTTCACAAACCCGGAACCGTACGCCGAAGCATGCGGGAAGGATTGATCATCCGAGATCGCAAGGAGGATGTTGGGACGGGTTGCCGCCGAAGCGGCACCGGCGGCGATGCCGGCGATCAGCAGTGACGCCATCAGCAAGCGGGACATGAGGACGGTTCATACAGGAGCCGGACGCCGCGCTCAAGCCACCGCTGACCGCCGGAGCCCTGGACTGCTTCGGAATAAACTGGCTGCCTGCTGCGCGTCAGGCCGCCAGTTCCTCGCTGGAGAGGGCGGTCAGGCCGGCGGTGCCTTCGCGGCACAGGCCGATGAACGATTCCTCCGGCAGGCTCAGCCGGCGACCGCGCCAGTGCAGGATGCCCCACGTGCGACGCAGCTTGCGCCGGCCCAGCGAAAGCGCGAGCAGCGAGCCTTCCTTGAGTTCCTTCTGGGCCACCCACGGGGCGAGCACGCAGATGCCCAGCTCAAGCTTCACCATCTCCTTGATCGCCTCCATGCTGCCCAGCTCGATGCAGGTGTTGAGGATCATGTCCTCGCCGAGGAAGTAATCCTCAACCTGCCGGAAAGTGTAGCTCTTCTTCGAGTAGAGCACGTAGTTCTGCCGCGGAATCTCCGCGCGGGTCACCTGCTCCGCGCGCGCCCACGGATGTTGCGGGCCGACGAGAAATTTCAGCTCATCGGTGAACAGCTCCTTGAACTCGAACTGCTCCTCGCGGTGCGGGCGCATGCCGATCGCAAGATCGATCCTGTTGTTCGCCAGCAGATCAAGCAGCTCGGGCGTGTCGCCCGGTTCGATCGTGATCATGCACTGCGGGAAGCTCTCACGGAACTCCCGCAGCACACCGGGCAGCAGGTAGGTGCAGAACGTCGTGCTCGCGCCGATGCGCAGCCGCGAGCGCCCCCACTTGCCGAGCTGCTTGAGCGATTCCCTGGCTTCGGTCATTTCGCCGAGAATCTTCCCTGCGTGATCGAGCAGTTGTTCGCCCGCCTGCGTGAGCAAAACCTTTTTACCCACCCTGTCAAAAAGGCGACAGCCCACATCCGACTCGAGCGCCTTCATCGAGTGGCTGACCGCCGACTGCGAAAGGAAAAGTTCCTTGGCAGCGAGCGTGAAACTGCCGGTGCGGGCCAGCGTGGCAAATGCCCGCAACTGTCTGCTGTCGAGCGGTCCGTTCATCTATTAATCCCTTTCATTCGTGTCGTTCCAACAATCAATCTGGTTCACCGGGTTGCGGTCCATGTTTGAAGTCTGACGGACCGCGAGCCACATCGGCTCGACCACCCATCAGCATGCTCGAAGCCAAGCCCCGGAGACATCGACAATCCCGCAACGGTGGTTTGAGTTCGGATCCGCGGGCGGGCACGATCGACGCGATGCGGCTCCGCGAAACTGTTCACTACCTCGAAATGCGTTCGCGGGACGAACTCCGCCCCGGGCGCGCTCCGGTCCACCTCCCCGAAGTGAAACGGATCGAACCGCCACAGCCGGAGTTGAACGCCCGCCTCTACGCGACCGTCGGCCGGGACTGGCTCTGGGTCGATCGCCTCGCCTGGTCGCATGCGCAGTGGCTCGCCAATCTTCAACAACCCGGTCACGAATCCTGGCTCGCCCGGCACAGCGGCAGGACCATCGGCTACTTCGAGCTGATCGCGCATCCAACCGACGGCGTGAAGCTCGACTACTTCGGGTTGCTCCCGGAGTTCACCGGGCAGGGTCTCGGCGGATGGCTGCTGACGCGCGCGGTCCAGATCGCCTGGGATCGGCACCCGGCACCCGTCCGGGTCTGGTTGCACACGAGCAGCCTTGACAGCCCGTCGGCCTTGAAGAACTACGAGGCGCGTGGCTTTCGGAAGTATGACGAATTGACCGCGGAGCGGGATTTTCCGGACGAGGCCGTGACCCGCTGGCGGGCGCAGCGGGGTTGAATACCAGTCCGTCCGCGGCCGGCGCGGCAGCGTGCCGGGCTTCGCGGCATCGCCACCCTGCGCAAAAGAAACCAGCCACGAACACGATCGGCATCGCGTCGTTCATGGTTGGGCGCAGTGCCGTTCATTGCAGCCATCGCCGCGAGTGCGCAGACGGGAGAGCCGCCTGAGCCGGCCGGGAAGAATCCGCCGCAGGAATGGCCGGACTTGCGGTGTCATGAAAGGAATTCATCCTGCGCATCAGAACGATGACACCGGCAAGGCGCCTGGATGGCAGGCCCCCGGCTCAGGTGGCGGGCGTTGAGCAAATCACGTCATATCCCGCTGCAGATCACCCGCCAGCTGAAGCCGCTGCGGCTGGGTTTCGTGCCCCTCGTCGACGCCGCGCCGCTCATCATGGCCCGCGAGCTGGGCCTCTATGAGCAGCACGGTCTGCGGGTGCAGCTCAGCCGCGAGCTCGGCTGGGCCACCATTCGCGACAAGATCATCTTCGATCAACTGGAGGCCGCGCACGCGCTGGCCGCCATGCCGTTCGGGGCCACCATCGGCCAGGGTTGCATGCCATGTGAATGTCTCACCGGGCTCGTGCTCAACCTCAACGGCAACGCCATCACGCTCTCGACCTCGCTGCGGGACCAGGGCGTCCGCGACGCCGGCTCCCTGCGGCAGCTGATCGAACTGCGTCGCCACGACCGGCGATTCACCTTCGGCGTAGTCTTTCCCAGCTCGTCCCATCATTACCTGCTGCGCGAGTGGCTGCAGCGCGGGGGCATTCATCCCGAGGCGGACGTCAACATCGTCATCGTTCCGGCGCCGGCGATGTTTGAGAACCTTCGCAACGGCCACCTGGACGGCTACTGCGTGGGCGAGCCCTGGAACACTGTCGCCGTGCGCAGGGGCCTTGGGTGGGGAGTCGTCTCCAGTCTCCAGCTGGCCAGCCGGCACCCGGAGAAGGTGTTGATGGTGAAGAAGAGCTTCGCCGACCAGCATCCCGAGGAGCATCTGCGGTTGATCGCGGCCATCTACGAGGCCTGTCAATGGTGCGACCGGCCGGAGAACCGCGAGGATCTGGCCCGGGTGCTGGCCCGGCCGGGCTACGTCAATGTGCCGTTCGAGGTGCTGCGGGACAGCCTCACCGAGCCCGTGCAGTTCGGCACGGATCAACCGGAGTCTCCGCACGACTTCCACATCTTCCACCGCCACGAGGCCAACGTCCCCACGCTGCTGAAGGCGGCATGGGTCGCCAACCATCTCCTGCGGCTCGGCCGGTCCGGCAGTGCCACTCCCGCCACCCCGGCCATGCTTCCGCGGATACTCCGGAACGACATCTTCCAGGCCGCCCTGCACCTGACGGCCGCCCCGGCTGCCCTCACCGAAACCAACCCGAAAACCGAAACTGAACCCGCCTGCTGCTGACATGAAAACGACGCATTCATCCAACCAATCACTCTTCCGGCGCCGCTTGAAGACCGCCCTGCTGGGAGCGCTGACGGCACTGCTGCTTCCAGCCCAGGCCGAGCTGCTCGACGTGGAAAAGGACGCGCTCACCCTGGGCTTCATCAAGCTGACCGACTGCGCCCCGCTCGTCATCGCCAAGGAGAAGCTGTTCTTCGAGGAGGAGGGAATCGACGTGAAGCTGGAAGCTCAGGCGAACTGGAAGATCCTGCTCGACCGGGTGATCAGCGGCGAGCTCGACGGGGCGCACATGCTCGCCGGCCAGCCGATCGGCGCCACGATCGGCTTCGGCACCAAGGCGCACATCATCACGCCCTGCTCGCTCGATTACAACGGCAACGGCATCACGGTCGCCAACGATCTCTGGGCCGAGATGCAGGCCGTGGACCCGGCGCTCGACACGCCGACACCGAAGCACCCCATCACCGCAGGCTCGCTGAAGCCGATCGTCGCCAGGCGCAAGGCCGCGGGCACCCCCATGCGCATGGGCATGGTGTTCCCGGTGTCCACGCACAACTACGAGCTGCGTTACTGGCTGGCCGCTGCCGGCATCAGCCCGGGCTTCTATCTCGACCGCAAGTCCGGCGCGCTCGACGCCACCGGCACGACCGACGCGGACGTGCTGCTTTCCGTCACGCCGCCGCCGCAGATGCCCGCCACGCTGGAAGCCAAGACGATCGAGGGCTACTGCGTCGGCGAACCGTGGAACCAGCAGGCCGTGATCCGCGGCATCGGCGTCCCGGTCACGACCAACTACGACATCTGGAAGAACAATCCCGAGAAGGTGTTCGGCGTCACGAAGGAATGGGCGGACGCGAACCCAAACACGCTGATCGCCGTAACCAAGGCGCTGATCCGCGCGGGCAAATGGCTGGATGAAACCGATGCGGGCGGCAGGCTGGTCAACCGCGAGGAGGCCGCGCGCATCCTGGCGCGGTCCGAATACGTGGGGGCCGACTACGAGGTCATCCGCAACTCGATGACCGGCTATTTCTACTTTCAAAAGACCGACAAGCGCGAGATGCCGGACTTCAACGTCTTCTTCAAGTATCACGCGAGCTATCCCTGGTACTCGGACTGCATCTGGTTCCTCACCCAGATGCGCCGTTGGGGCCAGATCGCGAGCCTCCAGCCTGATGCCTGGTATCACGAGACGGCGAAGAAGATCTATCGCCCGGACATCTATCGCACCGCCGCCGCGCACCTGATCGCGGAAGGCCATCTGGAAGCCGCGGAAATCCCGGCCGCGGACACGGACGGCTATCGCGCGCCGACGACCGAGTTCATCGACGGCAAACTCTACGACGGCCGCAAACCGCTCGATTACATCAAGTCGTTCGAGATCGGCTTGAAAGACGAGAGCTAGCCCCCCACGCCGGGGTGAGGAGCACCCGCCTCACCCCGGCGTCCCAGACTGCAACCCTTGATTGATTCATGAAGAACGAAGCGTTCAACCGGTTCCTTAATCTGCTGAAAACGATCCGGCTCGGCTGGCTGGTGCCCTTTCTCCTGCTGATGAAGGGCGAGAATCCACGCGAGCAACTGCGCGCCATCACGACCGGCGTCGTGTTCCCGGTGCTGGCCGTCGTGCTTTTCCTCGGCGTGTGGGCCGTGAGTTCGAGCCAGATCGTGACAAAGTTCGGCACCGTCCCCGGCCCGGCACAGGTAAGGTCGGCCTGGGGCAGCCTCATGAACGAGCGTCGGCTCGAAACGATCAAGGAGGCCGACCACGTCCAGCGCCAGCGCGAAAGCCGCATCCGTTACCTTGAAAAATATTCCGATGTGCTGGCCGAACTGCCGGGCGGCGCGCCGGATCTCGGTCGCCTTGCGGCCTCCGAGAAGGCGGTGGCCGAGGCGAGCGCCACGTTTGCCCAAGTCACCGAGCTGCTCGAAGTGCAGAACAAGATCTCGGTCGCGGCAGACGCGGACGAAGCCTCGCAGTTGCTCGGTGAGTTCAAGCACGACTCGGCGAGTGCCTTCGCCGAAGGGCTGCTCGCGGACCTCCTCCCCCTCGAACTCGCCTATCGCGAAGCCGAACGCACCCTGAACCTGAGCCCGGAGTTCAATGTGCAGAAGGACGATTCCCAGGAGACGAGAGCCGCCAAGGGGAAGTCAAGGCAGACAGCGGCCAAGGCGCTCGCCGCCCAGAAGGCCGATCTGATGATTGCGCGCCAACAGGCCACCACGGCGGCAACTGTGCGGGCGGCCGGTATCATCGACGCGATTCCGCGCGCAACCACGAGCGCATTGAAGAGGTTCGATGCCCAGGCCGCGCAGCTCGCCCCGCGCCTGAACGGGTGGTATGACGAGGTCGTCGCGGCGGAGGAGGCCACCGGCACGAAGTTCAAGGACAAGGTGAAGTTGAAGATGCTGGCAAAGGCCTTCACCGACAGCCCCTACCCCGGCAAGGACACCTACATCGGCCAGATCATCACAAGCCTCAAGACGGTGTTCTTCGGATTCTTCATCGCGAGCCTGGTGGCGATCCCCATCGGCATCCTGTGCGGGCTGAACCGGCACATCAACACCGCGCTCAACCCGCTCATCCAGATCTTCAAGCCGGTGTCGCCGCTCGCCTGGCTGCCGATCGTGATGATCGTGGTGGGGGCCCTCCACGTCAGCGACGATCCGATGTTCCAGCTGTCGTTCGTCAACTCGGCCATCACGGTGGCGCTGTGCTCGCTGTGGCCGACGCTGGTGAACACGGCCGTCGGCGTGGCGTCGGTGGACAAGGACTATCTGAACGTGGCGAAGGTGCTCAAGCTGAGCTGGCTTCAAAGGGTGTTCAAGGTGGTGCTGCCGGCCTCGCTGCCGCTGGTCTTCACCGGGCTGCGGCTGTCGCTCGGCGTGGGCTGGATGGTGCTGATCGCCGCGGAGATGCTCGCGCAGAATCCGGGGCTCGGAAAATTCGTGTGGGACATGTTCCAGAACGGCAGCAGCGAGACGCTGAGCATGATCATGGTGGCGGTGTTCACCATCGGAATCATCGGCTTTCTGCTCGACACCATCATGCTGAGCCTGCAGCAGCTCGTGAGCTTCGGAGAAGCGGCGGTCTAACCGGAATCAGCGGGAGATGAACAACTCATTCTTGCAACTCAACGCAGTCAACAAGGGCTTCGGCTCGGGGCCGTCACGGACGGAGAACCTCCGCGACATCAACCTGCACATCCGCGAAGGGGAGTTCGTGGCGATCGTCGGCTACTCCGGTTCCGGCAAGACCACCCTCATTTCGCTGATGGCCGGCCTGCTCCGCCCCGACTCGGGCACCGTGACGCAGAACGGCCAGCCGGTCAGGGAGCCGTCGCCGGACCGCGCCGTGGTGTTCCAGAACTACTCGCTGCTCCCGTGGCTCACGGTTCGCGGCAACGTGCAGCTGGCGGTGGATGCGATTTTCCCCGGTTGGAGCGCGGAAAAGCGCCGCACCCATGTGGAAAAGTACATTGCCATGGTCAACCTCACTCCGGCGCTGAACAAACGGCCACACGAACTCTCCGGCGGCATGCGCCAGCGGGTGTCCGTCGCGCGGGCGCTGGCGATGGACCCGAAGATCCTGCTGCTCGACGAACCCCTCAGCGCCCTGGACGCGCTGACCCGCGCCACCCTCCAGGACGAGATCGGCAACATCTGGCAGCGGGACCGGAAGACGGTCGTGCTGATCACCAACGACGTCGACGAAGGGATCCTGCTGGCCGACCGGATCATTCCCCTCAGCGCCGGGCCCGGCGCGACGCTCGGCCCCGAAGTGGTCGTGGACCTCGGGCGCCCCCGCGACCGCAAGGCGTTGAACCACGACCCGGCGTTCAAGGAGATCCGCCGCGAGGTGCTCGATTTTCTGCTCGGACAGGGCGGCCACAGACAGCATGCCACGGTCACCCGGAAGCTGGTTCTGCCGGACATCATGCCGGAAGATCTGACTTTCCGGCCCCGCTGGTACAATCCCCGCCGTCCGCCACGTCGAGCGAACGAGGTCCACGAAGAAACCCTGGAGGTGCAGGAGTGAACACCTACCTGGAAATCAGCCGGCTGACGAAGACCTACCCCACGCCGAAGGGCCCGGCGGTGATCGTCAAGGAGATGGACCTGAAGATCCAGAAGGGCGAGTTCGTGACGCTGATCGGGCATTCGGGCTGCGGCAAATCCACCGTGCTGTCGATGATCGCCGGCCTTAATGACCTCAGCGGCGGGGGAATCATCCTCGCCGGGCGCGAACTCGATGGACCCGGCCCCGACCGTGGCGTTGTGTTTCAGTCGCCGTGCCTCCTGCCGTGGCTGAGCGCGTTTGAGAACGTCATGCTGGGCGTCAACCAGGTCTACTACACCGCCAGCAAGACCGAGCGCCGCCAGATTGCGGAGTATTATCTCAGCGTCGTCGGCCTGGCCGACTCGATGCACCGGCGGCCGAAGGAACTCTCGCAGGGCATGCGCCAGCGTGTCGGCATTGCCCGGGCCTTCGCGCTCAAGCCCAAGATGCTGCTGCTGGACGAGCCGTTCGGCATGCTCGATTCGCTCACCCGGTTCGAACTGCAGCAGGTGCTGCTCGATCTCTGGCAGAAAAACCACATCACCGCCCTGATGGTGAC
>DNDP01000270.1:45728-47980 GCA_003484235.1 Verrucomicrobiales bacterium
ATTATCCTCGTCCGCGGGATCGGAAGGCGTTCATGGAACAGCCTGCCTACTTCGAGTTCCGCGAGCACCTGATCGAGTTCCTGAACGAGAAGTCCCACCTCCGGGGTGGCGAACGCCCGCTGGCCCGCCGCCGGGCTGGATTCACACCGGATGCCGGCGTTGCCGAAGCCTCCGACCGGCATCACCGACGGAACGGCAAGTGCCACCCGCCGGCCGACTGGTCAGAAGCACCCGGCAGAACATGCGGCCAACGGCAGAAACTCCATGCGGAAAACTGACGCGGTAACCGCCGCGTCACCCGACCGCCCCGATGCCAGCCGGTGGGCGGACGGTGCCCGCCGGTTCCTTGATCCAGATCAACGACATAATCTCCAGCCTTGCCAAGGCTGGCCGAGCAAACCAAAGCAGTAGCCTCAAACCTGACCACCACCCATGAGCAAACTCCCCTCCTCCCACCAAGCCAGTTCACTGGCCGCCTCCGCCATGGTGCTCGCCGCCATCACGGCCGTTTACGGCCAGGACCCGGCGAAACCCGCCTCCACCACGCCCGCTTCCGAGCCGGAAAAGTCCGGCCTCGGCAAGTTTTTCAGCGATGACGTCCCCGCCTGGATCAAGGACGGGAAGTTCAGCCTGAACGCCCGGCTGCGCTACGAGTACGCCGACACCACCACGACCTCCGAGTCCCACGCACCCACGCTCCGCACGCGCTTCGGCTACACGACGGGCGTGTACCACGGCTTTCAGGGGATGGTCGAGGGCGAGAACATCTCCGTGATCGGCGACGAGAACAACGCGCTTTATCCAGGCAATCCGGCCAACGGCAAGACCGTCGTGGCCGACCCGGCGACGACGGAGCTGAACCAGTTCTGGCTGAGCTACTCAAACTGGGACACGACCATCAAAGGCCCGCGCCAGCGCATCGTGCTGGACAACCACCGGTTCATCGGCGACGTCGGCTGGCGCCAGAACCAGCAGACCTACGACGGCGTGCTGCTGGAGAACAAAAGCATCAAGGACGTCACGCTCACCTATGCCTACCTGGCGCAGGTCAACCGCGTGTTCGGCACCGAGAACAGCGCCACGGTCGGCAGCGCCAACGCTGCGATCAAGGGCCGCTGGCAGATGGAATCCCACGTGATCAACGGCAAGTGGGCCGGCAGCCCGTACGCCAACGTGCTCGGTTACGCCTACCTCCTCGACATCGACACGGCGCCGGTCAATTCCACGGCCACCTACGGGGGTTCCGTTTCCGGCACGGCCAAACTTGCCGAGGATGTCTCGCTGGGCTACCGCGGCGAGTTGGCGTGGCAGACCGATTACGGCAACAGCCCGCTCTCCTACAGCGCGCCCTACTATCACCTGAACGCCACCGGCACGCTGTTCAAGCGGTTCACCGTCGGGGCGGGCTATGAGGTGCTTGGGTCGGACAACAATCAGGGCTTCCGCACGCCGCTGGCGACACTGCACGCGTTCAACGGCTGGGCGGACGTGTTCCTCACCACGCCCGCACAGGGCCTGCGTGACCTCTACGGTGTGCTCGGCGTCACCCTCCCCGGGGACGTGCCGCTCCAGTTCGTCTACCACAAGTTCGACTCCGACAAGATGAGCCAGGACTACGGCTCGGAATTCGACGTGGTGATCTCCAAGAAGTTCTACAAGAACTGGACCGCCATGCTGAAGTACGCCCACTACATGGGCGAGGACGCTCCCTACGCGTTCGACGTGGACAAGTTCTGGGCCCAGGTGGAGTTCAATTTCTGACCGGACTACGTTCCGCCCCTCCCCCCACACCCGGACCGGACTGGTCCGGGTGTCTTGCTTTCGCCGCCCGGAGCGGGAAGGCCGACCGCGGGGCGACCGGGCCGCTGGCGATTCTTGACCAGGCTGCGAGCGGCAAGGACCCAAGCCCGGCCCGACGCACAGAACGGGCACGCAATGTCATATCAATTTCGAAGCGGCCGAAGCTCGACCGGGCCTCTGCCGGGATGCCCAACCAGTTGATGGGCGGGACTTCGCCCCCGGCATGAACAAACCTGCACGTTTGGATGAGGAACAAGCATGAGCGGGCCGGTGCACCGGACCTGCGACTGCTGACAGCTCCTGCCAGGTGAGCCTGGAGAGCCTGTTCGAAGCAGCGCTTCTGAAGCCCACCGCGACGCAACAACCATGAATCCGAGCCGCACGTTCGAAACTGCCCGTCCTCGCCGCCCCACACCGGTGCGGATCGGCTTCCTGCCGCTGACTGACTGCGC
>DNDP01000270.1:48166-48652 GCA_003484235.1 Verrucomicrobiales bacterium
CCGCTGACTGACTGCGCGCCCATCGCAATGGCTGCGGAGCTCGGCTGCTTTGCGCAGCATGACCTGGACGCCCAACTGCAACGCGAGCGCGACTGGACGGTGCTGGGCAACCGCTTCGCCAACGGGGAACTGGATGCGATCCACGCTCCCGCCACGTTTGCCTTCACCCTGCCGCTGGGGCTGCACTCGGATCCCTGCCCCTGCCTTGCTCCGCTGGTGCTGAGCCTGCAGGGCAACGCCATCACGCTGGCCGGCGGGTGGCGGGAGCGGGGCGTGACGGATGCCCGATCGCTGGCCGGCGTCGTGCAACAACTGGCCGGTCGCCGGCTCCTGACCTTCGGCGTGCCGCATACGCATTCGGTGCATGCAATACTCCTGCGCCAGTGGCTGCGGCAAGGAGGCATCCATCCGGACCGGCAGGTGCGCATCATTTCGGTTCCGCCCATGGAAATGTTTCCCCATCTCAAGCTGGGCTACCTCGATGGC
>DNDP01000326.1:0-1690 GCA_003484235.1 Verrucomicrobiales bacterium
GGCCGCCTTGGGATCCTTGGGCTCGCGGAGCTTTACGGCATCGACGACGTGGCGGGCGACGGTTTCCGACGGGTGCAGCTGGCCTCCGCCGCGCGGGGGGGCATCACCGGCATGGCCGGTGTCCATGCGCTGACGAGCTATCCGCTGCGCACGAGCCCGGTGCTGCGTGGCCGCTGGATTCTCGAATCGCTGCTCGGCGACAAGATTCCGCCGCCGCCACCCGAGGTGCCCGCGCTCGACGAAGAGAAGATGGTCGAGGAAGGCGTCTCACTCCGCCGGCAACTGGAGATCCATCGCGAGAACCCGAACTGCGCCGGTTGCCACGACAAGATGGACCCGCTCGGTTTCGGCCTGGAAAACTTCGACACGCTCGGCCGCTGGCGCACGGAGGATCACGGCCAACCGCTCGACACCACCGGCGTCCTGCCGAACGGCGAGACCTACACCGGGCCGGACGGTTTGAAGCAGGTCCTGCTCAAGCAGAAGGACAAGGTGCTCCGGCACATGACCAGGAAACTGACCGGATTTGCCTTCGGCCGGGAGTTGAACAAGTTCGACCAATGCGTTATCGATCAGGCCATGGAAGCGCTGGCGAAGAATGACTACCGCGCCACGGTGCTGATCGAAACGATCGCCACCAGCTACCCGTTCCAGTATCGTTTTTACCCGGTCACCGAAACCGCCGAACCCGACATCGCCGCGACCCAATGAAGACCCCCCGCTCCACTTCCGCCGCACCCGCCATCCTCCAGCGCAACTGGCGCCTGCCGCGCCGCTCATTTCTGCGCGGCGCCGGCGCGATGCTCAGCCTCCCGCTCCTCGACGCGATGGGCAAGGTGTCGGCCGTGGCCGCGCCGGATGCGCTCGCCTCACGCAAGGCCGCCAAGCACGTGCAGGCGCCGGTCCGCATGGCGTGCATCTATTATCCGAACGGTGTCTGGGAAAAGAACTTCTTCCCCGAGCAGGAGGGCGCCGACTACGAGCTGCCCTTCGCGCTCGAACCGCTGGCGAAGCACCGCGCGAACTTCAACATCTTCTCCGGGCTCGACAAGCAGCACAGCCACCAGGGCGATGGCCATTACGCCAAGACCGCGAACTACCTGACCGGCCTGCCGGTCCGCAAAACTTCGGGCAAGGACATCAGCGTCGGCGGCATCTCGATCGACCAGCTGTGCGCGCAGCAGATCGGGCATCTGACGCCGCTGCCGTCGATGGAATTGGGCATTGATCCGGTCATCTCCGGCATCGACACGAACGTCGGCTACACGCGGCTCTACGGCTGTTACATCGCCTGGAAGTCGCCCACCATGCCGCTGGCCAAAGAGATCAACCCGCGCATCGCCTACGAAAAGCTTTATGGCGTGATGCGGGCCGGACAGTTCTCCAAGGCCGAACAGCAGAAGCAGGCCGACAATCGTGCCCTGCTGGACATGGTTCTGGACGACGCGCATTCGCTGCGCGGCAAACTCGGCCGCGATGACCAGTTCAAGCTTGATGAGTATCTCGACGCCGTCCGCGAAGTGGAGCGCCGGCTGGAATTCTTCTCGAAGCCCGATCCGCGCGACTGGAAGCCCGAGACCCGGCCGGAGGAGGATTTCGCCGCCGGCATCGGGGAGCCGGGCGATCATCAGGAACACGTCCGCCTGATGCTCGATTTGATTGCACTGGCGTTCTGGACCGATAGCACGCG
>DNDP01000326.1:1950-2520 GCA_003484235.1 Verrucomicrobiales bacterium
GCACGTTCATGTTTGCGAACGACGTTTCCAGCAAGAACTTCGGCCGGCTGATTCCCGGCACCGGCGGCTCGCATCACGAGTTCAGCCATCACCAGAGCAAGGAGGAGAAGTTCACGCCCTACTCGAAGATCAACCGCTGGCACAACGAACAGCTTGCCTACCTCATGGACAAGCTGGCCGCGATCAAGGAGGGCGAAGGAACCCTGCTCGACAACAGCATGCTGCTGTTCGGATCGAGCATGTCCGACGGCAACCGTCACGATCCGGCGAACCTGCCGATCATCGTCGCCGGCAAGGGCGGCGGCCGCGTGAAGACCGGTCGTCACATCAAGAGCCAGAAGGGCACGCCGCTGTGCAACCTCTACGTCTCGATGCTCGACGCCATGGGTACGCCGGTCGATTCCTTCGGCGACAGCACCGGCGCGCTGGCAATCACCTGAGCAGGAACGATTCGTTCCCGGGGGGCGCAGGCGCCCCCGCCTGCAGTGGCTCCCCCCCCCCCCGGCCCGGGGCTTTGGTCCCGGCCCTGGCGCGAGGCCGACCCGACCCGCAGGTAGCGAGGGCCTTTCG
>DNDP01000194.1:0-332 GCA_003484235.1 Verrucomicrobiales bacterium
CGCCGCGCTGCAGGGCCATGCGGCAAACCTCCAGCAAGTAGGCGTCGCGATCCACCGCACAGCCTTGAATCGTCCCTGGAACAGATGCCCGACCTTGCCGTGCCGGCGGTTGAAGGCCTGCGTGTAGACGCCGTTGAGATGCCGCATCAGCCGCGACAGGTTGGCTTGGCGCGTGTGGACCGCGACGTGGTAGTGGTTGCCCATCAGGCGATAGGCCAGCACCATCGCGTCGAAGCGGTTCATCGCCTGATCGACCACCGCGAGCAACCCGTGGCGATCCTCGTCGCCGACGAAGATCGGCTCGCGCCGGTCACCGCGCGAGGTGACGTGAT
>DNDP01000194.1:636-2643 GCA_003484235.1 Verrucomicrobiales bacterium
GGGGGGGGGGGGGGGGGGAATGAAAAGACCTGACCCCTTAGTCGTGTGACCCCCCAATTCGTGCTAGGTCGTGTGGGCCATCAGGCACCGACAGGAGCAGCTACCAGAACACGCGTTGGGCCCAGTTCTTCATGTGAACGCGCTTCGACTTCTTCTTGGGGATGATGATGTTGACCTTCGAACCATGAAATCCGTTCAGCTCAAATCTGGACTCGGCGATAAACTTGCGCGCCTCGTCTTGTAAGGGGCCAAGCGTGCGCTTCTTTTGTTGCTCGACTTTGTCCATCCATCCCGATAGACCCATGTCTGCGATGAAGAAGAAGAGAAGATCACTGTCGTCGGCGCCAGCAATCAAGTAACATCCGAGCAATGGATAGGTGCCGAAGAGCGTCTCAGCCGACGGCAGACTTGACGATTTCAGGAATGCATTCGCCGCTTTCATCTCCTGATAGTCTCTACCTAGCAAATAGAGCGAATTGGCCAACTTGGCACCTGACGAGGCGGCGCCTGTGATGGCGCTCACAGGCGCTTCGCCAGCACCGAGGCTACCCGCCGTGGTGGCAACATCTACGGAAAACTTGACCGTCTGGATCGAGGCCAGACGAGCGGCGTTATTTCGGTTGCGCGCGATAAGTTGCCTAACCGCTCTGCCCGCCGCCTGAGGGTCGCCCGGGAGGATGTCGCACTTAATGGTCCGCTTCAGCGTGTAGGCCTTCCGGCCCTCGACCGCAACATTCACCCACTCCTTGACCATGTCTTTGCCGCCCGTCACGGTCGAGATGTAAGGAGTGTAGAGGCTGGCGATGCCCAGCAGGCCCTTGCTTGTCAGGACCGCCAGTTCTTCGGCCATCATCATCTCGAAGTCCTCCTTCTCCGCCGGCTCCAGGCCAATGATCTTGAGCACTGAGTTGACCGCGTCGAAGATCGGAATGGCCCCCACCACGTCGGGCAAGCCCTTATTCGTTGCCTCGGCAACGCTGTTCGCGAAGCCGAAGCCTGCCTCGGCTACTTTTGAAGCATCAGCCTTGACTTTTGAGCTCTTCTTTCGAAGATCCGTGCCGGTGAACGCAGATTCGAAGGCCTGCTTTCTATGCATTTGAATGAGCGCCATGGCCTCGAGCTGCGACTTGAAGCTGGCTGTGGCAGTTGCTGTCACCATGATCATTGACCTCCAATCAATGCATAGAAACCGTTAGGAAAGGTCTGCGAAACTGAATCTGCTTATGCTGATGAATCAACTGGTTTGGCCCGGTTTGGCAGACTGCCAAGTGGTCGCCGCGAACAACGCTGGCAGTTCATGTCGACTCATTCGCCCTAGTTAAGTGAGTCGAGTTTGTAGACAAATCTCGCCTCGGAAATGCTCACCGAAACCTTATTGATAGCCTGACCATCCATCATCCGCGTCAAAAGCTCCCGCGAGATATCCGGCAGCATCGTGTTGGTCAGGATCGCGTCGATCATGCGACCGCCCGATTCGCTCTCGGTGCAGCGCGAGACGACGAGCCTGACCACGTCGTCGCCGTAGCTGAACGGAATCCGGTAACGCGCCTCGACCCGTTTCTTGATGCGGTTCAGCTGCAGCACGACGATCTTGCCCAGCACCTCGTCGGAAAGCGGGTAATACGGAATCGTCACCAGCCGCCCCAGCAACGCCGGCGGGAAGATCTTCAGCAGCGGCTCGCGCAACGCCTTGGCCATGCCCTCGGCGTCGGGCATCAGGTCGGGGTCCTTGCACAGGCTGGAGATCAGCTCGGTGCCCACGTTGGTGGTCAGCAGGATCAGCGTGTTCTTGAAGTCGATGAAGCGCCCTTCGCCGTCTTCCATGAAGCCCTTGTCGAAGACCTGGAAGAAGATCTCGTGCACGTCGGGGTGGGCCTTCTCGACCTCGTCGAGCAGCACCACGCTGTAGGGCTTGCGCCGCACCGCCTCGGTCAGCACGCCGCCTTCGCCGTAGCCCACGTAGCCCGGCGGCGCGCCCTTGAGCGTGCTGACGGTGTGCGCCTCCTG
>DNDP01000124.1:0-666 GCA_003484235.1 Verrucomicrobiales bacterium
CGACCGCGTGCTCGTGCGCAATCTCACGGCGGGCACCACGCTCTTCGACCAGTCGTACTACCTGAACCCGGTCGCCGACACCAACGGCCCGATCGCACCGGGCCAGGCGCGGCAGCGCTCGGCCAGCTTCCGGCTGCCGGACGGGCCGGCCGGTGCCGGCAACATCGAGGTCGCGCTGTTTCTCGACTCGGGCAACCGAGTCTTCGAGTTCCGCGAGGGCGCGGATGCCGAGGCGAACAACACCACCAACCTCACCCGCAGCTCGACGGTCGCGCTCTATCCCGATCTCGCCGTCAGCAACGTGGGCGCGCCCGGCACGGGCTTGCCGGGCCAGCCGCTGGAGGTTTCCTGGACCGTCGCCAACAACGGTGCGGCCCCCACGCCCGCCGCGTGGACCGACCAGGTGTTCCTTGTCGACGACGCCAACCCGGGCGCCGCCCAGCTCCTCGGCAGCTTCAACTTCGGCGAGACGCTGGCGACCGGCCAGTCGAGCAACGTGACCCGCACGGTGACGCTGCCCTTCTTCACCGTGGGCACACGACGCGTCGCCGTGCGCGCCAACTCGGGCCCGGCCTTTTACGAGCCGGACCTGGCAAACAACTTTGTCCAGTCCGCGTCCACGTTGACGCTCTCGCCCCGGCTGGAACTGACGTTGAACCGGACCAG
>DNDP01000124.1:913-5534 GCA_003484235.1 Verrucomicrobiales bacterium
CTGGTGCCGGCGCAGGTGACGATTCCCGCCGGCCAGACGTTTGTGAACACGACGATCACCGTGCTGAACAACGGGCGCGTGGACGGCAACCGCAACGTCACGCTCACGGCCAGCGCCGCCGGTTTCTCCGACGCCGTGGCCACCTTGCTGCTGCAGGACGACGACCTGCCAACGATCACGCTGCAGGCAACGCCGGGCCAGCTGATGGAGGACTCCGGGCCAAACGCGGCCATGGGATTCCTGACCCGCAACACGCCAACCAACCAACCGCTGGTGGTGACCCTGGTCAGCGACGCGCCCGCGCGGCTGCTCCCGCCGGCAACGGTCACGATCCCGGCGGGCCAGTGGTCGGTCGCCTTCGACATTGCCGCGCCCGCGAACACCACGATCGAAGGCGCACGCGACGTCCGGCTGCAGGCGAGCGCACCCGGCTTCACCACCGGCGCGGCGATCATCAACGTGCTCGACAACGACGCGCCCGTGCTGGCGCTGACGCTGGCCGCCGACGCGATCGTGGAAGGGACGGAGAGTCCGGCCACCACCGGCCTGCTCAGCCGGCAGCCGCCGCTGACCCAGCCGCTCAATGTCGTGCTCGGCCAGACGTTATCCGGACTGCTGCTGCTCCCGACGGAGCTCAACTTTGCCGCCGGCCAGGCGGACCTGCCCTTCAACATCAGCGTCAGTGATGACGGGCTGGTCAACGGCACGCGCACCAACGATCTGGTCGCCCGCATCCGCGGCGCGTCCGGCGTTCCCATCACCAACGGCCAGGCCACCGCCACGCTGCTCGTCTATGACAATGACGGCCCTTCGCTCTCGCTCACGCTCGCGCGCGATGTCGTCAGCGAAACGGGTTCGGTCACCGCGACCGTCACCCGCAACACCGGCACGGCGGGGGCCCTGACGGTGGATCTCTCGAGCAGCGATCCCGGTGAGGCCTTGCCGGCCAGCCCCAGCGTGGTCATCCCGAATGGCCAGACTTCCGTTTCGTTCGTCGTGAACGGTGTTGTCGATGGCGCGAACGACGGAATCCAGCCGGTGATTCTCACGGCGTCCGCAGGCGGCTTCAACAGTGCGACCGCCCGGCTGAATGTGTCGGACGTCGATCTCCCGGACCTGAGCGTCGGCGACATCATCGTGCCGTCATCCGGCCAGATCGATGCGCGGGCAAACGTCACCTTCACCGTCGCCAACACCGGGCCCGTGCCGGCCTCGGGGGCCTGGGTGGACCGGATCTTCATCTCCTCGGACAACCAGCTGGGCGGCGACATCCTGGCCGGAGCCCACACCAACAATGCGTCCCTGGCCAGCGGCTCCTCCTACGTCCGCACCGTCTCGGTGACGCTGCCGGCCGATCCCGGTCTCTACCACATCATCGTCGTGACCGATGCGGACAATGACGTCGTCGAAGGCAGCGAACGGAACAACGTGATCTCGGTGGCCCGCATCGACGTGCAGCCCAACTACCGGGCGACCGTCGAGACGGACATCGTGTCGGCACCCTGCGGCACGCCCGTGCTGATCCGCGGCCGCGCCTATTACCCGGAGGACAATTCCGCCGCCGCCTTGAAGCTGGTGACCGTGCGGCTGCTCAACGGCGGCACGCGCCGGACGTTCAACGTGTTCTCGGACATCGACGGCACATACCGGCTGACCTTCACCCCCATCCCGACCGAGACGGGCGACTACCAGCTGGCGGCCGACCATCCCCGGGTCTACGACGACGTGCCGCAGGACAGCTTCACGCTGCTGGGCTTCAGCCTCTCGGCCGAGCACGCCTCGCTGACGATCGTCCCCGAGACGCCGGTGAGCGGCCAGATCACGCTGCGCAACACGACGGGCACGCCGTTGACGGGCCTGCAGGCGGCCGCCACCAACGCACCCGCGGCACTGGGGCTGACGCTGGGGCTGCCCTCGACGCTGCCGGCCCACGGCACGGTGGTGCTGGACTGGTCGATGAACACGACCATCACCAACGCGGCGCGGGTGGTGTTTCCGATTGTCATCAACTCGGCGGAAGGCTGCCAGCGGCAGGTGCTATTCACCGTGCAGATTGCGCCGCTGCGTCCGCAGCTCGTCGCCGAACCGGCATTCCTCAGCCGCGGCATGGTGCGCGGCGAGCAGGCGCTCGTGCCGTTCAGCGTGCGCAACATCGGCGGCGTGCCCACCGGACCGTTGGATGTGTTGCTGCCCCAGAACACCTGGCTCAAACTGGCGGGCACGAACCGCCTCGACCCGCTCGAACCCGGCGCCGCAACGACCGTCAACCTCCTCCTCGAGCCGGCCGCCGACCTGCCGCTGATCATCCACGGCGGATCGATCGCCATCAACGGCGGCAACTCCTCGCTCGGCGTGCCCTTCCAGTTCCGCGCCATGTCCACGGCGCAGGGCGATCTGAAGATCACCGCGACGGACGATTACACCTACTACGTCGAGGGTAACCCGAAGCTGACCAACGCGACGGTGACGGTGTCCGATCCGTTCACGGGGCAGGTGGTGACCAACGCCACCACCGACGCCGCGGGCGAGGTGCGCTTTGTCGGCCTGGCCGAGGGCGCCTACACAGTCGATGTGACCGCACCCAAGCACAACAGCTTCCGCGGCACGGCGCTGATCCAGCCCGGGGTCGAGACGGCGCTGGAGGCGTTCCTGGTCCGCCAGACGGTCACCTACCGCTGGTCGGTGGTGCCGGTCGAGGTGGAGGACCGTTACAAGATCGTGCTCGAGTCGGTCTTCGAGACCGAGGTGCCGATTCCGAACGTGATCATCGAGGAACCGCACATCATGCCGCTCGTGTTCGAGGGCGAGACGAACCAGTTCATGCTCAAGATCAAGAACGTCGGCCTGATCGCCGCCGAAAACGTGACGATCAACGTCCCGCTGAGCAACGACTTCGTCATCCTGCCGTTGGTGACGAACATCGGAACGCTCCCGGCGAAGACCGCCCTGGAGATCCCGGTGATGATCCACCAACGGAGTCAGCCCGCATCGCTCCTGCGGCTGGCGGGCCTGAATCCGCGGCTGAACGACGGGGACTGCAGCATCGACACCCTGCCCTGCCTGCCGAAGATTCCGCTGGGCGTCCACTACTACTACACGTGCGGCCCGAACGGGGTCCATCAGCAGCGTTCCGCCGACCTCTCCCCGATCTGCGTGGCCAAGGACATCAAGGAATGCATCGAGAACATCCTGGAGTCGGCGACGTCCCTGAACGCCTTCCGCAACGGCGGCAATGCGGCCACCTTCGGCTGCGACCTCGTCAAGGCGATCCTGCAGTGTGGCGGAGTCAATCTGTCCCCCTGCCAGAGTGCGGCGCTGTCCATTGCGTGCGGGGCCCTGACCGGCGGCCTCGCCGGTGCGGCCGGTGGCGCCGCGGGTGGCAGCACGCTCGAGTGCATCTGCGAGCTGACCAAGGACATCAACATCAACATCCCCCCGTCGCCGCCGAATTACGGCACGGTCAACTATGTCAACGGCTCCATCATCGGCGCGCATCCCAGCGGCTTCAACGGCTACCCCTACCAGGTCGGCTGGTACATCGGGCCGGGCAACTGCGCGTCGCCTTCGCCGCAGGGATTCACCCGTTCCGGGACTCCCCTTCCCCGACTCCAGAACGACGGCGTCTGCGCCCGCGTGCGGCTGCAGATCGACCAGGAGGCGGTGATGACGCGCGTGGCATTCAAGGGTTCGCTGGAGATCGAGAACTCCGGCTCAGAGGCCATCACCGGCATCCGCGTGACCCTGGACGTCCGCGATGCAAACGACCAGCCGGCCGGTGACCGGTTCGTGGTCCGCGCGCCGGTGGTTACGGGAATGGGCGCCGTGGACGGTTCGGGCGTGGTCGGGGCGCTGGGCTTCGGTTCCGCCGAATACCTGTTCCTGCCCACGCGCGATGCCGCGCCCAACGCACCGACGGTTTACCGGATCGGCGGTTCGCTGCGCTACCTGGAGAATGGCCAGGAGGTCGTGGTGCCGCTGCTTTCGTCGACCATCACGGTCTATCCCGAGGCGCGGCTGCAGCTGCACTATTTCCAGGCGCGCGAGGTCTATTCCGATGATCCCTTCACCGACGAGGTTGAGCCGGCCGAGCCGTTTGCCCTGGGCCTGATCGCCCGCAACGTCGGCGCCGGCCCGGCGCGGAACTTCCGCATCACCTCGGCCCAGCCGAAGATCATCGAGAATTCCAAGGGCCTGCTGATCGACTTCAAGATCATCGGCAGCCAGGTCGGCACCAACGCCGCCGAGCCGAGCCTGACCGTGAACCTCGGCAACATCCCGGCCGGTCAATCGCAGGTCGCGCAATGGCTGCTGACCTCGACGCTCCAGGGCAAGTTCATCGAATACAAGGCGACGTTCGAACACGTGGACAACTTCGGCTCGACCAACCTCTCGCTCATCGACTCCGTCGAGATTCACGAACTGATCAAGACCGTGCTGGCCGATCGCGCCGGGGATGATCTCGCCCCCGACTTCCTGGCGAACGACATCCCCGACCCCGACAGCCTGCCGGACATCCTGCACCTGAGCGACGGATCGACCGCGTTGGTGAACGCCTCGACCAACGGCACGTTCTCGAACGCCATCGGCTCGGGTGCGGGCCACGGGACGCGGCGCCTCACGC
>DNDP01000190.1 GCA_003484235.1 Verrucomicrobiales bacterium
CACCACCAATAAGGGCTCGTGCGCCTTGGCGATATTGTTGATCAGCTCCATGATGATAACGGTCTTGCCGACACCGGCGCCGCCGAACGCCCCGACCTTGCCGCCCTTGAGGAAGGGGCAGATGAGGTCGATGACCTTGATGCCGGTGGTGAGGATCTGCGGCGTCGTGGACTGGTCCACCAGCGAAGGTGCCGGGCGATGGATGGGATAATACTTGTCGGCCTTGACCGGTCCCTGCTCGTCCACCGGATCGCCGGTGACGTTGAACACGCGGCCCATGACGCCCTCCCCGACGGGCATCGAGATGGGGCCACCGGTGTCCACGACCTCATAACCGCGTTTCATGCCTTCGGTGGAACCCATGCAGACGGTCCGAACCCAGTTGTCGCCGAGGTGCTGGCCCACTTCGAGCGTCCGCTTCGTTTTGCCCTCGCCGGGAACTTCAAATTCGATGGTGAGCGCGCTGTAGATGGCCGGCAGCTTGTCCGGGAACTCCACGTCCACCACGGGGCCGATGACCTGTACGATTTTGCCTTTGTTCATGTGCGGTTGATCGGGTGCCGGGGCGTTTCGGTTGCTTCCGTAGAGAGTCGTTGTTGCAGAGAGCGAAGCCCCGGCTCGGTTAAGGAGTGGTGAATCTAGGGGGCCGGGCCAGACCCTGTCAAGGCGCTGGCCCGCCCGTCCGGGCAATTCAGTTTCGCCGCTGACGGAGAGAAGTCCGGCTTATCCGGGGCGGGGTTGGCGCTGCATGCACCCGGCCAGCCGCCGAACCCGCCGGACCTCCACCGGCTGATCCAATCGACCTCCCCGTTTCAGCGAGCTCCCGACAATGAACCCGTCGGCATACGGCAGATAGTCCTCGATGTTGCCCGGGGCCACACCGCTGCCGATCAAGATCACGGCGCCGGGACATGCCTCCCGCACCCGCGCCACATCCGTTGCCGCGGTGGGATGCCCCGTGCCCACGCCGCTCACAATCAACGCGTCGGCCAGACCCCGCTCGACGGTGTCGCGGGCGGCATCGGCGAGCGCAAGGTTCCCGAGGGGCACGGCGTGTTTGACGAGCACATCAGCCAGGATCTTGACGTGTCCGAGACCGAGTTCACGCCGCTTCCTTGCGGTCGCAAACGCGTCCCCTTCGATGAGCCCCTGATCGGTCAGCATGGCACCTGAATGCACGTTCACCCGGACGAAATCGCCATCGCAGGCTGCGCAAAGGGCGAGGGCCGACAACGGATCATTCCGCAGCACGTTGAATCCGACCGGCAGCGACACGGCGTCCCGCACCGCCCGGCCGGCGACCGCCATGGCGGCCACGGTTTCCGCGGGCACCCGGTCACGCGTGAACGGCACGTCCCCGAAGTTCTCCACGATCACGCCGTGCGCCCCGCCTTTTTCGTAGGCGACCGCGTCGGCCACTGCGGCACGTACGACCTCTTCCATCAAACCCGACCAGCGTGGTGATCCGGGGAGCGGTCCCAGGTGGACGACTCCGACCAGCGGCAGAAATTTTGGAAGATTGGTCTGCATGTGGCCGGCAAGTCGTAACCCGGCCCGCCAACCTTGGCGAGCCCGGGATCAGCCCCGCGGCGGGCAGACCGCGCCGCGCACAGGCGCATCAAAGTGGAAGCTCGATGTTCGTTCCGCCCTGCAGCCGTCGGGAGCCCTCCGGCAGAAACGGCGTTCGAAAGGTCGCCTGGAAGTCGAAGACATTCTTGAAGTCGTTCCGGCTGTCTTCATCGGTCTTGTTGAGCAGCCGGGCATCCACCATGTTGAACACGATCTCACCGAAGTCGGCGGTGGAGTGAATTCCCCATTCCTCAAACAGCGTGAGAACCATCGGCCCAAACTCCTTCAGGGCGAATTCGCGGATGCCGTCCAGCAGTTCCCTGCCCGACACATGATGGGCCGCGGCTTCGCGTCCGGATTTGCGGCCGCCCCGTCCGCCCTTGGTGGCGGCCCGCTGCAACCTGGCCTGCGTGTGATCCAGCGCGTCGCGCACGAAGCGATAGGCCTCGCGGTCGTAGCGGGGATCCTGTTTCACAATCCGGTCGATGGCTTCGTCGAAATCAATCGGTTGCATATTGTTCGCCTGCTGTTTCCGCCGAAGGCTGCGGTTCCGGGTTGGCCAACCGCCAGGCCCGGACCGCCCATCCCACCAGCAACAGGCCAAGAATTACGGTCAAGACCTGCCGCTCCTGACGGGTCAGCTTCAACACGGCGGGAAAATACGAGAATGCCCGGCCACTGCAAACACACATTTCTGCGGGCGCAGGGCACGGGACCCCGAATCTTGAACGCTTCGGCCCGGCAGGAATGGCCTCCCTGGATCTCACGTCGCAGCGCGCCCTTGTCGCGTGCGCGGTTCAGGGAACCCGGCGGACCTGAAAGAACTCCCGCTGCAGGTTGGTGTGGGTCGTGAACCAAACCGTCTCGGGAAACGTTCCCACGACATTGGTGACGGTCTGCACGCCGGTGACCTCGGTACCCTTCAACACCTCATAATCGGCTCCGGCCACTCCCGGCCAGCTCAGCCGGACGAGACGCGGATTCCACAGCGCCGGCTCCATCCGGAAGGGGACTTCGGCAATCTTGGGGTTGGTCGCCGCCAACTGTTCCCGGGAATTGCTGTAGCCGTCACCATCGGGATCCCCCGCGGGACCTTCCGACAATCCCAGGAAATTGTTCGTCTCCCATTCGTCCGCCAGGCCGTCCTTGTCCGAGTCTGCAATGGGCACCCCCCGGAGCAGCAGGCTGGCCTCAAGGACACTGCCGACGTTGCCCACACCCTGGTCGCTGACTTCGACATTCCAAATCCCGACGCTCGCCTCATGGAAGTGGTGGGTGGAGAAGTATGTCCAGTCCACCGGCCCGGGACTGAGATCGGCGTTGTAGCGCTGGAGTACGCTGCGGGTGCCCATCGGCGACGTCAGGGTGATGCGCAGGTCACCCCGGAGCGGATGGTCGGTTTTAAGTCGCACCCCCACGTGCTCGAGCAGCAGGGAATCGGCGACCTGGATCGGGGTGACCAGCTTGGTCTGGGTGATCCGGGCCCGCGAGCCGGGGTCCTGTGTCAAAAGGTTCTTGATCAACTGACCGTCGGACTGCCGCACGAACACCGCGGGGATCGTGGTGAAATCGGTTCCGCCCATCGGGCAGAGCTGCTCGCCACCCGGGCAACCGGCCGAGCCGGATGAATTGTTGTAAATCACCGCAATGCCGGCCCCGGCCGCCGCCGCATGCCGGATTTTCACGCTGAAGTCGGCGCCTCCCCGCTCGATCAACGCCGCCCTGCCGGTCAGGTCCTGGGTGATCGGGCTGTTTGCCAGCCCGACGTCGAGGATGCCAAACAGCGGTGTCGGCTCATCCGCGTGCGGTCCCAGGCCGGGCAACGCCCGGATCAATGCCGTGGTGATCAAACCGCCCGCATCGGTGACCTGCACCCGCAAACTGTCATCCGCCACCGGCTGATTTACCGTCACCGTATTGGTGACCCAGACAGCGGGCGGGCGGTTCACCCAGCCCTGTGCGAGACGGACTGCATGTCCGGCGTCCACCACGCCGAAGCCCTGGTTGTGGCTTACCAGAAACCCCGCTCCGTTGGCGTGCAGGTCGGGATCTTCCAGGTCCAGGTGACGTGCCGCCAGGGCGAGAATGTGCTGCACGTCACGGACGGTGAGCGAGGGATTCACCGAAAGCATCAACGCGCACACGCCCGACACCAACGGCGCCGAGGCCGAGGTGCCGGCAAACGGGTTCAGATCCCAGCGATAGTTCCAGAGGTCGAGCGTCTGCGCCTGCTCTCCCGGCAGCCAGATCCGGAAGGGCGTGGCGCCATCAGCCCCGAGAAAATCGAGCGTGAAAATGAAGGGCGCCGGGCCCGTCGCCTCGCCCCCCGGGGCGGACACCAGCAGCGAAGCCCCGGGATTGCTGTAGCTGGTGGCACGACCCGCGTTGTTGACGGCCGCCACCGCGATCACCCGGGGATCCGAGGAGTAGAAGTCGTCGTTGGCATTGCGACCCTCGATGCGGTAGTTGCCGCCGGAACGCACCATGATCACGCCCTTGCCGCCGCGCCCGTTGGCGGCGGCGTCCTCGATGCCCGCCCTTTCCAGCAGTCCCGGACCACCCAACTCTTCGACGTTGCCCTTGCCCCAGCTGTGGTTCTGAACCCACACCACATCGCTGTTTCGCGGGTAAAGATCCATCAGCTTGTCCTCGCCGACGCGCATGAGGTTGCTGTCAAAGATCACCCAGCTGGCGAGCTTCGCGCCGGGGGCGACCCCGATCATGCCGACCGAATTCCGTCCCTCGGCCACCGCGAGACCCGCGACGGATGTGCCGTGAACCCACGAGGCGTTCAGCTGGGCGGGGCTTCCGTCATCGGCGCCGGTGGCGAAGTTGTGCTGCTGGCCGGCTGCCAGCCGGTCGCTCAGCTCGGGATGCGTTCCCTGCACGCCCGTGTCCGCCACCGCCAGGGTGACGCCGGCACCTGTCGTCATCGGCCACGCCCCGCGCGAGTTGATGTCGGCGCCCATGCGGGTGCCGTTCACATCGCGGAATTCATGGTAGCCCTGCAGCTTGAAGTAATAGTCGTCCG
>DNDP01000387.1:0-8005 GCA_003484235.1 Verrucomicrobiales bacterium
CGACATTCAGAACCTGATCTTGTTGAGGCTCCAGCCCGGGCGCTCCCCCAGCGTGACCTGCCAGTCCGATTTCAATCGAGGATAGTCGCGGGCAAAGAAGTTCAGGACGGCCTCTTGACCGGTCAGTTGAAGCCAGCCCTCCGCAGTGGGCCCTTCAAAGCCGGCCCGCGCGAGCCGGGCAAGCGCGTCGCGCTCGGCCGCGGCGTCACGCAGGCGATAGCGTCTGGGCGCATCGGGATCCGCCAGCCAGCCGGTGCGGGTGATTGCCGTGTCGAAGAGACTCCGATCCGACGCCGATGTCGAATTTTCGCCACATCTCCGAGGATCCGAATGGGGAAGCGTGATCACCTGCAGGCCGTAGTCGGCGGACAAACGGGCCCGCAGCTTGGCGAGGCCACCTTCGAGCGCGAGGTGAAACTGAGGCGGTCGCACGGTGATCTCGAAATCCTCCGGAGCGAAGTCCGCGTGAAGTGAACCGGTTGCGGCCAGTGCCGGCAGTTCTTCATGCAGGAAGTACGGCACCTGTTCCCGGGAGATGGTTTGCGGACGCTGCAGCAAAGCCAGAGATCCACCGGGCACCACAACTCTGGAAAACTTCCGGCCCACCAGCGCCCACGTGGTGCTGCCCGGAACAATGACCGGCAACGGTTGGGGCAACTGCGCAGCCAGTTGAATCTCGCCCGAAGGCAGCAGCGAGACGGACAGGGGCAACGGAAACGGCTCTTCGCTGATGACGACCGGATCCTTCCGCCCAAACGTGCCGCTGTCCGGTGGCAGCACGGCCAGCAATTCTGTCAGCTGCGCGCAGGAGAGCTTCAACGCCGTCGGCAGCTCGCCGCCGGACAGGCGCAGGACCAGTTCGAACAGCGGCTGCTGACCGGCCGCCAGACTGTAGGCGACGGAGCGGTCCAGGGTGGCGAGCGGCCGGAACTTTCCGCCGTTGACCGCCGCCTCGACGAAGACCGTGACGCTTCCAACGGCGAGCGATTGGTCGAGGTTGGGCGGCAGAACGACTGCGAGCCGCAGCGAGTGTCCCGAAATCCCCAGCTGTAGCGGCGTCGGTACGGTCGTGCGGGAGTCCTCGTTCCTGTCGGATTTGGCGGCGCCTTCAGGCCCTGTCCTGTCGGGTCTGGCCGGGCGCTGGCTCCCGATCTTATCCGGATGCAGCACTCCGAGCCCCACGGCAAGGGCATGGCCACAAATCCGGCTCCATTGGCGGGACTCCTTGCACGGGCACTGGTTCTCGACATCGATGTGATCCTTGATGGTCAGGCCGGTCTTGATCACGCCATTGCCGGTCATCACCTCACCGGACAACCGCGGCGGCTCCCACCGCGCCGACATCACCTTTCCGGCGGCGAGAATGGCTCTTGCCTCCTTCATGGCCTGCCAACCGCCGGCCTTTTGAAGCAAAGATTCAGTTAACTGCACGGCACCCACGGGCGGCGATTGAACGCCAAGTGGGGTGGCGGGAAAACCCTTTTCCCATCCGCGAAACAAAAACGCCGTCCCGGCAGCCGGGACGGCGTGTGATGGATTTCCGATGCGATCAGCTCAGGGGCAGCGTGCCGTAGGTGATGGCGGCCACCTCTTTGCCGTCGCCGGTGGTGATCTTGCGGGTCTTCTCGTCGAACAGGCACATGATGTTCAGGCGGTCGGACATTTCCGCGAGGGAGATGACCGTCTGCACGCGCACGGCCAGCTCGGCGCCGGCGTTTGGCTCGTTGCCGTTGCGGATGCAGTCGAAGAAGTTCTTCTCGTGCTGGTCGATCGGTTCACCGATGCCGACGTTGTCGAGGGTCAGCGGATCGATCTCATCGGAGAAGGGCCTCTCCGGCTTCAATTCCACGCGATTGCCACCGAGGTATATGGTGGCCTTGTGACCGCAGATGGTGTCCACCCAGCCCTGCTCGTTCACGGTCGAGCTGGTGATGATCATGTTCATGCCGGAGGGGAATTCGGCGACCAGCTGAGTGTTTTCATCGACGTCGCGCTGGTAGGTGCCCGGCGTGTTGCGGTCGGTGTTGAAGGCCTTGGTGCCAAGGCACACGACCCGGCTCGGGAACTCAGGCTTGCCGGTGGCAATCATCAGCGGGTGCAGCCGGTGGGGCATCAGGTCGCCGAGCAGGCCGCCGCAGTACGGGTAGTATTTGCGCCACCGAAAATAGTGGTCCGGGTCGAACTTGACCTTCTTGTGGACTGGCCCGAGCCAGCGATCCCAGTTGCAGTTGTCGGACTTGAGATCGGGATCGATGGTGTAGTTCCATTCGCCCTTCGGACTGTTGCGCATGTAGGAACCCTGAAGCAGCACGAGCTGGCCGAGGTCGCCGGCGCGGATGATCTCCGCCGCCTTGTGGTATTTCTGGTCGGAACTGCCCTGGGAGCCGACCTGCACCTTTTTTCCGGTCCTCTTCGCGGTGTCGTAGATCTCGAACGCCTCGCCGAGATACCGGGTCATCGGCTTCTCGACATAAACGTGTTTGCCCGCGTTCATTGCGTCCACCGTCACGCGGGTGTGCCAGTGATCGACGGTCGAGCAGCAGATCGCGTCAATATCTTTGCGATCCATGATTTTCCGGTAGTCGTCATAGCCTTCGACCTTGGCACCGGCAATCTTGCCCTCGATGTAGGATTTGGCGCCGTCGATCCGCTTTGTCCAGACATCGCAGACGGCCTTGAAATCGACGTTGGTGTCCCCCGCCTTGTTGCACATGGAAGTGACGTGCGCCATGCCCTGACCACCGACCCCGACGAAGCCCACGCTGATGCGGTCATTCGCACCGATCACGCGACCGGTCGAAGGAGCCTGGTTTTGCCCGTAGACAGGCGTGATGAACGGGTGGGAAGCCGCCACGACAGCCGCGGCGGTGGCTGACTTCTTGATGAAGGAGCGCCGGGATTGGTTCCCGGACGGTTGAGGGGATGAGTTGTTTTGCATAGAACGAGTTTTCATCACTGGTTAAAGAAACAGGTGATCGCCTGAAAGCCTACCTTGGGCCGGCGTCAGGTCAATCTTATTACCCCTCCGACGCCGATCGGCACGCGTTGATTCACTCTCCCTCAACCATCTTGAGTGGCTTGATGTCAACGACCTGGTGGGCGAGGAGGAGCACAAGCGCCTTCACGGCCAGTTCGGCGAAGGGATAGGGCCGGGAGACGAAGTCCAGATTCGTGGGCAGGCGCTCACCCGCGCGGGCCTCGAACTCCGCGCGACCCAGCACCAGTATCGCCGGGGTTTTCTGGTTGGGCGGCCCCTGGCGCATGCGGGCAATCATCTGCGAACCCGTGAGCCCCGGCATGGTTTCGTCGAGCACCACCAGGTGGAAGCCACGTTTTGAAAGAAGCTCCATGGACGCACGTGCATCCTCGTGGGTCGCCACTTCGAATCCGCCCAGGTCCAGGGCAAAGGTGGCCGCCCTGCGGGCCATCGCCTCGTCGTCCACCACCAGCACACGCGCCGCCTGATCGGCCGTTTCGGGCAATGCGGCGAGACTCGGGAACTGCTTCTTGAGAAACTCGATCGACCGCGTCACCGTCCGACGTGTGGACATGGTGTTGGCACCGACATTCTCGTGCATTTCCACCAGCAGCGCTTCGAGGGAGGAGCACAGTTCTCCCAGACGCTTCAACCCCGCCAGGCCGGCCACACCGCTGAAGGCGTGGAGCTTGCGGTAGAGCTCCTGAAGACGGTTCGCGGACTCCGCCTTGCCGGAGGCCTCGGCAAACTCGTTGTTGGCGTTCTCCAGCGCAGCAATTGCATCGGGCGCGCGTTTCAGGAAGGTCTCGATCAACTCCTGCCGATAGGTGGTCGAGGACGGGCGCCCTGGCCGCGAATCCTCCCCGGCATCACCGTCCCCGCCGGAACCGTCGTCGGCCTTCTTGGCCAGGAACAACTCCTGGTTGACCACTTCGATGAGATCCTTGGGCGTCAGGTTGGATTTGTGAAAGATGCGGTTGGCACCGGCCTCGTTGGCCGCATCAAACATCTCCGAAAGGAACGAGTTGGTGAAGACGACCACCACCAGCCGTTGAAACGTCTTCTGCGCCCTGATTTTCCTGAGAATGTCCAGCCCGCTCATGTTAGGAAGCATGAGGTCGAGGAGAATGCCGTCGAACCTGCCCTCCTGCACCCGGTAGAAGCCTTCCTGGCCGTCGGCCGCAAGTTCCACCTGAAATCCCGCCTTTTCGAACTGCGCGTGGTAAAGCTTCCCGATGATCGGGTCGTCTTCGATGATGAGAATCTTCTTCATGGTTGCCACTAGGCATCGATTCGGAATTCCGGGCCGGCGCGGCCCTGGACAGCCGTTCCGTCGATGCTCCCATCCACCAGTTCCACCACTCGAGGTGCCGCTTCCGCCACGCGGGCGTCGTGCGTGGCGATGATTAAAGTCGCATCGCGTTCGGCCCGCAAGTCGCAAAGCAGCCGGATGATCCCCTCGCCGGTCACCGAGTCGAGATTCCCGGTGGGCTCGTCCGCCAGCACGAGGGCGGGATCGTTCACCAGCGCCCGGGCGATGGCCACCCGCTGCTGTTCGCCGCCTGAAAGCTCCGTCGGCCGATGGTTCATCCGGTCGCCCAAGCCCACCCTTTCCAGGAGGTGCCTGCCTTTTGCAAGAGCTTCTCCCGGGGCCACCCGCGCCATGCGGGCCGCAAGCGCCACATTCTCGAGCGCGTCGAGGTCGGGCATCAGATGGTAGGCCTGAAATATGAAGCCCACCTGCCGGTTGCGCATCCGGCAAAGGTCGGCATCCCGGTAGCAGGCCAGATCACGTCCCTCGAACCGGATCTCGCCCTCGTCGGGGGTATCCAGTCCACCCAGAAGATGCAGCAGCGTGCTCTTGCCCGCGCCGGAAGCACCGCGAAGCGCCAGGAACTCGCCGCGATGGACATCCAGCGAGACACCCCGCAGGACCTCCAGGCGGCGCTGCTCCAAGGCGTACGTCTTGTGCACGTCGCGGGCACTCAAAAATGGTGGCTGCGGGATCATGTTGCTCATTCGTATCGCAGGGCCTGTACCGGCCTCAGACGTGCGGCTGTCCACGCAGGGATGGCGCCGGCAATCACGCAGATCACCAATGCGCTGCCGCAGATCATTCCGATGTCGCCCGGATCGATCACCGCCGGCAGCCGGGTGAACTGATAGGTCGCCGCCGGAAACAGCTCCAGGCCGGTCGTGCGGTTCATGAAGTCCAGAAACTCGTTGCGGTAGGCCAATGCGACCATGCCCAGGCCGAAACCCAGCCCGACACCGATGAGACCCACCACGAAGCTCTGTCCAAGGAACAGGATGACAATGCTGAAACGCCGCGTGCCCAGCGCCTTCAGCATCCCGATCTCACGGGTTTTCTGCACCACGAACGTGATCTGCGAGTTCATGATGCCGAACGCGGCCACGATCATGATGAAGAAAAGAATGTAGAACATCATGTTCTTCTCCACCTGGAGGGCCGTCAGGATGGTCGAGTGTTCCTCCATCCAGGTGCGGATGCGGTAGTCCTCGCCCAACAGCTCCTGCAGATCCCAGCGCACCCAGCCGACCCGCATAGGATCCTCCAACCGCACCAGGATGCCGTGCACGGATTCGTCAATGCCGTACAGGTTCTGGGCATTCTCGAGCGAGGTGGCGACGATGTTGTAGTTGTAGTCGTACATTCCCGCGTCGAAAATTCCCGCGATCCGGTAGTCATCACCCGGGATGATCTCCGCCCCCTGGCTCTCCTTCATCTGCTTCAGGGCATTGGGCGAGTAAACCGCCACGTGGTCGCCCACCCGCAGCCCCAATGCCTGCGCCAGGTCCACACCCACCATCAGGGTGCGGCCCTCGAAGTCCGCTTCGCCGGCGATGATGTCATCCATCAGGTCCGACACGCTGGACTCGAGCTTCGGATCGACTCCGCGGAACAGCGGTGCATCGATGCGGGAACTCCCCTCCGACGGCTGCGTCTCGATCATCACCTTGCCGAGGAAGAACGGCGCCGCCCCGACCACCTCCGGGTGTTGGCCGAGCTTTTCGATGACTTCCCCGTATCCGGACATCAGGCCCTGGCTGCCATCCGCCTCGCGCCGCAGGATCTTCATGTGCGCGTCAAACCGCAGCAGCCGCTCCTGAAGCTGCTTGTCGAAACCGGTCATCACACTGATGACGATGATCAGCACCGCCACCCCCAGCATCACGCCCACGACGGAAACCAGCGTGATGACCGACACGAACGTCCGCTTTGGACGCAGGTATCGGAGTGCCAGGAACAGCTCGAACGGCAGGCGCGACATGCGGGCGGAGGCTAGGCGACAAGACGGCGGCGCGTCAACCGAGCGGAGCACCGCGTTGCCCGCCGTCGGCGCGATCGGCCCCGCCGCCGCTCTTGATTCGAGCGGGATCATCCATTGACAGTCCGAGCGATGGGTCGCAGTTTGTGTGGAACCTCAGCCAGCTACGGAACCATGTGGAAACGAATATTGATCTCCGCCGGACTGCTCGCCCTGGTCGGAGCCTTGGCGGTTCAGCATGCCTCACTGCGACGGCTTGAACGCGAAGTCACCCTTCTTCGATCCGGGAGCCCTGCCGTCCCCGCCGCGCCCGCCACCCCCAGCACCGCGGCGCCCCTGACGGTGCCGGGCGAAACCATCGTGCAGCGCGTGCCGATGGATCCGGCAGTCTACGACCGGCTCACGTCGCTCGAGGAGTCCGTCAGCGATCTCACGCTCGCGTCCGAATACCTGATGGAGCGCGGCACCCTGCCGCTGGCCGGCGCCAAGCTGGACGAGTTCCTGGCCCAGTTGAACGATCCTTCGGCGAGCGTTCAGGACCGGCTGCGTGCCCTC
Source organism: Verrucomicrobiales bacterium (assembly GCA_003484235.1). GTDB lineage: Bacteria > Verrucomicrobiota > Verrucomicrobiia > Limisphaerales > RI-55 > RI-55. Next base: position 6,823 of record DNDP01000387.1, read on the forward strand.
CAGCGGCTGCGTCGCGGGAACGCACTCGACGACACGGGCGTCGCCATCGCGCTCACCTGGCTCAACACCTCCACCAACGCCCAGGTCCGTCAGTCCATTCTGCGTAACCTCGAGGGAATGACCAATGCCGCCGCCCGCGCGCCGCTGCTGCAGCTGGCCGCCTACGACGCCGACGCGGAAGTGCGCGAACAGGCGGTGGACAATCTGGGCCGCTATGCCGCCGATCCCCAGGTGGAGGCGAAGCTGTGGGAAATTGTCCGCACGGATGCCGACGGCGAGGTGAGGGAGGAGGCGATCAACGCGCTTCGGCGCGGCCCCATGAGCGAGACCAGGATTGCGGCCATGCGGGATCACGCCATGGATCAGCGGGTTCCCCTCGATGAACGGCTGGTCGCCCTGCGCGCACTGCGCGGCGCCGACTCGGCCATTCCGCAGGTGATGGCGACATTGGCGCAGCAGGCCCAGGCCTCGCAGGATCCTCAGGAGCGTGCTCAGCTCTTCGCGGCGTTTGACGGCTTCACCGATCCCTCGCTCAAGGTGCCGCTTGTCTACGGCCTGCAGGATCCCAATCCGGTGATCCGCGAGCGCGCCGCCGACGCGTTGAGCGGTTTCCGGGACGATCCGTCCGTTCTCGAGTGGCTTCAATACATCGCCCAGAACGATGCCGATCCCCGGGTCCGTCGAGAAGCGCTGCAGGCCATGGGGTCAAGGGGCCGCTGAGCCGGTCCCCGTTGAGGGCTCTCCAAATCGGGCTGGCAGCGCGTTCACAGCAGTTCCCGCGTGCGCGCCACCAAACCGTTGTCGGGCGATCCGGAACCTTTGAGCCAGAAGACGCACGCGGCGAGGAACCGGTCCCGGAGTCCGGGCGAAATGTGGTGATAATCCTCCAGCACGGCCGAGCTGAACTTGTAGTCGTGCGAATCGGTGCCCTTCAGGTAAATCATCCGCTGCGCCTCATCGATGAATCTCCGGACGTTCCCACCGGACTGCAGCCAGCCATAGGTCTTGCGCGCCGCGGCCCGCTTGTCCGCCGACACGTCCGCAAAAATCTCCGCCATCGCATCGGCGCCGGTGGGAGACGGTTCGAGTTGGTCGATCCGCGCTCCATCATCACCCACCCCTGCCCGTCCACGGAACATCGGCATGAAGGAGATCGCCTGCAGCAGCAGGAACCGGCGGGTCT
>DNDP01000387.1:8182-11751 GCA_003484235.1 Verrucomicrobiales bacterium
CGGCGGGTCTCATCCATCCCGGTGCGTTGAAAGGCGAAATGCAGCGCGTTGGCCGTCGTGCTGGCGTGCAGTGAACCGATGCCCGGCCGGCGCATCAGCATTTCGCCGGCGCTCTGGAACACCGCGTCCCAGATGGAGCCCGGCGCGATGCCGAGGTTCAACTGTTCCACCGCCAACCGGCTCGCCTCGTCCCACGTGCCGGTTCGCAATGTGGCCAGCAGTTCATTCGCAGCCACGGCGCTGGATTGTCCGGCCTGCCAGCCCGGCCGGATTTGGTGAAGCCGTTCGTCGTTGGCGCGCCCGGGACGATCGGCTTCAGCGTCGCGATCTGCGGGATTGCCGCCTTTATGCTCCAGCAGAGCGTAGGCGAGGGATCTGATCACCGGTTCGGCGTGCTGCCAGCCGACCGTCTGCAGCGTCCGCCAACTGTTCGCCACGTAAATTGCCTTGTGGCCGATGTCGCGGAAATCACGCGCGCCCAGCCTGCAGAAGAGATCGAACACCTGCTGCGCGCCGGCGCTGCGCACCAGACCCGCCGCCGCCACATCCGCCCGCGCCTCGTCCCAGCGCGACATGGCACTCCTGAATTCCTCGAGCGCCCTTTCCGCCGGCGGGATCGCGCCCTCGTCCAGGGAGCCCATGGTCCAGTCGCCCTCGGATTCGTCCCGTGCCTGGGAAGACTTGAAATAGTCCAGCGCCCAAAAGATCGGCAGCCAGCGGTCGGCATCAGGCGAGTTCTGGCTGGCCAAATGCGCCGAATTCACCACGAGCACGGCGTGAAACTTGAAGCCCACCGGCCGCGGCTGAATGTTTCGCACTCCGGCCAGCAGCAGGGCGGTCAGCACATCCCGATAGGTCGTTCCTGCCTTGATCCGCGCCGCCACCTCCTCCAGCAGGCGGGAACGAGATGTCTCCTCCAGCAGGCGCACCAAGGGCTCGATCTCCGGTCGGAATTGGACGAACTTTGCATCGAGCGCCGCGTCCGCCGCGGAGACCACGGGCAAACGGTTCAGCAGGGCAAACCCTCCCAACCCGGCAAGGGCGCCGGTGCGGATGAAATCTCTTCGCGGCAGCGGATTCATCGCAGTGATTCCCAATTCAGCGCACAGGTGCGTGCGACCGTCTGGAGTGACTTCAACATCGCCCTTCACATTCGGGCTGGCAAGCTTCGGCTGCCGGTTCGGTTGATAGCTCTTGTGGCATTCGAGCATGGCATCGGCGAACGGGGACTATCCGCCAGCAGCTCCAGCATGGGTGCCCTTTCGCCTTCCCGTCACGATACTTCAGACCGCGCGTGACCGCCGTCATGTCACTCCGGCCACCCGACACCAAAGCTCCTTGCTGCGGCAGTGCGGGCACATCCACGACCGACCCGCCGCCTGCGGCAGGGTGCGGAACTCGATCCGCTGACACTTGCGGCACGGCTCCAGCCTTCCCTTCACGAGGTTTCGTTGCCGCCACCAGTCGGCCGCAATCCATGCGACCGCACTGGCACCGAGTCCCACCACGAGTCCGACCAGCAGCATCATCGGCAAACGCAGGTTCGACCACCAGGAGGCCAATGCCATCGTCGATCCGACGCCAAGGACGAATGCCGCCACCGGCCGCATCGGCCGCTCGCGGGTTACCGTGCGGGACATCGTGCCGCAGATCCGGCACAGCAGGAAATCCACCCGGGCAAGCCGTTCCTCCCGGCGTGCCTGCTTCAGGGTGCAACCGTGCTCCTTCAGCCAGGCGGCCACGAACGGCGGCACCAATGGCTGCAGCCTGCCGTCGCCGAGGCGAAGCGCAAGGAAGCCGGCCGGCATCACCGCCCCATATTCCTCGCCGTCATGGGTCGCCGGGAGGATGTCGGACAACGGCGCCTTCGGCCAACGCAGGCAGTTCTCGCAGATCAGGCGGTAAACGGTGGCCATCGGACAGATGCGGTCGCGGACCAGATTTCCTCACGGACTCGTCAGCCGAAAGAACCCACCCTCCGGCCCCACCGGTTGTTCGAGAAACTGAAGGGTGTTCGTGCTGACGAAGCTGCGAACCTCCGACCAACCGCCGCCGAGGCTGCTGGCCGACTGCAACCGGTAGGTGCGGTTGCTCACCACGACCGCCGAGACACGGAACGTGCCGCCCGATGCCTCACCATCCAGATTGAAGGCCGGCGACACCACCGCGCCGCCGGGGACGTTTGCGGGCTCCCCGAGGAACGTCAGCAACTGCGCATCGCTCACCGCGCCGGGATTGGAAAAGTCGGCTCCCACCAATCCGACCGGAACCTGCGGGCGGGCGAAGCGCACATAGTCGAACGCGGCGACCAGGTCCGGTGTCGCGCCGGAAAGGGTGCCGCCGTCCGAGAGCCGGGCGCCGTTCGTCAGCACCAGATGGTTGTTGTCGAAGGTGCCCACCGCGCTGCACGTGTCCCAGTCCGTGTACACCGTCAGGCCGGCCTGCAGTGTGGCGGGAAAGTCCGGCCGCTGATACCGGCGGTGCACGACCCAGGCCCCGCCTTCATTCCGCCGGAGCATGATGAGATGCGACCCCAATCTCGCAACCTGGATCGTCGCCCGCGTGGCCGGTGTCGGCTCGATGAACAGCGTGGAGATGCTGTTCACGGTCGTCTTCACCTCGAACTCGTATCCGGCCGAACCACGGTCCGCGGAACCCAGCGAGAGGAAAACGTAGTTCTGCCCGCCCTGCGTCCACTCGGCCGGACTCGTCATCGCCCGCGGAGTGCGAACCATGATGCCCGCCAGCGAATAGTCGCTTTCCGGTCTGCCCGTCCCCGCGCGATTGCGGGGCTCGACAAAGGTGGTGATCACGAAGTCTCCCGTCACTGTCTTGTAGGTCAGCTCGCCGCGCCACTCGCCGAACCACGTGCTCGAGACCGGCGTCATCACCAGTTGCCCCGGCCGCGAGGTGTTGGCGTCGAAGGTCACCAGCACGTTGTTGTTCCACCCCTCCGTCTGGTAGATGCGCGACCAGTTCGCCAGCGACCCGGCGGAATCGAACTCATCACTCAGCGCGGTGAGATCGTCGAGGGCGAAGGCGAACGACGCGCCAAACAGCCACATCCCGGCGCAGGCGAATCCCAAGGGAACCCGTTTCATGGGCGCGAAGTATGCTGAAACCCGTTCCGAGTGCCGAGTGGAAAGGTGCGCCTTGTTCGATGAACCGGGGAGCCATCGCCGGCCCCCAGCGGGCGGAGGAACCGCCGCAGCATTTCGGGTACGCCAATGCTCCCAAGGATTCACTCCGCAATCACCCGGATGTCACCGTGCTGGTTCTGCAGCCTGACCCGCGGCGTCTCTTCAGGGACATTCTCAAAGGGATCCTTCCCTTTGGCCTTCATGAGCACGGGCAGGTCGGACTCGATCTCGCCGAAACTCGTCTGTGCCTGCATCGCCGGTTTCAGGGCCGCGGGCAGTTTCAATTCGAGGGCACCGAAGGTCGTCTGGGCAGTGATCGAGGTGAGGTTGGTGGCCATGGACCTGATGGTGACCTTGCCATGCTCGTTGCGGCAGTCGATCCGCGGACCACCAGCCAGGATGTCGAGTGAGGCGAATGACGACTCCGCC
>DNDP01000387.1:12053-12529 GCA_003484235.1 Verrucomicrobiales bacterium
AGGCCAGCAGCGGTCCGTAGGACGTACGTGCGTCAAGGGCCGACGCTGTCCGCACTTCAATGCTGCCATGCTGATTGCGGACGCGGGCGGCTCCCTTGATGTCGGCCGCCTTGAGCGAACTGAACGAGGTTTCCGCATCCAGTTCGCCGGCCACCTTCTCGACCTCGATCTCGCCGTGCTGATTGCGCAGCCGGGCCGGGCCGATCGTGTTCGCCGCCAGATCGGCAAAGGAGGTCTGCGCGTTGACCTTGCCGCTGACGTCGCGGACCAGCAGTTTCCCATGCTGGTTCTCGAGCACGACATCCCCGGACAACTGGGCAACCTCCAAGTCGCCGAAGCCGTTTCGGGCCTCCATCGCCAGCGAGGCCGGAACGCGGATCTCAAGGTCCGATGTGTAGTTCCATTTGCCGTCCGAATTCGGAAGCGTCACTTCGAGCTTCAAATGATCCCCCTCACGACGCAGACCGCGGAGATTC
>DNDP01000389.1:0-16277 GCA_003484235.1 Verrucomicrobiales bacterium
AGATCTGGGCCGAGGTGTCGACAATCCGTGGGAGGTGTTCCAGATCCCCGCCGGCTACGTGGCGGCGGCGAGCGACGGCTGGGGTCGCACCATCTTCACGGCCGAGGGTTTTCACAGCCCGGGTGGCATCTCCTCCCTGAACAAGGACGACGCGTATGACCTGATCCGGCGCGGAGCGGTGTCCGAATACACGTTTGGCCGGCTGCAGCTGGACCGCTGGTTCGAACTGCCAGCGAATTTTTACCTCCGTGTGCGTGGCGGCGGCCAGTTGGCCACCGAACTTCTGCTGCCGAGCGAACAGCTGGGCCTCGGCGGACGCAACACGGTCCGGGGCTTTCCGGAACGGGATGTCAACACGGACCAGGGCTGGTTTGCGTCGGTCGAACTAGTGAGCCCGTCATTGATCGGCGGGACGAAGCTGCTGGAGTTCAACCGCGATCCCGAACGGTTCCGTCATGGACTCTTTCTGGTCGCCTTTCTTGACTACGGCGAGGGGACCAATTTTCAGCCGTTGCCTGATGAGACGGACCGGGAGCTGGGCTCGGTCGGTGGCGGAGTTCGTTACCGCTTCCGGCGGAATGCCGATGTGCTCTTCGACTACGGGCACCGGATCCGCGAGAAGGGCTTTGAACCGACCAGCGGTATGTCCGGGCACATCAGTGTGCGCGTGAGCTACTGAAGTTTCCGTTTTCATCCTTGCCCCTTGCGGCAAGCCGCCTTCAACATCGTCGGCCTCGTGGTATCTGCTCGGCAACATGACAGTGCTGCTGCCTGGGCGCTGGCTCTCGCCGCCCGGATCCGCGTCATCCATGCGGGCTTCGCGGATGATGCCGCGGACCAGCGGGGCGCCTTCATCGCGGATGAAATCGAGCGCTCGATGGAAGGAGTTGCCCCGAGCCGCAAGCGGGAATATCTCGACGCATTGGGCGAGCAGTTTCCCCGCTGGCAACCCGTGGCCAGACGCACGGACACCAAGGTGGACGAGTCTCCCGTAGAGATCTCCGAGCTCGTTGAACTGCTGGTTTCGCGCCTGGGAGAATTGTCCGAGGAACAGCGGAATGAACTGGCCGGAATGTTCGGCCCGTCGGGCGGTGCAGGCGGGGACGAAGCCGATGCCGGCGCCCATCATCTGGAGATCTGGAAGCGCCTGGGAATCGATGCCGGGGCCGCCCCCTCCCGCGAACGTACGTGGCGGCTGTTGGGGGGGCTGCTGGATTTCTTTCTTTCACTCGACCAGCTCGGCTGGACCCTGTGGCGAAACATGGGCGTGAAGTCCGCCTTCTGGAAGGAGTCGGATCTGGCGAAACTTGCCGGAGCCTATCTGGTCGGCGACCACGAAGTCTCGACCGAGCAGACCCGGCTCACGATCGAGCGTACCCGCCGGCTGATCGCCGCGATCGTCGGCGCACCGGGACGGGCGGCGATGGATGTCGCCAATCAGCATGATCAACAGTTTTCGCCGGAGAACATCGAACAGGCTGCGCGTACGGAGAAACGGGCGCTGGAAAGCCTCGATGCGGCCTGCTGGCGTGAATACAAGCAGCGGTATTCCAGCGGCGGCACACCGGCGCATCTGGAGGCCGCCATCCAGAGGGCCGTGGCGCAGGCGGCCGAGGACCTCATCGGGGGCCGGGTGCGATAGGATATCATCATGGCATTTGACGTACATTGGAACGAGGGGCTGTTTCTGCAGCCGCATCATCTGCAGCGGACGCAGCGGGGTTTGTTGGAACGGCTGCGGGTGGAGCGCCGGATGGCATGGCCCTACCCGTGGGGTGTCATCGAGGCGAGATTATCCCGCGACGAGCTGGAAAACTTCCGCCTGCGATTCGACCGGTTGCGGGCGGTGATGCCCAGCGGCCTCGAGGTCAATTTTCCGGAGGACGCCGAGCTGCCGGTCATCGACATCCGTCAGGCCGTGGCCCGCAGCAGCGGCAGCCTGATGATCAAGCTGGCGGTGCCGCTCTGGCATCCGACGCGCCGCAATGCGCCCCTGGAAGGCCAGCAGGCCGATCCGCGCAGCAAGTACATCTATTCGATCGCCGAGGTGGAGTGCCCGGACGAGAACAGCGGTGAGAACCCCCAGCCGATCCGGATCCGCAAGACGAACGCCCGGCTGCTCGTCGGCGACGAGGACGAATCGGATCTGGAGGTCTTGCCGGTGGTCCGCGTGCTCCGCAAGGGCGGCCAGGAGGTCGGGCTGCCGCGGGAGGACATGGAGTTTGTCCCCCCCTGCCTGATCCTGCGCGGTTCTCCCGCGCTGTTCGAAATGGTGCGCGATCTTGCCGCCCAGGTTGAGGCCAGCCGGAAGGAGCTTGCCAACCGAATGGCCGCCGCCGCCTTTGCCATCGAACGCCTGCAGCCGGCCCAGATGGAGGCGCTGCTGCGGCTGCGGACGCTCAACCGGTTCAGCGGACTGCTGCCGGTCCTCGTGAACGCCCCCAACGTCGCCCCGGTGGACTACTACATGGCGCTGCGGGAATTGCTCGGCGAGCTGGCGGCGCTCAATCCGGCGAGGGATGCTTTCGAAACTCCGGCCTACAACCACGAGGACCTGCATCTCTCCTTCCACGAACTCTGCGGACGAATCCGCGGAATGCTGCAGGGAAAAATCGAGGCCGCCTACGAGGATGTGCCTTTCAAGGAGGAGGAAGGCAAGCCGGTCGCCCGCCTTACGGACGAACATTTCACCCGGCCAACCGCCTGGTTCCTGGCGATCCAGAGCCGGATGGATCCACAGGCGCTGGCCAACTACGTGATCGACGCCGACCGCTTCAAGCTGATGCCCCTGAGCCTCGGCGAACGCGCCATCCGGGGCATCGAACTCAAGTGGGAGGCGGTGCCGCCGCCCGGGCTGCCGACGCCGAACGGTCTGTACTACTTCCGCCTGCAGCATTCGGTGAGCGCCCGGGTCTGGACCGTGGCGCAGACTGAAAAGGCGTTGACCATCCGGATGAAGACGACGGAAATCGACTGGACCGGCACGCAGTTCACCCTGTACATGACGCTGCCGTCCGGTGCAGCCAGCTGAAGATCCCATGCCCTCCTCCCCTGCCACCGAAACCAGAGGCTTGCTCGACATCTGCGAGCCGTTGTTCCAGTACCTCTGCCGGCTCAACCGTGCGGGCCGCATCGCCGCCGGCGCCAAGGGCTCCACCAGCGGCGCCACGGCACTGTTCAAAAAATCCGAGGAGGGCGGTTTCGCACCGGCCGGTCCCCGGTCGATGCAGCTGACCTGCGAGCAGGCGCGGAGCGAGATCCTTGGGATCCTCAAGGACATCAGCCGCGACGCCGCGGGGGACTACCGCCTCTCCGAACAGTTCAAGGAGATCGAGCTGCCGCTGAAGTTCTACATCGACTCCTACATCTCCGAAAGCCAGCTGCCGTTTGCGGTGGAATGGAACAACAACCGGCTCGCCTACGAGAACAACGAGCTGGCCGGCGACGAGAAGTTCTTCGACCTCGTCGAGGAGACGCTGCGCGACAAGAGCAACGAGGCCTCCGAACGGCTGGCCGTCTACTACCTCTGTCTTGGGCTCGGCTTTACCGGCGCCTTTCCCAACCAGGTCGAGCTGCTGCGGAAGTACATGAACGACATTGCGCCGCGGATCCAGCACCTGATGGACAAGGATCATCTGGCGCAGGTTTGTCCGGAGGCTTACCGGGGGGTGGACACCACCAACCTGATTCCGCCGGAGAGCAACAGCCTGGTCATCGTGGGCATCCTCTTTGCCTGCTTCACGATCGCGGCGATGGTCGCGTTTTTCATCCTCTACCACGAGGCGTCCGATTCGCTCACGCAGGCCCTCAGCGTGGTGGACCAGGCGGAGCCCGCGACCCAGGCCGAGAACCCCTGACTGATTTGAGCCATGCCTGACGAAATCCAAAAATCCGTCAACCCGATGACCGCCGCCGCCGGCGGGCTGACGCTCGGTGGCGGCGTGGTCGCCGCCGTGATGTTCTTTCGGGATCATCTCCTGACCTTCGTCCTGATCCTTGCGGCGATCCTCGTGCCGCTGCTGGGCGGCTATCTCTTCATCGTCCATCGCCGGAAGAAGAAGCGGCAGCAGATGTTCAAGGCCGGCATGGATTCGGGCAACGCCGCCAGCCCGCGGGGAATCTCCGACCCGAACAAACGGGCCAAGCTGGACGAGCTGCGCCGCAAGTTCATGGAGGGCGTCAATGCCTACAAGGCGCGGGGAAAGGATCTGGCGAGCCTGCCCTGGTACGTCATCGTGGGTGAGCCGGGCGGCGGCAAGTCGGAGGCGATCCGCCACAGCAACATCGGCTTCCCTCCGGGACTGCAGGACGAGCTCCAGGGCGTCGGCGGCACCATCAACATGCACTGGTGGTTCTCCGACCGCGCGGTGCTGCTCGACACCGCCGGCCGCCTGATTTTCGAGGAGGTCCCGGCCGGCGAATCGAGCGAATGGAAGGAGTTCCTGACGCTGCTGAAGACCACGCGGCCCAACTGCCCCGTCAACGGCATGATCCTGGTGATCCCCTGCGACAGCCTGATCAAGGACACCGAGGCGGAGATCGACAAGAAGGCGCGCAAGCTCGCACAGCAGCTGGATCTCATCCAGCGGACGCTGGACGTGCGGTTCCCGGTGTCGGTGCTGATCACGAAGGCGGACCTCCTGGTGGGCTTCCGGGAATTCTTCGATGACGTGCGTGATCCCCGGCTGCAGCACCAGATGTTCGGCTGGTCGAACCCCGAGAAGCTCGATTCGCCGTTCCGTCCGGGTGAGGTGGACCGTTTCCTGGAAGAGGTTGCCGGCCGCCTGTCCAAGCGCCGCCTCGCGCTGCTGCGGGATCCCGCCCCGGACCAGAAGGATGGCCGCCGGGCCGACGAGGTGGACACCCTTTTCGCGCTGCCCCACAGCCTCGCCAATCTTGCGCCACGGCTCCGCCGCTATCTTGAGACGATCTTCGCCCAGGGTTCCTGGTCCCTGCCGCCGCTGTTTCTGCGGGGCATCTACTTCTCCTCCGCGCTGCGGGAGGGGGCGGCGCTCGATGCCGACCTGGCGCAGGCGCTCGGCGTGCCGGTGGATTCCTTCAGCGACTTCAAGGTCTGGGAACGCGAGCGCTCGTTCTTTCTGAGGGATCTGTTCGTTGACAAAATGTTCCGCGAGTTCGGTCTGGTGACCCGCGCCACGAACACCGGCGAAATGCTGCGCAAGCGCAAGCAGCTCCTGTTCGGCGGCGGCACCATCGCCCTCCTGGTCTTCGTGCTGTGCGCCTGGCTGGGCATGCGTTCATTCCGCAACAGCGTCGAGGCCCAGCAGCTGGCGTGGAGCAAGGTGGCCTCCACCAACTGGCAGAGCGAACTCGGACTGCTGCAACGCGAGGGCAGCCTCTACCAGCCGGTGTCCGACTCCCAGGCCTTCAACGAGCGCCAGGAAAGGATCGCCCTGGATCATCTGGCCATCCGCGAGCAGGCCACCAACCAGCTCAGGCTGGACTTCATCGGCCGCATCTTTTTCGGCGGACTGGCGGACGACTACCGGAAGAAGAGCGCCAATGCCCAGCGGTTCGTCTTTGAAAAGACGGTCGTCGAGCCGCTCGTGGAGGCGACGCGCCAGAAGCTGGGCAGTGACACGGCCAGTTCCCCGGAGATGCTGGCCCGGCAGATCGACGCCTATGCCACGCTGCTAAATCTGGAGGCGGGCATCCAGAACCGCTGGGGCGGAACAAATCTCGGCAAGCCGGAGGTGCCGATGGTGGCCAGCTTTGCCAATCCCTTGACCCGCTACGTGGCCGGCACGGAACTCAACTCCGGCCTCGCGGAAACCTGGTCGTGGGTTTACTCCAAGAACCCCACGATGATCGTGGCCGGGGACCGCGGCAAGTGGCCTCCCGATGCGCTGACCGACAACATCGATCCTTCCATCCAGAAGCTCTCCGGCTATCCGGACCTGCAGGCAGGTCTGCAGGGCATCTTCCGCGGCGTGACCAACACGCTCGGCAACCAGCTGACCCGTTGGCGCGTGGTGACCAACCTGCATTCCCAGCTGGTCACCATCTCGGACCTGGAGCGACGCATGATGGCCGCGGCGGCCGCCAACAACGCCCAGCAGGCCGTCGCGCTCCGGCAGGAGTTCCTCAGCAGAAGCAGCGAACTGGGCGACTGGCTCCGCATCAACAGCACCGAGCTGGGTGAAGGCGGACTGGCCGCCCAGCAGGAACGTGTGCGGGCGCTGCTCATGGGCGGCGGCGGCGGCGGGCTGGACCGGATCCGCGACGCCTGCACGGGTGCCCTGGCCCGGACCGAGCACCCGTTGTTCGGCGACGTGCTGGTGCAGCTGGATGCCTTCAAGAGGTCGCTCTCCAAGACGGCCGATCAGCTCCTGTCGGACATTCCGGCCGACGAGATGAAGCTGTTCGATGAAAACTATCTGGACACCGCCAGTTCCGAGGGTCGCCGTTCGCTGCTGGTGCGGGCCGAGGCCTACGCCGAAGTGGTGAAGTTTGCCGGCAACGAGGCCTATCACCCGCCCGGCAAGATCAGTCGCGCGTTTGGCTACATCAAGGAGATGGACGACCAGGTCGAGGCCCTGAGGAAGCGCGGGCAGAACTATCAGGCCGGCATGGGCGACGGATTCAGAAAGACCTACGACTGGTTTGTCACCCATGCGCGGGGCGAGCTCGTCAGCATCGGGCTGACCGAATACCTGGACGAGGCGCGGTTGATTGGGGCGGGGCTGCCGTTTCCGCTGGGAACCAATCGCAATGCCGCACCTCTGAACGCCGGGGCCGTCATCAATCTGCGGCAGGTCGTGAGCGACGTGCGCAAGGACATCAACTCCGACGGATTCCGCAAGACGGGGGCCGTCGACCGGCCTGCATGGATCGCCTTCATGAACAATGTGGATCTTGCCGACGGGCTGACCTCCGCGCTGATGACCGGCAACACCCTGTCGCAGGTTTCCGTGGTGGTTGAGGACAACAAGGCCGGGCCGGACGAACAGTGGCGGACCACGTACGAATTCGCCTCCACCTTCCCGGGACAGTCGCGCAGGAGCTGGGACATCAACCGGCCGCAGGGCGAGCCTCTGATCCTCGGGTCCATCCGCGTGGATGAACCCATCAAGATCACTGTCTACGACCGGGAACGCTCGTTAAACCCGGCCGGCGGTCTTTCACTTGACCTCACCACCGGACCCTGGGGCGCGCTGGAATTGCTGCACCTTGAGGGGGCGACTCCGGACGTGACCCGGCCGGGGGTGTGGAGCGTCGCCTGGCCGGTGAAACAGGGAAGCAGGGATGTCCTCCGGCTGCGGCTGGAATTCCTTGGGGGCCGTGCACCCACCCCAAAGCAGCTGGGTCACTGAGCGACATGTCTCAATCACTCCGTATTCGATGAGCGAATTCCTCGAAGAATTTCTCAACGAGAACCCGCGTGAAATGTCGGGAGGGGACGGGCGAAGCGTGGTCGTCGCCGCGTTTGGCAAACATCCCGGCTGGAACGACCACCTGGAGGAGAACGCCGATGCGCTGGATCTCGGCGTGCGGACCCCAAGCCTCGTCTGGACCAAGAGTCTGCTCTACGAGCAGGGTGTCGGGCGGAACATCGACACCGGGAGCTGGGACAAGCTGGATCCCGGGCACCGCCTCGAGGAATTCCGCCATCAGTTCTTCTGGCACGGGCCCACCGGCAAGATCGTGGGCAGCATGTGGTCATCCCGCGACGGAAAAGGCCGGGCCCGCTACCCCATGGTGCTGGCCGCCCACGCGGTCGGAACGCATCGGGTCTGGACGATCGATACCGTGCTCGGCCGTCTCGACAGTCTGCGCAGGGAATGCGTGGAATCGGAAACCGCGCGGCAGGTCGCCGCGGCTTTGGATCGCACCCGCGCCGATCTCCGATCCGCCGTTGCGGAGTCCGGGCGCAGCCAGCGCTCGCTCTCACCGCTGCTGGCGGAGTTTGTGAAGCATCCGCAGTTCGGCATCGAGCATGAAGGGCTGCTGCGGGTATGCTACCAGCTGCAGGGCCAGGTCGGTCCCTATGCCCGCGGCCACTACAGCCTGAAGGGAGCACGGTCGAGCCGGTCGCAGTCCATCCGCGTACCCGCGGCGGGCCGGGATGCCGTCGCGGTTTTCACCGCTTGGATCCAGCTGATCCGGCTGTTCGTCGATCCGGAGGTGCCGGTCCTGCTGATCTGGCCGGAGCGTGAGAGCTGGCTGGACATCATCATCGGCCAGCCCGCTCCGGATGACTTGGTCTGCCTTCGCATCTCCGCGATCGGCCATCCGTGCGCGAGCGACATTCCCTTCAACCTCGATCCGGCATTCCGCACCGAGATGCGCCTGCGGCTCGATGCCATGGTCCGCTGCGAACCGTTGAAACCCGCGGGCTCGGCCGTCTCGCGTTTTTTTGGCTCCCTGTTCGGCCGCTCCTAACCCCGTTCCATCCACTGCCATGAGTGATCTTGTTGAAAAACTTCTCGCCCCGATCTCGGAGGATCAGGTGTGCGGTCCAGACCTCTCCTACGATCCGCGCTACGACGAGATCGAGAACCTGTTGAAGGGCAAGCCCGAGGTGGAGATTGGCTCCGTCGTCAAACCGGCCGAACCGCCCGACTGGGAGACGGTGAAGGACCGTGCCGTGGACTTTCTCAAGGAGACGAAACACCTCCGCACGGCGGTGGTGCTCACGTGCGGCCTGCTGAGAACGGAGGGGCTGGAAGGCTTGCGCGACGGACTCCAGCTCACCCGCGGACTGCTCGAGCAGTTCTGGGGAAGCATCCACCCGTTGCTGGATCCCGACGACAACAACGATCCGCAGCAGCGGCTCAACATCCTCAGCGGCCTGACCTCCGCGCGCAATCCCGGCAGCGACGTCGCCGGCTGGCTTCAGGTGGTCGACTACATTTACCAGGCACCGTTCTGCTCGCCACGGGGCGTGGCACCCGTCTCAATGGAAACGTTGGAGATCGCCCAGCAGCCGGTGACCCCGCCCGCGGAAGGCGAGGAAGCGTCCCCGTCCGGTCCCGATCTGGCATCGGTCGAAGCACAGATCCGCGCCGCCGATCCCGACGAGCTTTCGGCCAACCATGCCGTCGTGCAGGAGGCGCTTGCCGCCGCGCAGGGCATTGACGAATTCCTCGGTGCCACGCTGGGCGCGGGCAGTTCGATCAATTTTGAGGAATTGACGGGCACGCTCGAGCAGCTGGAGAAGACGATTGCGAACTACCTTCCCGGCGCCGGTGGCGAAGCCGGTGGAGGAGGCGAAGAGGGCGGCGTCGAAGAAGGTGGGGGAGGCGGCATGGCGGCCGGTCCCGCCATCAGCGGCTCGATCCGGTCCCGCGACGACGTGGTCCGAATGCTGGACAAGATCTGCGACTATTACCGGCAGGTGGAGCCCGGGAGCCCTGTTCCCTACATTCTGCGACGTGCCCAGAAGCTTGCGCTGATGAACTTCCTCGACGCAATGGCCGAGCTGAACATCGCCGGCCCTGAACAGCTCAAGCCGATCATGGGTTCCATCGTGGACGGCGGTACCGAAGGCTGAACCGGCCCCGGTGACATCGCATGGCTTCCACCCCCGTAGATCCGCGGTTTCCCCTGAGACCGGCGAGTGAGGAGAGCCTTCTGGCGTTCCGGGAATTTCTCCGTGAAATCGAGTTCAGCGACCATTCTCTTTGCCGGCGGTTGGAAATGGATGACATGAGCGATCTCGGGACGGTGAATTGGGAGGTCAGGTCCGCCCAGTTGCCCGGCCGCCTGAGGTTGGTTGTCGATCTTTTCGTGCGCGGCCTGCTGGTACATGCCGGAACATTGCAGGCGACCGTCGGCGAGAAGATCTTTGCCACCCTGCGCGAGACCGGGCTGATCGAGGATTCACGGATCAACGTCGGCAGTGTCTATTGTCCGGTGTGGCTGTATCCGGCCGATGGATTTGTGGTGGCCTCCGACCGTCGGAACGACCCCGAGGGAGGCAGTTTTGAAACACCGGAAGACGTCGTGTTTCCCGGGATCTATGGAGGCACTCTGCGCTTTCTGAGAATGCTGCCGGACGCCGCCGGATCGGATGCGCTCGACCTCTGTGGTGGGTCGGGCATCGGTGCGTTTCACCTGGCGCGCACTGCCAAGAGCGCCGCGACTTCCGATCTGACTCCCCGTGCGGCGCGGTTTGCCGAATTCAATGCGCGATTGAACGGGCTGGCCGTCGAAAGTCTCTGCGGAGATCTGTACCAGCCGCTGAACGGGCGACAGTTCGATGTCATCACGGCGCATCCTCCCTTCGTGCCCTCCACGGGAAAGACGCTGGTTTACCGGGACGCGGGCGAGACGGGTGAGGACGTGACCCGGGGGATCATCACCGGATTGGCCGACCACCTCCGGCCGGGTGGTTGCTGCATGATCACCTGCATCGCCTGCGACACGCGCGACCAGACATTCGAACAGCGGGTCAAGGACTGGCTCGGCGCGGCCCGTGAAGAATTTGACGTCATCTTCGGGCTGGAGAAGGTGATGCCCGTGGATGAGGTTCTCGATTCAATCCGCAAGCGGGGGCAGCATGTCAGCGCGGACCAGGTGGCCGCCATGCGGGAGCGGTTGCAGGCCGCCGGCACCCGGCAGTTTGTCTATGGCACGATCTGGCTGGAACGGCTGCGTCCCGTCCGGCCATTGTCACCAATCCGCGTCAGGATTACGCCCGCCGCCACGGCCGCGGATTTTCATCGACTGCGCATGTTTCGACGCGAGCGGGCCCGGCCGGATTTCTTCCCGCGTCTTGCGGCAGCTCGCCCCGCCTACTCTTCGCAGTCTCAGCTGACCGTACGCCACGTGCCGAAGGATGGGCTGCTTGTGCCTGTCGAGTTTATGTTTACGAGCGAGGGCCCCTTGAATGCGGCCTTTCGGCCGGACGGCTGGGTGGTGCCGCTGCTGGCGCGATTAAACGGGAGTGTCTCAGTAAGCGAGGTCTTCCGGGCGGCCGCCGACTCCGGAGAGTTGCCGGAAGGGTTTCCCGAACAGGTCTTCCTGGAGCTGATTGCCACGGTTGTTGAACAGGGCTTGCTGGAGGCCGATCTGGGGGCCTCACCCGCCTGATTCAGGCGATCAGCAGCCCCATCCGGCACAGCTGCCGCAAATTGTTTTCCAAGCCAGTTTCCACCTCGCGACGCGCCTTTTCGGTGTGGGGCGAGGCGGCGTCCAGGATTCCTTTCCCTTCCAGTTCAGCAACCAGGTCGCGCTTCAATGCCGTCACGTCGCGGGTGCCATCCAGAAGTGCGATGAGCGTTCGGCCGACTTCGTCCTCCAGCTTCACCAGCTGGTGATGGAGCGTGGTGACCGTGGGAGATGTTCGGATCTGAATGCGCGCCAGTGGACTTGCGACCGGTCGATCGGAGGGCGCCACAGGCATCTCGGCCTGCCACGAATGAAGTTTGACCACCCCCGCCAGGGCCAGCGCCAGGAGGAATCCGTCGAACGCCTCCTGTTGAGGGGCGCCCGCCTCGCCATGAACGGATGCGGCTTCCAGCTGATGGGCGGACGATCGCAGCAGCTCATCGTAGGGAACGGCGATCGGACCGCGTTTCTGAAGGATCGTGAGGGACGCCTTGCCGAGGGGCAGGTCTGACTCGACCGCCTGACCTTTTGGACCGACGAAACGATGGCTGATTCCCGGTCGAAGGTCCATCGGACCGCCGGCGCTCTCAAAGCTGCATTGGAGCATCATGCGGCGAATCTGTCGGGCGGAGGGTCTGTGCGCGACCGGAATTGAGGCGTGTGTCAGAAGAGATTGACGGAACCTTCGCACCCGCAGGAAATCCAGATACTGTTCGCGGCGTATACGGTCGCCCTCCAGTCGATCCAGCAATTGGCGGGCGGCGTGTGGAAAGATCGATTCGTTCATGTCCCGAAGATCCGCCTCGCCGACATACTGCAGTCCGTGGCACCTCGCGTCTCCCATGAAATCCGTGAAGTGACAGGCGTCGTTGATCTCCGCCAGGTGATCGTGAAAGACGTGCCCCGGTTCGAGCTCGCGGATGCGGTCAAGTTCCTCGTGCAGCCATCGGCCCATGGCCGAATCCGCGTGTGCCATCCCCTGGTTGAGAAAATCCGCAAAGGCAAACGCCTGTCGCAGCCGGTCCGCTGGCGTCTTCAAGTCACGAACGTGATGGAGCATCATTCCCCGCAGCATGTTCAGCAATTGTGCGCCGGGGAGTACGTTGTAGCTGACAAAGGCCACACCCTGAGGTGCCAGGCACTTTTGGAGGAGCTCAATGAGCTGTTGTCGAACAGGATGCGGAACCCACGAGTAAACGCCGTGGGCGATGATGTAGTCGAAAGGTCCCGAGGAAGGGTCCATTTTCCGAATGTCGTGCTGGTGGAGATGAAGATTCCGGAGCCCCAGTTCTTCGGCGGTTCTCCTGCCTGCGGCAATGGGTCGTGCGGCCAGATCAATGCCCGTAAACTCGCTTTCTGGCAGCGACCAGGCCATGGGAAGGAGGTTGCTCGCGTCACCGCAGCCCAATTCCAACACGCGGCAGCGGGTGGCCGGCACGGGCGACATTCCAAACAGCGAGGCGATGGTGGCCAGGCGCTCAGGATGGGTCTGGGCATGGACGTGGCTGGGATAGCGCACTGCATCGTAAAGGGATGCGGATTCGCCTTCTTTGTGAAATTCGAGGCTGCTCATGGATTGGCAGGGTGAAAGATGGGATTGGCAGCGGCGCGACGGCAAATGTCAAGGATGGTGGAAAGGCTGCTTCGCGATCTGATCGACGATGGATGGCATCGGGCGCCGACATGGCAAGTTGTTTGGGCGACGAGACTTGAGCTGCGAAACTTGCGAGGGGATGCTTGACACTGCTGGGCCGTCATCCCTAATGTGAATTAACTTCAAAACACCGAAAGGTATCCACTATGGCCAAGTCGAGCAGTCAGAAATTCGTCGCCCGTAATCGGGCCCCCCGCGTGCAGATCGAGTATGATGTCGAGCTGTACGGTGCGGAGAAAAAGGTTGAACTTCCTTTCGTTGCCGGAGTGATGGCGGATTTGTCGGGCAAGCCCGCCGAGGCCCTGCCTCCCGTGGGTGACCGGAAGTTTCTGGAGATCGACGTCGACAACTTTGATGACCGGCTGAAGTCGTGCAAGCCGCGTGTCGCCTTCCAGGTGCCGAACACCCTCACCGGTGATGGCAACATGAGCGTCGACATCACGTTCGAGAGCATGGAGGACTTTTCGCCTGCCGCCGTGGCCCGCAAGGTGGATTCCCTGAACAAGCTGCTGACGGCGCGCACGGAGCTGGCAAATCTGCTGACCTACATGGATGGCAAAGACGGGGCCGAGGAGCTCGTCGGCAAGCTGCTGAACGATCCTGAGCTCATGAAATCGCTCGCCGCCACCCCGAAACCCGAGGAGTCCTGACCACAGTCCCGACACCAAGCAACCCATTCGATCTCATGATACCTCCAGAAGCAGAAGCCCAGGCCGGTGGCGCAGCCGGTCAAACGATGGAAGCCAGCGAGTTTGAATCGCTGCTGAACAAGGAGTTCAAGGCCCGCGACGTGCAGAAGAAGTCCGCGGTGCAGAACGCCGTGCGAACCTTGGCCGAGCAGGCGCTGGGTGCCACCAAGCTGATCTCTTCGGACGCGATCAAGTCCATTTCGGCCCTCATCGCCGAAATCGACAAGAAGCTTTCGGAACAGATCAACCTGATCATGCACCATGAGGACTTCAAGGCCCTCGAGGGAAGCTGGCGGGGACTGCATTACATGGTCAACAACACGGAGACGGACGAGAACCTCAAGATCCGCGTTCTCAATGTCTCGAAGAACGACC
The DNA here is from genome assembly GCA_003484235.1 of Verrucomicrobiales bacterium. GTDB lineage: Bacteria > Verrucomicrobiota > Verrucomicrobiia > Limisphaerales > RI-55 > RI-55. The sequence goes on from DNDP01000389.1 coordinate 13,792, forward strand.
TCAAGAAGACGCTGAAGAAATTCGAGGGAACCGCCTGGGACCAGAGCCCGATCTTCAAGAAGCTCTACGAGGAGGAGTTCGGTTCGCCCGGCGGCCAGCCGTACGGCGTCCTGGTGGGTGACTACCACTTCGACCATTCTCCGGAAGACGTCAAGATGCTCGCCAACATCGGGCAGATTGCTTCGGCGGCCCATGCGCCGTTCATCGCCGGATCCGCGCCCAGCCTGCTGGGGATGGATTCGTGGCAGGAACTGAGCAATCCGCGGGATCTGACCAAGATATTCCAGACGGCGGAATATGCCGCCTGGCGGTCGCTGCGGGATTCGGACGACTCCCGTTACATCGGGCTGGCGATGCCGCGCTTTCTCTCACGGATTCCCTACGGGGCCAAAACCTCGCCGGTGGAGGAGTTCAACTTCGAGGAGGACACGGAAGGTGCGGACCACAACAAGTACGTCTGGTCCAATGCCGCCTATGCCATGGGGGTCAACATCACGCGCGCCTTCAAGCTCTACGGCTGGTGCGCTCGCATTCGCGGTGCCGAATCCGGCGGCACGGTCGAGGGGCTGCCCGTGCATTCCTTCCCAACGGACGACGGTGGGGTGGACATGAAATGCCCCACCGAGATTGCCATCACGGACCGGCGCGAGGCCGAACTGGCCAAGAACGGCTTCATGCCGCTTTCCCATTACAAGAACACCGATTATGCGGTGTTCATGGGGGCGCAGTCCCTTCACAAGCCGGCGGTCTATGACGATCCGGATGCCACCGCCAACGCCAATCTGGGCGCGCGGCTGCCGTATTTGTTCGCCACCTGCCGGTTCGGCCACTACCTCAAATGCATGGTCCGCGACAAGATCGGCTCGTTCAAGGAACGCGAGGACATGGAGGAGTGGTTGAACAAGTGGATCAGCCAGTACACCTGCGATCCCAAGTCCTCGGAAGAGATCAAGGCCCGTTATCCACTGGGAGAGGCCAAGGTTGTCGTCGAGGAGGTCAAGGGCAACCCCGGCTACTACACTTCCAAGTTTTTCCTTCGTCCGCACTACCAGCTGGAAGGCCTGACCGTGTCGCTGCGGCTCGTGTCGAAACTGCCTTCGGCCAAGGGTGGAGGCTGAGGAAACCGCGGGATCTGAGTTTAATGGATGCGGGATGGTGCCGCCCGCCGACAACAAACCGGTAAGCATTTCAGGCCTCAGGCACGGGGTCTGGGAAAGTGAGCAAAACTATGGCGGTAGACTACTTCTTAAAAATCGACAGCATCGATGGTGAATCGACCGACTCCAAACACAAGAATGAGATCGACGTCATGTCGTGGAGCTGGGGCGAGACCCAGTCGGGCAGCCACGCCTACGGCGGCGGCGGCGGCGCCGGCAAGGTTTCCATGCAGGACTTCAGTTTCAGCATGACGATGAACAAGGCGACACCCAAGCTGATGTTGGCCTGCGCAAACGGTGAACACATCAAAAGCGCCCTCCTGGTCTGCCGCAAGGCTGGCAAGGAACAGCAGGAGTACCTGAAAATCAAGTTCTCAGACCTGCTGGTCTCCTCCTACCAGACGGGAGGTTCATCGGGTGACGTCGTGCCGGTCGATCAGATCTCCCTCAACTTCTCGAAGATCGAGTTTGAGTACTATCCGCAGACCGAGAAGGGCGGATTGGGCTCGAAGGTTGTGGCTCACTGGGATCTCAAGACCAACAAGGGTGGTTGATCCCGGGCTGCCCGCATTGACAATGATATTCATGCACCTGGCCGGCCGTTGCCGGCCAGGTGCCTGTTGAGCGATGACTTCCGCAGAACTGCTGCAGGCCGGCCGGTTGGACGAGGCATTGACCGCCCTGCAGGGTGAGATCCGCGACCGCCCACAGGATGAGCGGCTCCGCATCTACCTCTTTCAGCTGGAGGCGGTGAAAGGGCGGCTGGACAAGGCGCTGAACCAGCTCCAGGTCCTTGCCACGCTCGATGCGGACAGCATGCTGCTCGCGCAGATCTTTCGTCCGGTCATCACCTGCGAACTGCTGCGGCGCGAAGTGTTTTCCGGCAAACGTTCGCCGCTGGTGTTCGGTGAACCGACGGACTGGATGGGCTGGTTGATTCAGGCCGGAGTCCACGTGGCCCGCGGCGAATTTTCCGCCGCCTCCCAGCTTCGCGAAAAGGCGTTTGAGGCCGCTCCGTCTATCGGTGGCAAGGTTGATGACACCGCCTTCGAGTGGATTGCCGATGCCGACTCCCGGCTGGGGCCGGTGATGGAGGCTTTCATCGAGGGCAAGTACTTCTGGGTGCCAATGGCCCGGGTGCGGAAGGTGGAGTTCGAGAAGCCGTCCGACCTGCGGGATCTGGTCTGGCTGCCGGTGAATTTCACGTGGACCAACGGCGGCGCGATCGGTGCCCACATTCCGGTCCGCTATCCGTCCACCGAGAACAGCGGGGATGCCCAGCTCCGGCTGGCGCGGCGGACGGAGTGGCAGGGGGAGGGGGAGGGGGGG
>DNDP01000389.1:16471-17866 GCA_003484235.1 Verrucomicrobiales bacterium
TAGGAGCAGGGGACCTGGTTGGGGCTCGGACAGCGCATGTTCGCCTCGGATGCCGGCGACCATCCGCTGCTCGAAACGCGGGTGATCGAATTCAATGCGGAGTGACATGACCCCTCATGGCGGATCTTACACCAGTTGAACGGCTGCAACCGTGCCTGCTCGACCGGCTGACGGATGACGAACCGGAGGCGAAGGAGGAGGGCCGTTCCCAGCGGGTGATTTCCCATCAGCGCTACCGCCGGGGTGTGCTGCGTGATCTGGAATGGCTGTTCAATTCCAACTCCTACCTGCAGATCGAGGGCGCGGAGGACTTCAACCTGCGCGATTTTCCGGAGGCGTGGAGATCGGTCATCAACTACGGCACCCGCCAGCTCACCGGCATGGCGGCTCCGGACATGCGACGTCTGCAGACCGACCTGATGGAGGCGCTTGAAGTGTTCGAACCCCGGATCTCCGCCCGGTCGCTTTCGATTCATGCCGCCATGGACCGCAACATCGTGAGCTTTGAGATCGAGGGCGATCTCTGGGCGAATCCGCTCCCTGAGCAGCTGCACGTGAAGACTTCGGTGGATCTGGAAACCGGGCTCAGCGTGTTGGGGGACTCCGCCAATGGATAGGCGCCTCCTCGAACTCTACAACACCGAGCTGCGGCACGTGCGGGAGACCGCCGCCGAGTTTGGCCGGGATTTTCCCAAGATTGCGGGGCGCCTGTCACTCGACCGGGATGCCAAGGATGCCTGTCCCGATCCGTATGTGGAGCGCTTGCTGGAGGGCTTCGCGTTTCTCGCCGCACGTGTCCATCTCAAGCTCGATGCCGAGTTCCCACGGTTCGTGCAGGGACTGCTTGAGACGGTTTATCCGGATTATCTCTGCCCGATTCCGTCGATGGCGCTGGTGAAGTTCGAGCCGGAGCAGAACGAAGGCGCCCTCGCGGCCGGCGTGCCCTTGAAGCGGGGCACGCTGCTGCGGAGCCAGTTGGCCCGCGGCGACCGCACGGCATGCACGTTCGCAACCGCCCATGATGTCCGGCTGCTGCCGTTGGAGGTGAAGGAGGCGCAGTACTACACGCGTGATCTGGCGGAGCTGAATGTTCCGCGCGAACTGGGCTGGCGGGCCGCCTTTCGCATCCGCATGCGGAAAACCGTCGCCAACCCGTTCCCGGAGATCATGGCCGACCCCTTGATGTTCCACCTGCGTGGAGCGGACGAACTGCCCGGGCAGGTCTACGAGCAGATCCTCGCCCACAAGGCGGGAGTGCTCATCCGCGCCGCCGGAGACCGCAAATCCCCCGGAGTGGCTCTTCCGTCGACGTCAATCCGGCGCGCGGGATTTGCCGAAGACCAGGCAATGCTTCCGCCCAGCCCGCGCGGTTTCGAGGGCTACCGGCTGCTGCGC
>DNDP01000389.1:18053-29306 GCA_003484235.1 Verrucomicrobiales bacterium
CCGACGACGAGCGCGAGCGCGAGCTCGAGGTCTCGGCGATCCACGACGCCGAGGGCTACCGGCTGCTGCGCGAGTATTTCGCCTTTCCACAACGGTTTCTTTTCTTTGAACTCGCCGGTTTTCAGGCGGCTTTCAATTCCCTGTCCGGCGAAGAGGTCGACGTGATCATTGGCTTGGATGACGTTGAAACACGGCTGGAAGGACGGGTGGATCGAGGAACCTTCGATCTCTTCTGCACGCCGGTGGTGAACCTGTTTCCAAAGACGCTGGACCGCATCCCGCTCAGCAACCGGTTTGCGGAATACCACCTGGTCCCGGACCGCAACCGGCCGCTCGACTTCGAGGTCTACTCCGTGGAATCGGTGACCGGCTACGGCGAGACGCAGGATCAGGAACGGCCGTTTGTTCCGTTCTATCAGGCCCGCGACACGGATCTGGAATCGTCCGCCTTCTACACCGTGCAGCGGGTGCCACGGCTGTTCAGCGAACGTGAGCGGCAATCCGGCCGTCGTTCCTCCTACGCCGGCACCGACGTATTCGTTTCGATCGTCGATGCTGACATGGCGCCGCACAGTCCGGATCTGAAGCAGTTGGGAATTCGTGCCTGGTGCACGAACCGACATCTGCCCATCCAGATGGCCAAGGGCATCGGACAGTCCGACTTCAGCATGGACGTGGGCGCGCCGATCCGGACCATCCGCATCATCAATGGCCCCACCATTCCCCGTGCGAGCCTCGTGCTGGCCGGCCAAAATCCGGACAAGCCCCAGGTGGCTTCGGGACGGTTCGCCTGGCGGCTGGTGAGCCATCTTTCGTTGAACTATTTCTCGCTGCTCGACAAGGGAAGCGAGACCGGCGCCGAGGGGCTCCGTGAAATTCTCCGGCTCTACTCGGATCCGCAGGATCGACAGACGTTGAAGCAGGTCGATGGCGTTCGCAGTGTTTCCCACAAGTCCATCGTCCGTCGCGTGGCATCCGGCGGCCCCATCACCTTTGCGCGCGGACTGGAGATCACGGTGCAGTTCGACGAGAACGCCTTCGAGGGGCAGGGGGTGTTTGTCCTGGGCGCGGTATTGGAGCGTTTTTTTGCGCGCTATGTCGCGCTGAACTCGTTTGTGGAAGTTGTCATCAGCTCGCAGCAAAGGAAGGAGATCATGCGATGGCCGGCCCAGCTGGGAACCCGCCCCGTCCTGTAATCGACGAGATTGCCGCGAACCCTCCGGGCTTCGACTTCTTCGCGGCGATCCGGCGCGTGCAGGCGGAGTTCAGCGATCGTCCCCGGATAGGTTGTTCACTTCGACCCTCGGGGGATCCGATCAGGTTTGCGCAGACCCCCGCCCTGGATTTCGCCCCCTCGACCCTTGAGTCCCTGCAGGTTTCTGCCGACGACCCGACCCGTCCACCCACGCTCTTTGCCCGGCACTTTGGCGTCTTCGGCCCGAATGGCGCACTGCCGCTTTGTCTGACCGAGTACGCGCGCGACCGGATCTACCACCACGGTGACCGCACGTTTGCCGCCTTTTGCAATGTCTTTCATCACCGGCTCATGTCGCTGTTCTTCCGTGCCTGGGCGGAGTCCAACAAGGCGGTGGACATGGACCGGCCGGGGGACTCGCACTGGGTGCATTATCTGGGCGCGCTGTTCGGCCTGAGCGGCGAGGCGTTCTGGAACCGGGACAGCGTCCCCGACCGGGCCAAGCTCTACTTCTCCGGCCGCCTGGTGGCGCAGAGCCGCAACGCGGAGGGGTTGGCCGCCATCGTCCGTGATTTCTTCAATGTCGACACCGAGCTGGTGCCCTTTGTTGGCCGTTGGATGAACCTGCCTGACGAATACCAATGGAAGCTTGGCGATTCGCGGGATACGGGAAGCCTCGGGCGCACCACCATTGTCGGTTCGCGGGTCTGGGCGGGGCAGCTGCACTTTCGACTGCGCCTGGGTCCGATGCGGCTCGTCGACCTCGAACGGATGCTGCCCTCGGGCGGTTCGTTCCGCCGGCTGCGGGACTGGGTGCGGCTCTACACCACCGACCAGTTCACCTGGGACGTGCAGATGATTCTCGCCCGCGAGGAGGTTCCGGCAGTCCAGCTTGGGAAATCGGGCCGGGTGGGCTGGACCACCTGGTTGAAGACGAAACCTTTCGACCACGACGCGGAGGACATCATTGTCAATCCGGAGGCGGCGGGATGAGGTTCTCAAACACAGTCTTGAAGGCTACCACGGGCCGGAGCATCCTGACCCATCTCCTTCCAGCGCCGCGGCACCGTCGGGCAGGCATCGAGCAGTTCGAACCAACAACCACCATGACCCATGGCTGAAATCAAACGCGCCACCCTCTTCGGCAAACTCAATCCGATTGGCTACAAGGCGATCGAGGCTGCCACCGTCTTCTGCAAGATGCGCGGCAATCCCTACGTGGAAACGGTGCACTGGCTGCACCAGCTCCTGCAGCAGCCGGATTCGGACGTGTTGCGGATCATCCGCCACTTCTCGCTGGATGCCTCCCGGCTGGCGACGGATCTGACGGTGGCGCTCGACCGCCTGCCGCGCGGGGCAACGGCCATTTCGGATTTCTCGCCCCAGATCGAAACGGCGCTGCAGCAGGCCTGGATCTATTCCACGCTGCTCTTCGGCGAAGGCCAGGTGCGGACCGGTCATCTGGTGGTCGCCTTTCTCAAGTCGGCCGAGCTGCGGAACAGCTTCACCGCGCTGTCGAAGGAGTTTTCCAAGATCAAGGCGGAGGCCCTGTCCGATGAGTTTCACAAGATCGTGGCCGGCTCCGTCGAGGACGCTCAACGGGCCAGCGACGGGAGCGGGCTCAGCGCCGACGCGGCGCCGGGCGAAACCAGCGGCGCGATCGGCCCGGCGGAGATGGGCAAGCAGGAGGCGCTGAAGCGGTTCACCACGAATCTCACCGAGCGCGTCCGCAAGGGGGAGATTGATCCCATCATCGGTCGCGACGAGGAGATTCGCCAGTGCGTGGACATTCTCATGCGCCGCCGGCAGAACAATCCCATCCTCACGGGCGAGGCGGGCGTCGGCAAGACGGCGGTCGTCGAGGGCTTCGCCCACCGCATCGTGGCGGGCGACGTGCCGCCGGCGATCAAGGACGTCGATGTGTTGTCGCTCGACATCGGGTTGCTGCAGGCCGGCGCCAGCATGAAGGGCGAGTTCGAGCAGCGCTTGCGCAGCGTGATCGACGAGGTGCAGGCCTCGCCCAAGCCGATCATCCTTTTCATCGATGAGGTGCACACGTTGGTCGGAGCCGGCGGAGCGGCCGGCACGGGTGACGCCGCCAACCTGTTGAAGCCGGCGCTGGCGCGGGGCACCCTGCGAACCATCGCCGCCACCACCTGGGACGAGTACAAGAAATACATCGAGAAGGATCCGGCCCTGACGCGTCGGTTCCAGACCGTCAAGGTGGACGAGCCCGACGAGGAAAAATGCATCAGGATGATGCGCGCGGTCGTTGCGCCATTTGAAAAGCATCATCGCGTGCAGATCCTTGATGAAGCGATCGATTCTGCCGTGCGCCTCTCGCACAGGTACATTCCCGCCCGGCAGCTGCCCGACAAGGCGGTAAGCCTGATCGACACCGCCAGCGCAAGGGTCGCCGTCAGTCAGCACGCCGTGCCGGCCGAGGTGGATGATTGCCGCCGCCGCATCCAGGCTTTGGAGACTGAGATCGAGATCATTGGTCGGGAGACCGCCGTGGGCATGGATCACGTTGGGCGGTCCGCCGCGATTCATGATCGCCTCGCCGGAGAGCAGAAGAAGCTGGCGGAACTTGAGAAGCACTGGAGCGAGGAGAAGGAACTGGTCAACCAGATCCTGGATCTCCGCGGCAAACTTCGGGGATCTGGTGAAGCCGTCGATCAACCCGAGGCCAAGCCGGCCGAGGCCAAGGAAGGCAATGGCGGACTCAAGCCGGAGGAGCGTGACAAGCTGCTTGCCGAACTGCGGGAAAAGCAGGCGAAGCTGAAGGAGTTTCAAGGCGAGAATCCGTTGATCTTTCCCAGCGTGGACGAGGGCGCGATTGCCAGCGTCGTGGCGGACTGGACCGGGATACCCGTCGGCCGCATGGTGAAGAATGAGATCGAGCAGGTGCTGAAGCTGGCGGACATCCTGGAGCGCAGGGTCATCGGTCAGCGACACGCGCTGGAACAGATTGCCCGCCGGATACAGACCAGCCGGGCACGTTTGGACAACCCGAACCGGCCCATCGGCGTGTTCATGCTGGCGGGCCCCAGCGGCACGGGCAAGACGGAGACCGCGCTGTCCCTCGCGGAGGCCCTCTACGGCGGCGAACAGAATCTCATCTCGATCAACATGAGTGAGTTTCAGGAGGCGCACACCGTCAGCACGCTGAAGGGATCGCCGCCCGGCTACGTCGGCTACGGCGAAGGCGGCATCCTCACCGAGGCCGTCCGGCGCAAACCCTACAGCGTGGTGCTGCTTGACGAGGTAGAGAAGGCGCACTCGGACGTGCACGAGATCTTCTTCCAGGTGTTCGACAAGGGCTGGATGGAGGACTCGGAGGGGCGATTCATCGATTTCAAGAACACCATCATCATCCTCACCAGCAACGCTGCGCAGGACGTGGTCATCAGCATGTGCAAGGATCCGGAGCTGATGCCCTCGGCCGACGGGCTGGAAAAGGCAATGCGGGGACCCCTCACCAAGGTCTTCCCGGATGCACTGCTCAACCGGTTGGTCGTAATCCCCTTCTTCCCCATTTCGCAGGAGATGCTGAAGGTCATCATCGGGCTCAACCTGAAGAAGGTCGAACGCCGGGTCATCGAGAATCACAGGGTGCCGTTCACCTACGAAGAGTCGATCCCCGAACTCATCGCCCGGCGCTGCACCGAACTGGAACGGGGCGCCCGCATGGTCGATGCCATGATCACCAACACGCTGCTGCCGGAGATTGGCCGCGAAGTGCTCACCCGGCTGGCGGAGGGCCGCGCGATCGAGCGGGTGCACGTGCTGGAGAAGGAAGGTGACTTCGCCTTTGCCTTCGAATAGTCGCCTGGTCGGGAAGATGGTTGGATGAACCGGATGGCGGAGTTCCAACCGCCGGTGGCGGCCTGGAACCGGTGACGGTGGCGGCGAAATTGAACTTGAGACGACTGCTGCTTGGAACGATGATCTGACTCACATCTCCAGAGGCATGCCTGTACAACAGCAAAACCGGATCTTGGCCATCAGCACCGCGCTGGGGGATGACGCGCTGGTGCTCAAGGCGATCTCGGTCGAGGAGCCGTTGGGGCGCCTTTTCCGGATCGAGGCGGAACTTGCCTCGGAGGACGCCGAGATCGACTTCGACAAGATTGTCGGCACCAACGCCACGATCCGGCTTGAACTCGGCGACGGCGGCACCCGCTTCTTCAACGGTGTGGTCAGCCGCTTCGTGCAGATGGGCAACAAGGGCGGTTTCGCCCGCTACCACGCCTCGCTGGTGCCGTGGTTTTGGCTGCTCACCCGCACCGCCGAGTGCCGGATCTTTCAGGAGATGACGATTCCGGAAATCATCGAGAAGGTGTTCCGCGATCACGGACTGAACGACTACCAGCTCAATCTCAGCGAAAGCCATTCGAAGCGAGAATACTGCGTGCAGTACCGGGAAACGGATTTCAATTTTGTCAGCCGGCTGATGGAACAGGAAGGGATCTACTACTGTTTCAAGCACGAGAACGGCAAGCACACCATGGTGCTGGCGGATTCAGCCAGCGCCCATTCTGCGGCTCCGGGGTTTGAGGAGGTGGAATTCGTTGAGCTCGAGGAAGGAGCCGAAGGGCACCTGGGAATCACCAGTTGGCAGATCGAGCGCGAAGTACAGCCGGGGACGTATGCACTCAACGACTTTGATTTCAAGCTGCCCAAGAAATCGCTCCTTTCGCTCTCGACCAAATCCCGGCAGCACGGTGCCGCCGACTTCGAGATGTACGACTATCCGGGCGAGTACGTGGAGGCGTCCGACGGCGAGCGCCTGTCAAAGGTGCGACTCGAGGAGTATCAATCCCAGCACGAGGTGTGTTCAGGCCAGGCAACGACGCGCGGCCTTTCCACGGGAAGCATCTTTAAGCTGAAGCGCCATCCCCGCGCGGACCAGAATCGTGAGTACCTGATCACGGGTGTCAGCCTGCAGGCGGAGGCGGGAGAGTTCGCCGCCGGCGGCGGCGAGGGCGGAGGCGACTTCTTTTCCTGCGCGGTGAGGGCAATGAACTCCGAAGAGGCGTTTCGGAGCCGGCAGAGCACCCCCAAGCCGCTGATCCAGGGGCCTCAGACGGCGATCGTGGTTGCGCCCGACGGCGAGGAGATCCACGTGGATGAGTTTGGCCGGGTAAAGGTGCGCTTTCACTGGGACCGGCTCGGGAAAGGGGATGAGACATCCTCCTGCTGGATCAGGGTCGCCCAGGTCTGGGCCGGCAAGCAATGGGGTGGCATCTTTACGCCACGGAAGGACCAGGAAGTCATCGTGGAGTTTCTGGAGGGTGATCCTGACCGGCCGATCATCACCGGCCGGGTTTACAACGGCGAGGCGAAACCACCCTACGAACTGCCGGCGAACAAGACGATGTCCACGCTCAAGTCCAGCTCGTCGAAGGGCGGTGCGGGCTTCAACGAGATCCGGCTCGAGGACAAGAAGGGCGACGAACAGATTTTCATCCACGCCGAGAAAAACCACGATGTCCGTGTCAAGAACGACAGCTTTGAGTGGGTGGGCAACAACCGCCATTTGGTGGTGAAGAAGGATCAGTTTGCCCACGTGGAAAACAACCAGAGCGTGATTGTCGACCAGGATCACAAGGAGAAGATCGGCAAGGACCGGCACCTGAGGGTCGTGGGCAAGGAGGCCAAGGGAGTGGATGGAAGTCTTTCGCTGACGGTCAAAGGTGATGTGGCCGAAGTGTTTGAGGCCAACCATTCAGAGACCACCAAGGCAGACTACTATTTGAAGGCGGACAACATCGTCATCGAAGGCCAGACCAACGTGACGGTGAAGGTGGGTGGATCCTCCATTGCCATAGGCGCGGATGGAATCGCGTTGAAAACTGATGGCACCATCAAGATCGAGGCGGGGGCCACCATGGATTTGAAAGCGACCGCTCCGCTGTCGATGGAATCTTCGGCCACCGCGGAATTGAAGAGCCCCGCAACCACCGTCAAGGGAGACGGGATGCTGACCTTGAAAGGCGGCGCGGTCATGATCAACTGAACAGGCCTATGCCAAGTCCCAAAAGCGGAAAAACCGTCACGGCGGTGATGCCGGCGGAGCCAGACAAGGCCGACGAGGCTGATAAGGCGGATCCTGGCGAAGTGGCGAAGCTCAAGAGCGAGCAGCGCGAGTTGAAGAAGGGCAAGTACGGGGCTGAGAAGGTCAAGCCCTTGAAACCGCCCCAGACTGAGGATGAAAAGAAGGAGAAATCCAGCTGGATCGAGATTGAGCTGCTGGATGAAGACAATGAGCCGGTCGCGGGCGAAGCCTACCGGGTGAAGCTGCCGGATGGGGAGACGGTGGCGGAGGGGACACTGGATGAAAAAGGCCGTGCACGGGTGGAGGGGTTCGAGCCCGGCCAATGTGAAGTGACGTTCCCCAATCTTGACAAATCCGTCTGGGAAGCCAAATAGCCCGCTTGGCGGGCGGTGATTCATGCCAACGATAGTCGAAGCGAAACCGGGTGACACTCTGTGTGGTCTGGCCATTGCGGCCGGCTTTCTTGATTGCGACCTGATCCGCAAGGATCCTGCCAATGCTGGCAAGGAGTTCCTCAACCGTGACCTGCAGGCCGGGGATTTCGTGACCATTCCCGACTTGAAATTGAACCTGTTGCAGAAGGCGGTCGAGGCCCTGCACAAGTTCGTCAAAAAGAATGCGCCGCCGGTGTTGGTACGGTTCACCCACGGGTCACCTGACAAACCGTACCGGCAGGACAAGACCGAAACCCATCTCAACGTCAGCAACTGGCCGACGGACAAGGCTGGCAAGCAGGCAAACAAGGCCTTTCCGAAGGGCACAAAATTTCAAAAGGATGCCCACGATGATCCGGATGCCTTCAAGATCGAGGTGGTGGACCCCAAAGCTGGAGGCACCGTGGAGGTGGAATTGAGGGTGCTGAAACCGGTCTTCAAACCGGACAAGACCATCGATCGGCATGAGCCATTTTCCGGAGCGGATGCGGCGAAGCGGCTGCTCAAGGTGACTTGCGAGTCGGTGCCCAGCAAAGTCTGTTTCCGCTCGCCTTATCTCCGCCTCGTCGTGGATGAAGATGACCAGAAGGCGGCCGAAAAGCAGACGCTGCTGGTAAAGGACGTTGCGGATGGCAATGGGGGGGATAACGACCTTACCGAGATTCTCGACTACCAGATTCAGGCCTCCTACACCCGCCAGAAGTGTCCGGCGGCGACCAAGTGCACTGTTCGCGAGACGCTGAATATTGGGAATGACAGGAAGCATGTTCGCGTTGCCGCCAACGTGCTGAAGGACGCCTCCGGGACCGCTGTTGCGCCGCCCAAGGAAGTACGCCGTCGCATTTTGAACTATGTCCGCCAGCTGTATGCCCAGGCGGACATGACGGTGAAGTTGCTCGGTGCCGTGCGTGAAGTGCCTCTGCCGGCCAACCTGCTGGCGGTGGCCAACGCGGATGGAAAACGATCGACAGGCAACGCCACCATCAAGGTTCGCGTCCGGCTTGACGGCACGGTGGATGTCACCGCGACCATCCAGACCCGCGCCAATGTTCTGCCAATCGATACGGCCAATGATCTCGCGGCGGCTCTGAGGTCGGTCCTGCCGGCGGGAACAAAAGTGGAAGCCAGCGCCAACCCTCCATTGCGCGGTCAGGCGATTGGTTCCGCGGACATCCTGGTTGGTGCCCCCTTGACTCAAAAGATACGGCTCAACGTGCTGACGTCGGACGATGTAAGGCATCCGGTAACGGTGGGGGCCCTCACTTCCGCGACGGTGGCGGAGTTTGGTGGCAACGACAGTCACGTCGGTACCATTGAAGAGCGGGTGCTGGTCAAGAACTACGATTCCGGCAGCGACCGCATTGACCTGTTCATCGTCGACCAACTGGGCAGCGGCAGCCTTGGGGAGGCGTTCACTCCAAACTTTGCGGATCCAACGGCGGACACCAAACCAACAGATCTGATGACCAATTCCGCGTTGGTGTTCGGCGACAATATCCGGAAGGACGATCATTTTCATACCACGATCCCGCATGAGTTGGGGCATATCCTGATGGATGTCGGCCATGCCAATCTGGCGACCGAAATGATGGGGCCGGGCTCGCCCAAGGGCGCCAACGAACGGGTCGTGGACGGCCCCAAGCGGATCAGCGATCCCCGCGAAATCGTGTACAGCGGCAATGTGCGGGGCATTCCGGTGCAGCAGCTCCGGGAAAACAACTCGGGGATCGTCGAATGAGATTGAACCTCCGGTTTGGTGGTCGCCTCCGTTTGCTGCTGCTTGGGGCGATGGCCCTCCTGGCGTCCCACGGCAAAGAACTGGCTGCCCGGGAAGCGGCCCATGAACCGAACAAGCATATGAATGGAAATCAAGAGGCCCGAGTTGCCGGATATCTTCACGGTGACGGCAAGTACAACGTTCTGCCGGTCCCCGCTCCCCTGTTGGGCGAACTGGCTGCCGCCACACTCACACGCGAACTCTCGGGGCTTGTTGAACCGACCGTGGTCGTGCGGGCTGCACGCTTGGCACAGCTCCATGACTTGGCGAAAACCGCTGACGCCTTTGAGCGGGTGCTGCGGCTGGGGGAATCGACGGCGTTGGAAGTGCGCCGCAGCACGGCCGCGATTGGTGCATTGACGTGGCTGGGCAACGAGCCGCAACGTTCCGCGGCCCGCCAGCGCTACCTGGAACTACTGCGCAGATCTGACGTGGAGGTGATTCGTGACGCCCTGCTGGATGCGGCATACTCCCTGGGGACGCCTGAAGACGCGGACGGCCTGCAACGCGCACTCTCCGGAGCCGCAGCGTCGTTGAAGCGAAAGATCGCCGAACTCAAGACGCCGGAACAGGAAGCACAGATTGCGAATCTGGAGATCCGCCTCGATCGGATCGAGGAATACATCGGCCGGGAGGTCAAAGGACTGGAAAGAGCCAACCGCCTTCGTGAGGAAATACTCCGGCAGGAGGACAACGCCCGGCAATTGGGGAATATGGTGGCGCTTTACTTGGAGGTGCATCCGCAGGGAACCAGGCGACTTGCAGATTGGGCGGCACTAAGACTTGTGCGTGCTTCCGACCGGTCGAAAGCGGCGGCGCTGTTCATCGAAGCGGCTCAGGCACACGACCGAACGGAACCCTCCCGTCAGAAGGAGCTTGATCTGGTCAAGGCGCGGGCATTGCGGGCCGCTGTCTTCCTGGGGGCACCTGTTGAGACCGATATCCACGTCTGGCTGGGTACCGCTCCGGATGACGGCACCGACTTGTTGGCACTTCGGCCGGACTGGCATTACCCTCCACCACACGCGCATTAAGGTAGCGGCATGCCACCCATAGCCAATCTCGGAACCATGATGATGTGCACGTTCGGCATGGCGCCGAGCAGTTTGGTCGTGCTGCCCACGGCCAAGACCATGGCCGGCGGTGTGCCCGCCGGCAACATCATGGATCACAAGCCGATGGTGAACATCCCTCCGTTCGCCATGTGCATGTCGCTGGCGAATCCCATGGTGGCTTCCGCCACGGCAGCTGCTATGGGGGTGCTGACTCCGATGCCCTGCATTCCCATGACGACGTCACCGTGGATTCCCGGATCGCCCACGGTCATGATCGGCAACATGCCAGCACTGAACATCACCTGCAAATGCATGTGCAACTGGGGCGGTGTCATCTCGTTCACCGGCCCCGGCGCACCGACCGTCCAGGTTCCCTGACCGCTTGCAGCCATGCTTTCCAAGCTCCTTGGTCTCGTTACGCCCGCTCCGCCGCTGACCAACGTCAAGGCGCCGGTCGCCGAGCTCCTGCCGCGCATGAATGCGAGTCCCGAGGCGGCCTCGCTCTATCAACCGGGTCAATCCACCGGTGAATACCTGCAGCTGCTGGAGAAGAACCAGAAGCCGATGGAGTCGGTGAACCTGCTGGCTCACGGCATGCCCGAAAAGGATTCCGTCAAGTGGGCTTCGGAAAGCTCCAAGATGGTGGGTGACAAACTGACGCCGGAGGATCAGCAGGCGGTGGCGGCGGCCGACAAATGGTTGGCTGATCCGTCTCCAGCAAATCAAGCGGC
>DNDP01000389.1:29529-29731 GCA_003484235.1 Verrucomicrobiales bacterium
AATCAAGCGGCCGCGGCGGAAGCGGCCGCCAAGACCAACGGCAAGGGTCCCGGCGGCTGGACGGCACAGGCGGCGGCCTGGTCGCAGCCGGTTGCCCAGGGAGCGCAGGCAGGTTCAGCAGCCGCCGGTGGCGGTGCCGCCGCGCCCGGCATGGCGGCATCGGCCGCCGCCGGAGCGGTGATGCTTGCGGCGGGGCTTTCCG
>DNDP01000389.1:29884-30556 GCA_003484235.1 Verrucomicrobiales bacterium
GTGATGCTTGCGGCGGGCCTTTCCGACAAACCGGCCATGGACAGTTCACCCCGGCCCAGCGCGCAGATTGCCAAGGGAGAGATTCCCAAGTTGGAAGTGCCCAAGGCACCGGCCGCACCCGGAGCGCCCGAGGTTCCAAAAGTTGAAGCGCCGGTGATGAAGCCTGCCGAGGCCGCGGCTTTTTCTAAAAAGCTGAAACCCTTCCTCG
The DNA here is from genome assembly GCA_003484235.1 of Verrucomicrobiales bacterium. Taxonomy (GTDB): domain Bacteria; phylum Verrucomicrobiota; class Verrucomicrobiia; order Limisphaerales; family RI-55; genus RI-55. The sequence continues at coordinate 30,093 of DNDP01000389.1, forward strand.
ATCTCGGCAAGAAGATCGCCAGTGGACAGGCCTGAGCGCGGTCTTGAGACGCCGACTCCCGCAGGTTCAGCCAAGTATCCGCGACGGCTTCTCGGGATGGCAGATCGCGTGGATGCCGGTCACCTGCGCGGCATCCCTTCCCTTGAAGGACTGCACCGCGATGAACCCCTTCCGCGCGATGGCTTCGGCCGCACGGTCCACCAGCCACGCCTCGGCGCATGCCTTCAGCGCCGTGCCGCCGTGCTCGGTGTAGTGCGCCGGTTGCAGGTCACCGATGTTGCCGGCGGCGATCTGTTCTCCTGCGGCGTGCCCTTCGGCCAACAGCTGGGCGCAGAGCACGGCCGAGTTGCCCCAGAGAAAGCGCTCATGATCGGCGTCGTCGGTGATCTCCTCGAAGGCGAAACGCTCGATCGGATCACCGGCCTTGCCGTAGGGCTGCCGCAGAAGAAACCGCGGCATGGCCA
>DNDP01000489.1:0-3613 GCA_003484235.1 Verrucomicrobiales bacterium
AAATACCGCAACCGGCCGTCGCCCTGAGACCGGCGGTGCCACCGTCCCGGTGAGCGCGCCCGCCCCGGGGCGCATCCACCGGCGCACTCGCCGGTGGGACGTTGCGCGTGAACCAACCTCCGATGACCGCCGACTCGAACGCGCCAGATGTGTCCCGCGAGGCGCAGGCCACTGCGGGCGTGGCGCCCGCGCGCCACAGGACGGTGGCTCGTTCCGGGCGATTTCATGGCCGTTCCGGTGAGTGGCGGAGTCCTTGTTTCAACGTAGCTCGAATCGTGCGTTGGCAACCGGTTTCAAAGGGCTTATTGAGCCGCCTCGTCACGATTGCCGGCCTCCGCCAGCCTCTGCCTCCAAAGCGCCTCCAGCGGCCGGAAGTCCATCCGGTCGGCCGCTCGCAGGGCGGAAAGGTAGGCTGGGACTTCGTCAGAAGTTGAAGGCACCAGATTGACGGGTGGCAGGGAAGTGCGACGAAGCACCTCCCAGAGCCACAGCCTGACCAATCGTCCGTTGAAATCCGTGAACGGGTGTATCGAGAGGAGCCTGCCCTCGGCAAATGCCAGGGCTTCGGGCAATTGTTCCACAGGCAGCGGTTCTGTCAGGCGGGCCTCCAGGTCCAGCAGGTAGTTGCGCATCAGCTCCGGAACAAGATGTGGCGCCGGTGGTTCGTGAGTGCCCACCCGGACGGCGATCACCCGCCATCTTCCGGCCCATTCAGGCACGAGGTCGCCGCAGAAATCTCCGTGCAGGGAGCGGATGAGGTGTTCGTCCAGCGGTTGTTCGGCGTAGCCGCCCGTCTCGATGTGCTCCTGTACCCGGAGAACACGTTCGGCCAGCAACGGCGCTAGCTCCGAGAGCCGGAGGATGCCGCGACTGGTTTCGATCCAACGGGTGGAGGCGTCGGGGGGTGGAGTTTCGTCAGCCATGAGGAATCAACGGGTTCACCCTCGAACGCCATGCTGCTGGCGACCTGCCGGGGAATGGCCTGCCAGCGCAGCTGCTGTTGCTTTCCCGCAGGTAGCGCCCGCCAGCGTTGAATGACTTCGATGTAACTCACTGTGCCGATCCTAGGTGCAATCGCCGTTTGGCGCCAATCCTTTGTGAGGGCTGAGATGTACGTCGGCCTCGAAAGCCGCCACACCCGGCTTTACGAGAAATACCGCAACCGGCCGTCGCCCTGAGACCGGGACGGTGGCTCGTTCCAGGCAATCGCGGCGACCCCAGCCGCGGCGCTGCTCAGTCCCCCGCGGCGACGGTCCGGTGATTGCCAACCGCCTCGGAAACCCGCAACGCGCGGTTGTAGATCCGGACCGATTCCATCCGCCCCTTCACCGAGCTCCCGCCGACCCGGAGCATGGTGGAGGCGTTGACGTCCCGGAAGTTCGGGCTGAACCGGCCCCAGCCAAACTGGCGGTGGCTGCCGCCGTCGCACAGCCGCCCATCGACCACGAAGGAGATGATCTTCGGGCCGCCGTCCACGATCACCGTCAGCTGGTGCCGCTTGCCCGCCTGCAACAGGCCCGGATCGGAATCCCAACGGGCTTCGCTTCGTCCGTCGTTCAGGACCAGTTCCACGGTGCCCCGTGGCGCGGTGCGCAGGCAGAAGCCGCGCCCGTCCGGCGTGCGGTTGTCCAGCAGCATTTGACCTTCCTTCAGCTCGTCGAGCCGGAAGGCCAGCTCGAGGGAGAAGCCCGCCCGCAGGTCCTTGGTGCCGTAGTCGGGCCGGTCACCGTCGCGATCGACGAAGCGGGGCAGGGACGGCAGGGGGAGTTCCGTCGCGCCGCTGCCCGCGGAGCCGGTCCAGTCGAGCACCAGTCCGTTGGTCGCCACGATGCCGGGGGTGAACTGCGCCCAGAGCCCCTCAACCAGGGTGGGATCGATCCGGTGCACGCGGGCGATGTTCTTCTGCGTCTCGGTGAGGTAGTACGCGCCGTCCTCCTCCACCAGATCGGGATAGCTCATCCGGATGTACGGATCGTCGTCGTACAGGACGATCTCCGGCTGCGACCAGCGGATCACCCGGCCCGCGGGCGTGTCGGCCTCGCCCCCGCCGCAGAGCCAGGCGGGGTTGCGGTCCTCGTAGCTCCGCCCGCCGTGGTTGTGGAACCAGTAGAGGTATTTTCCGTTGGCGCACTTCCACACGAAATTCGCCGCCCGCGGATGCTTCATCAGCGTGCCGTCCGCGAAACGCTGGTATTGCGGCACGTCCCACGTGCGCCCCTGGTCCCGGCTGTAGGTGAAGACGGGATGGCCGTCCACCGAGCGGTAAACGCAGTAGAACGAACCGTCGCTGAGCACGGCAAAGCTCTGCTCCGCGGCGATCGGCCCTCCGCCCGGTGGCGTCCGCAGCCCGTGCTCGCCCTCGGGCAGCGTCTCCCATTGAACCTCCCGGGGATCGGTGGCCGTGAGCAGGTTCGTGCTCCGCAGCAGCACCCCCTCGTTCCGGGTGAAGAACCCCTGGCCGAACCCGCCGACCTTGTGCAGCGGCACATACGCCGCCCCTGCGTGGATGAACGGCCTGCCCACATTCCAGAAGAACCTCACCCGCCCGCCATACGGATTCTGCCGGTCAATCTCCATCTCCCGCACCGGCACTTGATGCCGTTCGCGCGACCACGTGCGCCCGTGGTCGTCGCTGAACTTGAAGACGAACTGCCCCAGGCTGTCCACCCTACGGCTCAACCCGTCGCGGTAGGGCGGGTTGTCGGCCTTCACCGCGCGCAGGTTGTCGGTGTTGTGATTGTAGAATGCATACACCCGTCCCGTCGGCGTCTTCAGCGTCACCGCATAGGACGCCTCCGGACCGTCGGGCGGCTCCAGCGCCACGCGGTCCGACCACGTCCGGCCGCGGTCCGTGCTGCGCAGGGTGATCACGTGCTGGCCGGACGATCCTTCGTGCCCGGCGCCCGTGGTGAGGATGCACAGCCAGGCGCCGTCATCGGTGCGGACGATGTACGGCTGGTCCGCGTAGCTCTCGCTGGGGATCACGAGGCCCCCGCGGATATTGCGCCCGTCCGCCACACCGGCGGCTGGGACGGTGAAGGCGCCGGCGACGAGGGCGGTCGTGGAGAGCACCGCGGCGACGATCCGCATGGGGCGACGGGGCCGGATTGCGGGTGGGCGACGCGGGGAAAGAGCGGACGACTGCATGACCCGGGACGCTAACGGTCCGGCCCGGCCCGCGGAAGGGGGAAGTGGCCTGCCCTGGTGTCCGGTTCAACCCGAACTCCGAAATGAATTCCCGCCAACCACGCGGACAAGCGCGAAAGGAGGGCTTTGAAAGAGGGAGTCAGCTCCGGAAGGTTTTTTCCAGAGCCTGGTTCTTCAACGCCTTTCCCTTTCGGGTCTTTTCGTGTGTTTCGCGGACACAACCTCGGAGTTCGGGTTCAAGCTTTGCCAAATCCCCTGCCGCCCTCCACCGTTGAGGTCAGGACATGACCACGAGGCGCCACAAACGGCGGATGAATTCCGGTCTGAAGGGGGCGATCGGAAGTGGCGGTCAAAGAAGATTCGACCAGCTGATTCGATGGGCGCGTGGAGTGCAACTGTCCGATCTTGGGGAGAGTGGAACCGCCTGGTACGCGCCTTCTGTCCCGGGGAGCGCGGCCGCCCCGGC
>DNDP01000489.1:3827-5136 GCA_003484235.1 Verrucomicrobiales bacterium
GCAGTGTCCCGCGCCCTCGCGGGGCACAGCTGGCGCGTACGAACTGTCGGCGGTCGTGCGGCCGGGGCACGGCCGATGCCACCGGCAAGGACGCCGGTGGCTGCGCCCGAGGCGGGAACGCTCCCCGGGACGCGAGCGCGCCTCCTGCTCTTGACGCCCGGACGCATTCTGACCGCCATTTCCGATGGCACCCCGAGTCCGAACCGTTCCTTGACGGAACTTCCCTTGCGGAGTCACATCGGCACGATCACCCAACCCTCAACCCCGAGATCACCATGGCAAAGAAGGCAATGAAGGAATACCTGCTCCTCTTCCGCGGCGGCGCGGATCCCGAGGACATGACCCCCGAACAGATGCGGGCCACCATGAACAAATGGATGACCTGGATGGGCGGACTGAAGAAAAAGAAGCAGCTCGGACAGGGCCACCCGCTGCAGGACGGCGGGAAGCTCCTGTCCGGCGCGAAGGGCAGGAACGCCGCGAAGCTGACTGACACCCCGGAATCGGTCAGCGGCTACATGCTGATCAAGGCCGGCGGACTGGCCGAGGCGACCCGGATCGCCAGGGGCTGCCCCATCTTCATCAACGGCGGGACGGTGGAACTGCGGGCCATCCAGGAGATGCCGGGGATGTAGCGCGCGACCCGCGTGCCGGACCGCCTGCCGCCCACCTCCAACCTCTCACTTCCCATGATGCCGGGGAGGCAGGCGACCAAAACAAGGCTCGGCGACGCGTTGGTTTGTTAACGGCTGCCCGAGCGCAACGACGCCGAACGCGGCTTCGGTCTTGTCTTTGGACCGCCGGCCCATTATTTAATCGACCGGAAAATCCACGAGGAGGGCAGGAGGACGCCCGATCCGCTGGCACCGGGATATGATTTGGACCGCCGCACCTTCAGCGAATGCCACCGTCACTGGCGCACTGGCAAGAGCCTCCCTCCAATTCTACAAGGCCGCCGAACTGCGCTGGCAGTTCGGCGTGCCACCCAATGGCAACGCCAACTTCGCCTGGGTGCAGCACTTCATCCACCACCTCGCCCCGCAGGGTATGGCCGGTTTCGTTCTCGCCAATGGCAGCATCAGCTTCATGCCTCGGCGGTGAAGACGGATTTTCTTAAGTCATGACATCTCGATCAAACCTTGATGACTACGAGAAGCAGTTGGGGAGGCTGGAGGGCAACCCTTTCGAGGAAGAGGTCTGTGCTCGCCTGCAAAGCATGATTGTCGATTTCCAGCAGGTCGTAGCGAAGCCTCACGGCGACGGCGGACTCGACGGGCTGTCGCACGGGCAAGAGCACGCCTACTGCTGT
>DNDP01000399.1 GCA_003484235.1 Verrucomicrobiales bacterium
CCGCCCTCCCACTGGTCGCGCTTCACGCCACGCCAGGGTCGTGCGCCGTCGTGATCGTAATCCGCCCGCATGTGGATCACGCTCGTGGTCTCGGGTCCATTGTCGCTGGTGAAGATGACGAGCGTGTTGTCCGAAAAGCCGAGCCGTTCGAGATCCTTCATCAGTTCGCCCACGATGTGATCGAGCTGGAAGATGAAATCGCCGTGAGGACCGGCCCGGGTTTTGCCCTTGAACGCCTCGCCGGGAAACGACGGCAGATGAACCGCCTGCGCGGCATGGTAGAGAAAGAACGGTTTGTCCGGCGACGTGCGGCGGTGAGCTTCGAGAAACGCACGGCTCTTCGCGAGGAACACCATGTCCACCTCCTCCATCGGAAAGTTTGTCGCGATGAGGCCCGGCCGGCAGTCGTTCGCGTAGGGATGTTTCGGCAAACCGGACTTGTCGATCTTGCCGATAGGCGGAACGGGAATCCGATCGCCGTCGATGAACGCGTAGAGCCAGTCGGTCGTGGGACAGGAGGCGGTGCCGAAGAAGCGGTCAAAGCCATGGTCCAGCGGACCGCCCTCGATGCGCCGCGAGTAATCCACGCGCTCGACGGCCTCCAATCCGCCGCTGTGGATGGGTTCGCCGTTCGCATCGCGGAAGGTCCAGCCGACATGCCACTTGCCGATCGCCGCCGTAGTGTAGCCTTTCGTCTGCAGCATCTCCGGCAAGGTCAGCCGTTCGGGCGCGATCAACGACGGTCCGCCGACACCGGTGAAGACCGTTCCGCCGCGGGGAATTCGGAATCCCATCTGCCCGGTCATCAGACTGTAACGCGTCGGTGTGCAGACGGTGGACGGGCTGTGTGCGTCGGTGAAGCGCATGCCCTCACGCGCCAGTCGATCAAGGTTGGGCGTGGGCACCTTTGCCTGATCGTTGTAGCAGGCGACATCGCCGTAGCCGAGATCGTCGGCGAGGATGAGGAGAATGTTCGGCAGGCGATCCGCGCCGGCTGCGCCGGGACCTTGCGCACACACCGCAAAGGCCGCGAGCATCGGGGCAAGGAGTCGTTTCATGGTTCGTTACGGTGCGGGAATCTCGTTCAGGGTGTAGTAGGCGCGGTCGTGGAGGAGCGGCTCATCATTCTCCGACCGCAGACCGGCAAGATCAAACTCATGGACGTGACCCCTGACCAGCCCCTTCACCCGGACAGTCACCCGGAGACCGTCGGCCGAAACATCCGCCCGTTCGACCAACGGCGTGGTGTGGTCGACCTCCGGACTGCCATAACCCTGCCGGTAGATGTGGGTGTAGGTCTGGAGCAGGTAACGCCGCACTTCGCCGGCAACCTGCCGGTCCACCGGCCGGGTGAAGGTGAGCCGGAACCCATCGGGCAGGGCGTTGATCTCGCGCACCTCGAACGGCGTGCGGCCGGTCCATTCAACACGCTGCAGAGCGAAGGGTTTCGGACCGCGCACCGGCCAGCCGCGGTTCGTGCCTCCCACGATCAGCTGGCCCTTTGGCGTGAACTGCAGCGCCAGCAGTCCGGTCGCGAACTCCTCCCGGAACGGAAAACACGCACCCTGCCAGACGCCGTTCACCTCCTCCGTGGTGACGCGCATGACCACCCCGAGCGTGAAGTCGCCGATGAACAACTGTTTCGCAAACGGCCCGAACCGGCCCTCCGTCGTGTCCACCGCAAATCCGGAGAGCTGCTGCCCCATCTTGCGGTAGGGGAAAACGACCGCGTAGGGAACCAGCTCCTTCACCCGGGCGCGCTCGATCTCCAGCCGGGAATTGGTGTTGGGCTCGATCGGACGCGGACCCATCTCCGGCGGGACGTCGTACCAGTTGAAGCTGGCGGGATGTCCCATGAACCCGCCGGGCTTGAGGTGCTTCAAGGAACTCGAGCCGTTCCACGGCCCCTGGCTTTCGGAATAGAACATCACGCCGGCCGCGTTCGTGCCGACTCCGCACGGGCTCCGGATCCCGCTCGCGATCGGAACCGTTTGGCCGTCCGGCGTGATCTTCAGCGCCCAGCCGCGAAACTTCGCCAGCGACTCGTAGGACTTCGACAGGCAGAGCGCGACCCAGATGTTCCCCTCGGGATCGCATTTCGATCCGAACGAGAACTCGTGGTAGTGCTCGAAGCCCCAACCGTCGGCCAGGGTCTTGAACTCGTCGGCCCGACCGTCGCCATCGAGGTCCGCAATGCGCGTCACCTCCGTCTGCTGGGTGACGTAGAACGCGCCGTCGCGCCACGAAAGGCCGGTCACTTCGTCGAGGCCCGAGGCGAAGGTGTGGTAGACCGGCGCCGGCGGATCCTCGAAGGCGCCGTCCACGAGCAGGATGTCGCCCCGCCGGGTGCCGATCGCGAGCCGTCCATCCGGCAGGAGATCGAAGCTTCCCGCCTCCAGGACGAGGCTTTCGGGTATCGGCACATCGACAATGCGATAGTATCCCGCTTCGGCCTCGGCGGTGCCCCAATAGCCGGCCAGCTGTTCGGCTTGAACAGCCGGCGTCATCGCGCAGGCGAGGGCGAGCGTCAGGGTGGGAATCGCCCGCAAGGACCGCGGGTGGTGGCGGTGGGTTCTCATGGTGTCGACAAGGGCCAGCGGTATTCCAGCGCGAGCACCGCCTTGCCGTTCACAGACTGAACGGGCACGCGCAGTTCGTACAGGTCACCCGCTTTGATCTGCGTCACGACCGTGTCCCCCGCGATGACAATCTCCAGCGGTCCGACCTTGAACCGGTTTGCAGCCACCGGCTCGATCGCCGTTGCAGTGGCGACGCGAAAGACCAACAGGTCGCCGGCGTCAGCAGAACGAAAAGTGATCGTGCGGCTCAAGGCCACACCGTCGCTGTTCATCTGATCGACGAACGCATCCTCCACGGTCGTCTTCCCGACCTGGTACCGAAAGGTGGGCCGCCGCAAACGGTCCAGACGATAGCCCTCAAAATGGAGGTCCTGCGGGCGGCCCTCCGCCGCCGGCCACGGCGTTTCGATCCGCTCCAGCTGCGCCAGTTCGGGAGCGTGGGCGAACTCGATCCGTGCCCGGCCCAGTGGCCGCGCGGTGCCGTGTCCCTGGCTGGTCCACACGCCCGCCGGATCCGCAAACTCTCCCGGCCAGAGCATCGCCAGGCAGAGTTGTTCGGCGCTGAAGACAAGGTTGATCCCTGACGGATATCCAACGCCGATGCCGCGCTTGCCGATTCCCGGATAACTGCGCCGCAGCATGACCGCCTCATCGCCTGAGGCGACCAACCGCAGCGGTTCGCGGTGGACGCCTTTCGGGGCATCCGTGCTGTAGCCGTCGGAGAGATACCGCCAGAGAGCCTCGATCTGCCGGTCGCGATCGCCACCAAGGACGTCCGGTTTGGCGGACTCACCGCCTGGCCAGAAGGCGGGCATCAGGGTAGACGGGCTGAACCGCTGAGGTTCGGCAAGGTAGTGATGAAACCAGTCTCTCGTCACCCGCTGTGCCATCAACGTTAGATCCAGCGCGCCCATCGCGCCGGTCAGTTGATCCTTGTAGGTGTGGCACACCACGCAACCCAGTCCGTCCGTGCCGGCCAGTTCGCGGCCGATCCGCTTGAAATCGTTCTCGTTCTCGAACGTCACCGGCGGCGGGGCTGGCAACCGGTCGATCGCCGGCAGCCATTCCAGCAGCCGGGTCACCTCGCCGTCGCCAAACGCCGGCATCCGCGTGTCCGAATAGGGTCGCGAGCGCGCCCCCTGGACCAGCGCCTTCCGCAACCAGGCCGGCTGCAGCCTGGCACCCACGCCGGTGAGGGCCGGCGGCAGGCGCCCCTGCTCGCCCAGATTCGGATCGCGGGTGGTGAAGTATTCGTCCCGCACCTCGGGGACGCCGCCGTGACCATCGCGGTCATGACAGGCCACGCAGTTGAACCGGGCGAGGGTCAGCCGGATCTCCTCCCCGATGTCGGAGGGTCCCTGGCGCTCGCGCAGGGCGGAGTGAATCGCCGTCCGCTGGTCCGCGCTCAACGGGTAGACCGGCCAGTCGCCGTGCCGTCCGGACAGGCACCCTTCCTCGGCGCGGTCGGCTCGAAGCGCGTCAAGCGGTGTCGAACTTGGTTTTGCCAGAAGCCCGTCGACCGTGTGGCACGAGCCGCAGCGATGGGTCGCGAACAGTTCCCTGCCGCGCGCCGCGAGATCCGGCTGCGGCGCGGTCGTCGGAGCGGGGGCATTCTGTTCCCGCAGCAGGTAGGCGGCGATGTCCGCCGCCTCGTGAGGGTCCAACTTCAAATCCGGCATCCGGCCGGCCGGCCGGACCGCCAACGGGTCCCGCAGAAAGCTGGTCAGGCTGGCGTGCGAATACTTCTCCGCGAGCGGACCCAGCGGCACCGAGCCGGCCAGCTCCTTTTCCGGCGAGTGACACGCCACGCAGCCCACGGAATGGTAAAGCTTCCGACCCCGGGACACGGCCTCCACCAGAACCGGTTCGATGACCGGCGGGTTGGTGGCGATGGACGAGAGATACGCCGCCAGCGCGCGTGCCGCCTGATCGCGATCCGGCGCCGGAAGATGTTCGAGCAGGGCCGGCATCGTGGTGCCCGGCTTGGTGCCGGCCGGATCGGCGATGAACCGGTGCAGGTGTTCGGGCCGCACCCGTGCGCCCACCTGTGAGAGATCAGGCCCGCGCCTGGGGACCAATGACGCGCCGGCCCCGTGGCACGCCGTGCAGCTGAGCTCGGTGATCAGCACGCGTCCGGCGAAGGAGTTCGTCCGCTCCGGGAGTGTTTCCACACCGGCAACGAACGGCGGCACGGCAGCCGGGGCGGTCACGCCGGACATCAACAGGCCAGCCAGCAGGAGCACGGAGACGGACCGTGCCCGCCACTTCCCGCCGGCAATGATCGGATCAGAAGCCGAAGTGTCAGACGTCATACGGAAGCAGCTCCACCTTGCGGAACTGGATCGGGTGGCTCTCCGACTGGAGCGAAATTGTGCCGCCGCCGATCATCTTCGGATGTCCGGCGGCCAGCAGGCGTTTCGCACTGGCGTCCCGTTCGTCGAGCTGGGGCTTCTCGTAGTGGAGCACTTCCTCGCCGTTCACGTAGTGGCGGATGAATTCGTTGCCCCGCACCTCGGCTTCGGCGGTCACCCATTGCTCGCCGTGATAGGTCTTCGATTTCGAGCTCGTGCAATGCGGGGTGAACAGCTTGCCGTCCATCACGACGTTCGTGCCCGGCGTGCAGAGGTTCATCGTCGTGCGCGGGTTGGCGCCGTCGCCGCCGAGCAGCTGCGCCTCGATCGAGGCCGGGAAATCCTGGTCGACCGTCATCGATTCGGGCGTTTGGCCGTGCAGCATGAGACCGCTGTTGCGGATCGCCCAGCCCGGTCCGCCGGCGACCTGGGTCCCGATGAACCGATACTCCGCGCGCAACCGGTAATGCGAGAACGGCCGTTCGTAGAACAGATGGCCGAACCGTTCGTCGTAGGCCGGATAGGCGGACGGCTCGTAGGCGACGGTCAGCAGGCCGTCCACGACCCGGAAGGTGTTGCCGTAGTTCACACCGGCGGCGTGGTGGCGGATCTTGGGAATCCACCCATCGAGGTTGCGCCCGTTGAAAAGCTGGAGCCAGCCGTCGGCCGTCTTGCGGGGTCCGCGTGTGCGGCAGCCGAGGATGGTGAAGCTGGCACCGGCCAGCAGCAGCTGGCCGAGAAAGATCCGGCGGCTCGCCGGACGGGATGCAAACGGCAGGTCATTGGACCGGGCGAATGGGTGCATGGCGGAAAGATGCCGCCCCGCCCGCGCCAAACCAAGACAAAGGTTGGGTCAGGTCTGTTTGTCCATAGTCGCTCTGGCCTCAACCCTGCCTTCGCATCTGTCCAGCAGATTGCGGGTGATCTGCTGCACCCGCCGGTCCGGACCCTGCGGCGATGTGTAGACGGAGGGCCGCAAATAGCCCGGCGGCGCGGAGAGGCCGTCCGCCCACCAGCAGGTAGAGGCGTTGAAGACGAAATTCCCTTTCGGTCCCGGGTAAATGGTGGCCGTGAACTCGCCGCCGTTCAACTGGCCCGGCGCGGACTGCGTGGGGCCGCTGGCGACGATCTCCAGGCCGGGGATGGGAGCGGGATCGCCGTGCCATTCCCAGCCCACGAGGCCGGGGATGCCGTCGCCGTGCCGCATGCCCGTGCCGGCAAACAACCAGTGCTCCGGCGCCACGCAGGTCCAGTCCGCCCCGCCGGTGACCACGCCCGTGCTGTGGGCCCCGACCAGTTCGTTGGCGTAGGGTCGTTCGTGGGGCAGCGACGCCATGGCGGTGAATTCCCGCGTGCCCCCGGGCGGACCGAACACACCCGTGCGCTCGAACACGCGCAACCGATTGCCGGCGGCGTCCGCGGAGAATCCGATCCGGCCGCAACAGGTGTTGCCCGAAAGGAACGCCACGTTGACGCCGGCCCGGATCGCCGCCTGCAGATTCCGGAACATCTCGATCGAGTAATATTCGTCGTGGCCAACCGACAGAAAACCCTTCGCCCGCTCCAGGCCGTGCGGATCGGCGTGGGTGTCGAGATTCGAGATGTAGGTCACGTCCCGACCTTCGGCTTCGAGCCAGAAGGCAAGCGGGTATTCCCAGAGAAACCATTCGCCCGACCCCTGTGTCAGCGGGGCGTCAAGAATCTGGCAGTATTTGCCGTAGGGCCGGTTGAAGCTGATC
>DNDP01000402.1:0-10968 GCA_003484235.1 Verrucomicrobiales bacterium
TAGCTCTGCGGATGTGTCGCGTAGTAACTCAGCACGGCCAGTGGTGTGTCGCCCTCCCACAGGCTCACCACCGATACTTCGGGATCGATCAGCCCTTCAGGTTCGGCCCGCAGCGCCGGATCGGCCGTGGCCGTGTAGCGGACGGCCCGAATCTTCCCGTCAGGACCCGGGATGCGCCGGTTGGAAGCGACCTTCTCCACCCGGGCCACGCCCCGGCCAACGTGGCTCACGGGACGCGCCAGGGGCAGGGATTCCCGCACCGCCTGCTCGAGATTGGCGAGCGTCGCGCGTTGGAACGAGCTCTCAAAAACGAGCGGCTCCAGGCCCTCGTCGCGCAGGATCTTCTCGGCGGTAAAGTCGGCCAGCGGGGCGTCGTGCTGGTGCAGTGCATGGACGGCCACCCGTTCGCGCGTGGTTCCTGCGGCCCGGGCCAGGCCCTCACGGAAGGCGTCGTGGGCGCCGTTGGCCAGCCCGATCCAGTCGATGGCGCACAGCACGATCGGTTCGCCGGCGCCCTGCAGTACGATTCCCCGCGCGCGCAGGCCGAGATCCCAGGTGTTGGTCACGGCGTCGTACGCCATCTGACTGCCGATCGGCGGCGTGGCATCGACGTCGAAGGTGGCCAGCCGGAGCACGCCCGGCGCGGAGGTGTCGGCCGCGTCGGTGTTGGAGACAAGTGCGATCCAAACGAGTGCGCCAGCAAGCAGTCGGGTGAGCATTGGCAAACGCTAGCCGGACGGGAGCCGCCGGGGAAGAGTGAAGACGGGGAAGGGAACTGGCCGTGGGCAAGCGCGGCATTCAGCGAACTGGGTGATCCAACCAGCAAACCTTGTATGAGGTTCGTTCCTCACTTCCCCGCGAAGCGGCTTAGTTCAACGAACCAGCGACCCGGCCCACGGGACGCGAGGATTGCAACCGCGACGCTCAAGCCGGGCGCTGCAGCGCACGTTGGGCGACGTCATATGATCAAATACCAAATTACAACCGCGAGAAGCGACCCGAGTGCTACCAGCCAAACTATCGGCGGGAATACACCAACCTCATGCCACTCGCCTGCTTTCTCAATCTGTCCTGAGGCACTCAATGGCTCGCGGAAATACTGGATGAAAAAATCGCGTGCCGACTGAGCCTCTCGTGGCGATGAAATCCAGCCGTCCCACTTCTTCCCTCGATGCAACTCAAGGATGATGCCGTCGTCGCCATACTCGGCCGCCGCGAGACTGTGGCCGGGAGCTTTCTCGAATGTAAACCGCTCACGCTTGTGGATTGCTGCATCAACTAGAATCTGAAGCTCTGCTTCGGTGGACGCTGGCTGCTGATTCTGCTTGGTCTTAAATGTCATGGCAGCGCGTGAAGTCATCTAACAGTTCAACAATTCTGTTGGGCCAAACTCAGTTTGTCCTCACCTGGGAAGCGCTGGCCCCTGGCTTCTCCACGATGCGTTTGAGCTAAGGGATTTGCGGCGCGGAAGCAAGAATCGAGTTTGGCCCGGGCACATCCAGACACAGCTCCCGCATGCCCCGCAGGGGCAGAAGGTGAATGGCCGTGGGTGTAACCCACGGCCATTCGCTCATCCAATCATGGTAGGGCAAGGCTCCCGCCGCGCCGTAACTGAGTCCCGTAGGGACGATACAGTCGCGACCCGGAGAACCCGTCGTCCACCTTTCGCTCCTACAGAGCTTTGATTGGGGCTCAGCGGGAGCTTCGCCCTACCGGATTCACGCCTTCCCTCTGGCGTCCTCTCCCAGCTGGGGAAGGAGGCTCTCGATCATCTTCTGCAACTCGCGCTCGGCTTCGTCCTGTTTGGCCGGGTTGTCGCGGGCGAGGCTCTTGATGAAGTTCAGGCAGACTTTGCGTTGGTCATTGGTCCAACGGGCGGTGTAGCCGGCCTTGGTTTCGTGGGAGATTTCGATCACGGCAGGTTGATCGCGTCGCGCGTGCGCCCAGTTGATCACGCTCTGGTAGTAGAGCAGCAGGCGGTCGATCAGCACGAAGGGGAACTGCGGATTCTGGTTCGGCCCGACACTGACCTGCACACCGCCGAGCTTGAGATGTTTCACCCGGGCGCGGGCCATGTTCTCACCCTTGAACCATGCGGCTGCCGCTCCCAACGCGGCACCGGATAGGGTGAACAACCCGAACGTCATATGCGCGAAGATCAGGTCGAGCTTCACTCCGGCGCCGGCGCCGAGGATCGCCGCCGCAGTGATGATCTGCTTCTTGTTCAATCCAAGCAGTTGCCACGTCTTCTCGGTGAACAGGTCCTCGCGCAGCACCGACTGCTCGGGCAGTTCGAGCTGGAAGATGTTGTGCCGGTAGAGCTGGCGGATGTCCGCCTGGGCGCGTCGCTCCAGCCGCGAGATCGCCCGCTGATACTGCGTCACCAGCTCGACTTTGGCCGGGTCCTCCTCCCTGGGCTGAAACACGTTTCGTGATTCCACGTGGGTGAGCGCCCGACGCAGAAGGTCGCAGATGACGCCGGCCACGCGCTGGTTGCGACGGGTCCAGTCGGCGCGAAAGGCGTCGATTGCGCGGGCCAGCGCAGGCTCCCAATCCTGATGAATGCTCTTCAACGATTCGAGCAGGGCGATGCGCTCGGCGTAGGTCGCCTGCACCGCGTTGAAAGTGCGGATGGAATTGAAGCACCGCGCGGCGGCCGCCTTCCACTCTTCCATAAAAGCGGTCTCGCGCTCCTTCGGGTTGATCAGTGCCAGGCGCGGGTTGCCACACAGCCGGAGGATCTCCATCTCGGCGAGGTCGTGCGCGCGGACGGGTCGCGAGCCATCGACGACGTAGATCACGCCGCTGCCGTCAGCGAGCGGAGTGAGGAGCTCGAGTTCCTGCCCGAGCTCCGGCTGGTCGCGGTGCGCTGCAAGAAAATCACCGGCCAGATTCTTCGCCGACCCGGCCCGCGGCTTCATCCAGTCGAGCAGCTGCCGGGGATGCTGGAAGCCCGGCGTGTCGATGAACCGCAGGATTTCCCGGCCGTCCACCTGCACGGGATAGGCGCGGGCCGCGATGGTCTCACCCGGCACCTCGCTGATGCGGACCTGGTCATCCTCGGCCAACGTCGCCACAACGGAGGACTTCCCTTCGTTGGGATGGCCGACAATGGCAAACTGGGGGATGGCGTCAGGCATGGACTGTGATCTGGAAAGGCTTCTTGAACCACAGGTGGACACGGATGGCCACAGATGAACTGAAGGGACGAACCGAATCCAAAACAGGAAATGCAGCGCTTTGGAAAGCTGCTCGATCTGGGAATTCATCTCGCTGGCGCTCGATGGAATCGACGGCGGCGCGGCAGCGCCGCCCTACCAACCTCGGTAGGGCGGATTTGCCGGTCCGCCGTCATTTCCCGCTAACCAGCGGAGCGCCGTTGGCGGCCGGGGCGATCATTCAATAGTTCTTACCATGAAATCAGCCATCACCGTTTCGCTCGTCGAACAGGCCCGGGGCGGTCCGTTCGTTTATCACGATGGACTCGCCAGAGCCGCGGCTGATGCCGCCACGCTTGGCTACCACGCCATCGAGATNNNNCGCCCCCGCCGGTCCGCCGAATTCTCGCGCCGACAAGCGCGGCGAAGTTGGCGGCCGGGCGCATCCGTCCCGCCGCAACGCTTGCGGATCGGCAATTCCCCATCTGTGTCCATCCGAGTTCATCTGTGGTTACTGATTCAAAGACTCCACGCGCAAAAATGGATCGGCGAGCGTGGCCAGGCGCTGCTGCCAGACGCGGAGGTCGGCGGGTCGGACCGGCGTCAGCAGATCGCCAGCCTTCGGTCGTCCGACCAGCACGACGAGGAGTTTGCGCTTGCTTCCGATTGCCTCGCGCAGGCGCCGGATTCCCGCGAGCTTCTCGGCGATGGGCGGTTGCCAGGCCTCTTCCAACAGGACCACGACACCTGAAACCGACAAGGCGCAGTCCGCCTTGACCTGGTCGATGATCGGGCCCTGTTCCGCCTGGGATTCGGCCCAGCCGAGCCAGACCTCGGCGCGCAGTCGAAAGCGCGCTTCCAGCCGGCCACCGCAGGCTTCACGGTCGAGTTGCTGCAGGAGTTCGCCGGAGACCAGGATGACGGCCGCCGTCGGTGCACCGCTGCGGCCAGAGGTTGAGCCTCCGTCCTGAGAAGGTGTCGCAGGAGTCCCCGAAAGATCTCCGGCCGGCTCCGGTGCGATGGCCTGGCTGCGCAGGTGCGCCGCGGTGAGCCGCTCATGCAGGCGGTCGCAGGCAATGTGTTCAAACCGCAGGCGTGCAAGGGCGCTTGCGCTGAGAAACAAGGTGGCCGCCCAGAGCAGCAGACGGGGCAGGAGCCCGTAGACGGAGACCGCAGCAATCAGAAAGGGCCACCATGCCACAAGATTCTCCGTTGCAAGCTGACGGATACCATCCTTCAAGATGATCCGGCTGCCGGCGATCTGTTCCAGCGTGGGCGCGGCGGCGGCCGGCACCAGCGACGACCATGGCGCAGCCAGCGTCCGGGTGAGCTGGTGGATTTGTTCCGGTGAGAAATTGACGGCCGACTGCCACCCGAAGGCGCGATCCGAAAAGACCACCAAGGCGATGGTGGTGGCGATTGCGGCCACGTTGAAACACACGCCGAACCACTGCAGCACGCCCACCACCGGCCACCAGGTAGCACCACCGTACAGCTGGCGGAAGTTGGACGAGCCACCCAGAAACGCCGCGATTGACTGGCGCTGCCCGGCGGGGATCCGATCCAGCAGATGCCGGTTGATCCGGAGCGAGAACCGCGACCAGCTCCAGCGGACGAGGCCGGCGAGCAGCGACGTTTCAAGGGAAAGCCAGCCCGCCCGGCGAACCGCCAGCAGCACAAACGCCAGCGTCGCAAGCCCCATTTGCACCAGCACCAGCCAACCAAGGTAGGTGGCGACGTTGACCGGCTGTGCGCCGTCGTAGCGGAGAAGGTTGTAGGCCGTAAGGCCGCCCAGCAGGAGAGCGGACAACGCGATGGCTTTCGCCAGGAGTCGCCAAGCGGCGACGGCAATGGCTCCGGGCAACGGTTGTCCGGCCAATGTGGATCGTCGTTTCTCAAGCCAGGCACGGAAGAGACGACGGCGGTCCCGGGGCAGCCCGGCCTCGCTGGCGGCTGCTTGTTGAACGAACTCCCGATCCCGGGTCTCCAGGTCCGCCAAGGGACGTTCGCCGTCCTGCTCCAGGAGGAACTCGAAATCGATGACGTCCGCCAACTGCCATCCGCGGACGGAGGCCCGGGGATGGGGGAGCGGGTCTAGGCTCGGGGAATCGTGCATGACCGCGCCGCCATTGTTCGCGGTCGGCCGGATTTAGGACAGCGAAAAGGCGCAATCAGGCTACTCCATCGGCAGGGCCTGAATGCGGAGGTAGCTGTTTCCCGTGGGCGAATATGGCGTTGTCCTCCGGACGACGATCTGCTCGGTGAACTGATCGATAGAGTTGGTGCTCAGAATCTGGGCAAGCGGATTCCCGGTGCCCGGCTCCAACTGCATCCACCCGCTCAGCATTGACGAGGCGTCTATTTGATACTGAAAGGAGCCGTCGGGCTTGCGGCGGGTCACGACCATTTCGAGAAAGCGCTCGCTGGCTCCGTTGGGAGGCGACAGTGCGGCGTGTATCGCCGTGACATACTCCACCGGTTGCGGCTCCAGCCAGTTGATGCCGGACTCGGTGTCGATCAAGTATTCGGTGACCGGAGTTCCGGAGATGTGGCGCACGTCCGCAATCCCCTCCCAGCGGGCGCCCATCGCGAAGTGCGCATTGGCGTCCAGCGTTGCGCCGGCTGGTTCAAGATCGGTGATCGCGGCAAAGGAGGCGACGAGCAGTTCCATCTTGATCTGCGTGGGGATGCCGAACTTGAAGGGGATCTCGACCTGGAACTGCGTTGCGGGAGGCACGATGCCGGTTGTGGTGACCTCCTCGGAAAAAAGCCGGTCGAAGTCCAGCCGCCCCGTCTGGCTGATCACCGGGAAGCCGCTGGAGTTTGGATTGATGTTTTCGGAGTGGAAAACGTTCAACCGGTAGGTGGTGCCTCCACGAGCGCCGTCGCCGGGCGAGAGTCCGCTCGGAGCCAGGGTGAGCCCTCCATTGAACGAAACCGTTGCGATGAATGTGCCGCGCACGAAACTGGCGTACGACGGCGAAGTTACGGTGAAATTGTCGATGAAGGTCGAGACGGCGTTCAGCCCGGGATCATTGCCGGTGGAGGCAATGGTGACGCGGCTGCCTGCACCCACCCTGCCGAATCCCGCCGTGCCAGCATGTGATCCATGCGCGGTATTGGTCGAAGTGCCCACCGCCTCGGTCGAACTGGTGACAACCTTGCCGGTCGAGCCGCCAAGTTCGACCTTGAGAACCGTGTCCGCATGCAGAAGACAACCGCCCGCCATGCCGGCTGCGAACACGAGCTGGAATCGTTTCGGCCCAAGCATGTGCCGAGACTAGCAGGTCTCAGGGAACCATGGCCAAGGTAAACGCCGGATAGTTCGTGGGTCGAATCAACGCCGAACTCAGCTGCCCACCACCACCCGGATATCCCGACCGCGCAGCATCTCGAGCATCGGCTCGGGCGTTTGCGCGTCGGTGACGACGGTGTCGATGACGTTGAGGTCGCAGAGGGGACTGAAGCTCTTGCGGCCGAATTTCGTGTGGTCGAGGCAGAAGATGATCTTCTGCGCATTGGCGAGCATCGCCTTTTGAATGTCGATCAGGAGTCCGTGCGAGTTCGAGATGCCCTCCTCGGTGATGCCGGCGCCGCTGAGGATCGCGACGTCCGCGTGGATCTTGGAGAACGTCTCAACCGCGATCGGTCCGACGAGCACGCCGAGCCGCGGGTAAATCACTCCGCCGGAAACGACGACCTCGAGTTCATGATTTGAGGCGTAGAGGTTCGCGACGGGGAGGGAGTTGGTGACGATGTGCGGTTTCTTCGATGCGAGATGCTTGGCGACGTGAAAAACGGTCGTGCCGGCATCGAGGATTACGGTCTGGCCGGGTCCGATCAGGTCGGCGCAAGCCTTGCCAATCGCGTCCTTCTCGTCGGCTTGGAGGGTGTCGCGTTTGGAAAAGATGTATTCGTCCGAGCGCAGGTTGATCGAGCGTGCGCCGCCGTGAGTACGTTGGAGCGTGCCTTTCCCCTCCAGAATTTGCAGGTCGCGGCGGACCGTTGATTCCGAGACATCAACGAGTTCCGACAATTCCGCCAACGACGCGAACTCCACCTTTTTGAGGTGTTCTTCGAGCCGAAACTGACGCTCTTCCGCCGTCATTCGCGCTAATGTGTGGAAGATTTTGAAAGATGTTGCAAGATTTTTGTTGACCGATGGCCGGCAATCGAGCAAAAGGCTTCCCGCGAAATGGTAGCCATGACGTCAGCTCCACATCGGGCGGTGGTCGAACACCTCGTTCGGCAGGCCGTGTATCAACGGCTCGGCAAGCCCATGCCGAGCGCTTCGTCGGGCCCGAGTCCGCTGGTCGTCAACGTGAGCGCGCGGCATTGCCACCTGACGCAGGACGCAGTCGAAGCGCTCTTCGGGAAGGGTCATCAACTGACCGTTCACAAGTGGCTCTATCAGGAAGGGCAGTTCGCCGCGAAGGAGACGGTGACGCTCGTCGGCCCGCGCAGCCGGGTGATTTCGAACCTCCGCATTCTTGGTCCGTGCCGCACCTTGAATCAGGTTGAGCTGTCCTACACGGACGGCATCGCGCTCGGCTTCAATCTGCCGCACCGCAGTTCCGGCGACATCAAGGGCACGCTCGGTTGCATGTTGATGGGGCCGGCTGGGTTCTTCGAGATGCCCGACGGCGTGATCCGCGCAATGCGCCACGTCCACATGCACCCGACCGACGCGGATCACTACCGCGTAAAGGCCGGTGACTGGATGAAGCTGAAGATCGGCGGCGACTGCGGTCTGACGCTCGACCGGATGCTCGTTCGTGTGGACAAGAGCTTCAAGCTCGAGGTCCACATCGACACCGACGAAGGCAATGCCTGCAATCTCCAGCCGGATACGCCGGTGGAGCTGGTGAAGTGATTTTTGAACCACAGATGAACACGGATAAACACGGATGGAAAACCGCGGGAAGCCTCGGCGATCTGTATTCACCCGTGTCCATCTGTGGTTGCTCCATTTGACAGCAAACTCTCCACAACACACGAACCCAACACTATGAGCGAAGCACTCGGCATGATTGAAACCAAGGGCTACGTCGGCTCGGTCGAAGCATCGGATGCGATGGTCAAGGCCGCCAACGTCAGCCTCGTCAAAACCATCTCCATCGGCGGCGGCATGATCACCGTCCTTTGCCGCGGCGATGTCGGCAGCGTGAAAGCCGCCGTGGACGCCGGCTCCAAGGCCGCCAGCAAGATCGGCGAACTTGTCGCCAGCCACATCATTGCGCGCCCGCACGAAGACCTGACCACAGCCTTCGTCGGTGGTTCCGCCAAGAAGTAGCCCCAGAATCCATCTCCACAACCTAGATCCTATTTATGGCACTCCAAGCAATTGGCATGATTGAAACCAAGGGCCTGTGCGCTTTGCTCGAAGCGAGCGATGCCGCGCTCAAGGCCGCGAACGTCACGATGTCCGGCTGGGAAAAGGTCGGCAGCGGCTACGTCACCGCCTTCTTCAAGGGCGATGTTGCCGCCGTGAAGGCCGCCACCGACGCCGGCGCCTCGGCGGCCGCGCAGGTCGGCCAGGTTGTCAGCGTGCAGGTCATTCCGCGTCCGCACGAGGATCTCGTGGGCCTTGGCAAGTGGCTGAGCTAAGCACGTAGCCGCCGACCTAAGGAGGCTCCATTTGATCACAGCCTCGTCACCTCGGCTTCTATCAATGTTACGGTGAAGATACTCGTCGCCAACATCGGGAGCACCTCGCTCAAGTGGCGTTTGTTCGATTTCTCGGACAACGCCGAACGCCTGTTGCACAAGGGCGGCTTCGAGCGGGTGACCGATTACCCGAAGGCGATCGAGGACTGCCTTGCCCAGCTGAAGGAAGCCGGCGCGATCGCCAGTGAGAGCGATCTTGCGGCGGTCGGTTTCAAGACCGTGCTCGCCAAAGACGTCACCGGCTGCGTGCGGCTCGACGACCGCGTGCTCGGCGCGATGGAAGCCTACAATGGTCTCGCGCCGGCGCATAATCCGCCCTACATCACCGGCATTCGGCTCTTCGCGAAGCGCATGCCGGGCGTGCCGCTGGTCGGACTGTTCGAGACGGCGTTTTACCAGTTCGCGCCGCCGGCGATGATGCGCTACGCGGTGCCGCGGGGCTGGTATGAAATTGGCGTGCGGCGCTTCGGCTTTCACGGGGCGAGCCACAAGTTCATCGCCGAGCGTTCCGCTGAAATGCTCGACCGCGAGGATGTCGCCGAACGTGCTCGCAATCTCTACCGCGACGGCGCCAAAGACGGTGTGAGCGGTGGTGACCTACGGGTGATCTCGTGCCACCTGGGCGGCAGCTCCAGCATCACCGGCATTCGCAATGGCGTCGCGATTGGCAACAGCCTGGGAATGAGCCCGCAGTCCGGTCTGCCTCACAACAACCGCGTGGGTGATCTCGACGCCGAGGCGATTCCCTATGCCGTCAAGACACTCGGCATCTCGATCGAAGAGGCGCAACGCCAGCTCACCAAGGAGTCCGGGCTCAAGGGTGTGAGCGGCGTTTCGAACGACATCCGCGACATTGCCACGGCGGCGGAGCAGGGGAACGCGGACGCGCAGCTCGGGCTTGATCTGCTGGTCAGCGAAGCGCGCCGTTGGATCGGCGGATATTTTTTTCAGCTCAACGGCGCCGACGCGATCGTGTTCACGGCGGGCATTGGCGAGAACCGCGCGTCCATCCGTGCCGGCATCTGCGCCAACCTCGACCAGCTCGGCATCGAGCTGGACGACGAACTGAACAACGCCGCCCAGGGAAGGGAGGCGGTGATCAGCAAACCGGGCTCGAAGGTGAAGGTGCTGGTCATCCCTACGAACGAGGAACTGGTCGTCGCGCGCGAGACCCGGCGGTTGCTGGAGCGAAACTGACCATGAAGCGCCAACCCAAACTGCTCGGAAGCGCCCCGGTCCTCCTCGTCAAGGACGTGGTGAAGGCGGCCGATTATTATCGAGACCAGCTGGGGTTCACGTACGAGCGTTTCTGGGGCGAGCCACCGGGTTTTTGCATGGTTCAGCGCGACGGCTTTGTGGTGATGCTCGCGCAGGTGCATCCGGGGACGCCGCTGAAGCCGCATTGGAAGGTCGTGGGCAACATGTGGAACGCCTACTTCTGGTGCGATGATGTCGAGGCGTTGCATGACGAATTCGTCAAACGCGGCGCGCGCATCGACTACGGCCTGGGTGTGAAGGATTACGGAGTCAAAGAATTTGGCATCCAGGATCTGGATGACCACGACATAGCCTTCGGGCAGCGCCTTTGAATCATTTGCAGAGAACAGATCGAACAACCGAAACTCAGAACTGAAATATGGCCCAACAAGCAATTGGAATGATCGAAACCCGCGGCCTCGTCGCGCTGGTGGAAGCCACCGACGCGATGCTCAAGGCCGCCAACGTCCAGCTCGCCGGACCGATGACCCAGGTCGGCAACGCGCTGGTGACTTCGGTGGTCGTCGGTGATGTCGCCGCGGTGAAAGCCGCCGTCGATGCCGGCGCGCAGGCCGTCAAATCGATGAAGGGTGAAGTGGTGAGCGTGCATGTCATCGCCCGTCCGCACAACGAGACCGACGCGGTGCTGCCGAAGAAGAAGTGAAACGTAATGCGTAAAGCGTAGGCTTTTTCAAACGCCACCGCGGAAACTTTCTTACGTTTTACGGCTTACGCATTAATCCCCCATGTTCCTCGCCAAAGTCGAAGGCTCGGTCGTCGCGACCAAGAAGGACGAAGGCATGAGCGGCCGCAAGCTGCTCCTGCTCCGCCCGATGCTCGTGGACGACAAGGACCCGTCCAAGTTCAAGCCCGGCTCGAACACCAT
>DNDP01000402.1:11262-12914 GCA_003484235.1 Verrucomicrobiales bacterium
AAACAGATCTACACCGCGAAAGGGTGACCCCTTCAATGGTAGGGCGAAGCTCCCGCTGAGCCCTGATTAGACAGAGCGAAAGATGGGGCTCGGCAGGAGCCTCGCCCTACCCATGGGGCAATGAATGAAAGCCGAAAATGAGCACAGCAATTAACGAGAACCTGGTCCGCGACATCGTCGCGGAGGTGCTGGGCCGCCTGGGCGGTGCGCCGGCGCCGAAACTTCCTTCACCTGCGCCGGCTTCCGGTGGCAAGACCGATTGCGGTTGCCATGGCAAGAAGGGCGGCGGGACCGGTCAGCATGGCGTGTTCGCCGATGCCGACTCCGCATGCGACGCCGCGCAACAGGCTTTCCTCCAGTTGCAGAAAGCCGGCGTCGAAACGCGCGCCAAGATCTGCGCCATCGTCAAGAATCTGTGCGAGACCAACGCGGTCGAGTGGGGACGGATCGAACTGGAGGAAACGAAGATCGGCCGCCTCGATCACAAGATCGGCAAGCTTCAGATCATCAAGCTGGTGCCGGGCGTCGAGTGGATGAAGCCCAACGGTTTCAGCGGCGATCACGGCATCACCATGGAGGAGTTCACGCCGTTCGGAGTCGTCGGCGCGGTCACGCCGTCCACGCACTCCATCCCGACGCTCGCCGGCAACATCGTCAACATCATCGCTGCCGGCAACGCGGTCGTGTTCAACGCGCATCCGGCGGCCGCCCGTTGCGCGGCGCTGGCGGTGCGCGAGTTCAACAAGGCGATCGAACGCGAGACCGGCATCCGCAACGTCGCCTGCATCATCGAGCAGCCGACCATGGAATCGTTCGCGGCGATGTGCGCGAATGAGAACGTAAAGCTGCTGCTGGTGACCGGCGGTCCGGGTGTTGTGAAGGCCGCGATGAAGACCGGCAAGCGCGCGATCTGCGCCGGCCCCGGCAATCCGCCGGTGCTGGTGGACGGCACCTCCTGCCTCAAGAGCGCCGCGAAGAAGATCATCGAAGGCGCGGCGTTCGACAACAACCTGCTTTGCATCGGTGAGAAGCAGGTCTTCGTGCTCGAACAGTTCGCGGACAAGCTGATGAGTTCGCTGGAAGACGCCGGGGCCGCGAAGTTGAACAGCGGTCAGGTGGATTCGCTGACCAAGGCGGCCTTCACCTTCAAAGAAGGGCAGGGCGGTGGCTGCGCGCACGCGAGCGTGAACAAGGATTTCATCGGCAAGGACGCGCCCGTGCTGGCCAAGGCCGCCGGCGTGAACGTGAAACCTGGGACCGAACTGCTCTTCGGCGAGACGGATGATCAGCACGCCTTCGTGCAGGAGGAGCAGATGATGCCGTTCCTGCCGATCGTGCGCGTCAAGTCCGTCGAGGAAGGCATCGAGAAATCGAGGCAGTCCGAGCACGGCTACAAGCACACATCGATCATCCACTCGCACGACGTGAATCACATGACCGCAATGGCGCGGGCGCTGGACACGACGTTGTTCATCAAGAATGGCCCGTGCATGGCAGGTCTTGGACTCGGCGGCGAGGGTTACCTGAGCTATTCGATCGCCACGCCGACCGGTGAAGGCGTGACCAACCCGAAGACCTTCACGCGCGTCCGCCGCTGCGTGATGGTGGACAATCTGCGGATTTACTAACCCATGGTAGGGCGAGGCTCCTGC
>DNDP01000187.1 GCA_003484235.1 Verrucomicrobiales bacterium
CCCGACTTCGTCGGCGACCGCTACTACTCCAAGGCCGCACGGTTGGTGGCCATCCTTTGCGCGATCTTCGTTTCTTTCACCTACGTCGCCGGCCAGATGCGCGGTGTGGGCGTGGTGTTCTCCCGGTTTCTGGAAGTGGACATCAACATCGGCGTGATCATCGGCATGGTGCTGGTGTTCACCTACGCCACACTCGGCGGCATGAAGGGCATCACCTGGACGCAGGTCGCCCAGTACGTGGTGCTGATCATCGCGTATCTGGTGCCGGCGGTGGCGATCTCCCTGCAGATGACCGGCAACCCGATCCCCCAGCTCGGATTCGGCGCGAAGATCATCGAGGGGGAAAACGCCGGGCTCTTCCTGCTCGAGGCGATCGACAAGATCCACACCGACCTCGGCCTGCCCGAATACACCGCGTCCTTTGTCGGCGGCAAGAAGAGCATGATCGACGTGTTCGCGATCACCATGGCGTTGATGGTCGGCACCGCGGGTCTGCCCCACGTGATCATCCGCTTCTACACCGTCAAGAGCGTCACGGCCGCCCGTTGGAGCGCCTTCTGGGCGCTGCTGTTCATCGGCATCCTCTACACCACCGCCCCGGCGATCGCGACGTTTGCCCGGGTGAACATGATCCAGACGCTGCACGACAAGCCGTACGAACAGGCGCCGTCGTGGTTCCTGAACTGGCAGAAGACGGGGCTCATCGCGTGGCACGACAAGAACGGCGACGGCATCATCCAGTATGGTGCGGGCGCGCCCTTTGCCGGGGATCCCGTGTTCCTGAAGAATGCCGACGGCTCGCCGCAGACCGGTCCTCTGGGTCAGCCGCTGGTCTCCAACGCGCCGTCCGAAGGGGTAAACGAGCTTTACGTGGACCGCGACATCATGGTGCTGGCCAACCCCGAGATCGCCAACCTGCCCGCCTGGGTCGTGGCGCTCGTCGCCGCCGGCGGACTGGCAGCCGCGCTCTCGACCGCCGCCGGCCTGTTGCTGGTGATCTCGTCGTCCATCTCACACGACCTGATGAAGAACATCCTCAGGCCGGACATGAACGAGCAGCAGGAACTCAAATATGCGCGGTTCGCCGCCGGCGGCGCGGTGATCATCGCCGGCCTGTTCGGCATCTATCCGCCCGGATTCGTCGCGCAGGTCGTGGCGTTCGCGTTCGGACTGGCGGCGAGCAGCTTCTTTCCGGTGATCATCCTCGGCATCTTCAGCAAGAGGACCACCAAGGAAGGCGCCATCGCCGGCATGGTGACGGGCATCGTCTCCACGATGGCCTACATCATCTACTACAAGTTCATCAAGCCGACCGCCGGCGCCGACGAATGGTTCTTCGGCATCAGCCCGGAAGGGTTCGGGACGGTGGGCATGCTGCTGAATTTCATCGTGACGGTGACCGTGAGCCGGTTCACGCCGGAACCGCCCGCCAGCGTGAAACGGCAGGTCGAGATCCTCCGCTACCCCGGCCATCACCGGATCAAGACGATCGACCTCTGAGGAATCGGCGGATTCATCCGTCCGCGCCGGTGCAATGCTCCGAGGCTGATTTCTACGCGAATTCAGCGAATGCGCGCGAACTGCCTGAATGCGCGAAGGTAGGGCGCGGCTCTCCGAGCCCGCCGCCGGGCGGGCGGGACGGGTTCGAGCCGTTTTAGTACGAACTGCGGCACTGAGCGGAAACTTCCGCCCGCCAAGGTTGGCCGCTGCCTCAGCCAAAGCATCCGCCTCAAACTCACTCGACGGCCGGCCCGAAGGGCCAGCCCCACCGCCGCTCTGCGCGGCCAGAATGGTGGAATCAACAGCGCCGCTTGGTCGGACGAGTCACCCAGAGGCGGTACACGAATTTCGCCAATTCGCGCCAATTCGCGAAATTCGTGTAAGAAGCATCAACCAAAGCGCGCATCCGGTCGCGCGGTTGACTTGACCGGCGAATGGCCGTCTCATCGGTTCATGCACCGCCCGCTTACCACCTCCCTTCTGGCGCTGTTCCTCGCGCATGCACTGGCCGCGGCCGAACCCGAGCCCGCCTGGCAGCCGCTCTTCGATGGCAAGTCGCTCAAGGGCTGGTCGGTCATCGACTTCGCCGGCCACGGCGGGGCGTCGGTCACCGAGGACGGCGCGCTCCAGGTGGAGATGGGCATCGCCCTCAGCGGCGTGGCCTACACAAACCCGGTGCCCAAGGTCGATTACGAGGTCTCGCTCAAGGCGCGCAAGGTGGCCGGCGCCGACTTCTTCTGCGGCCTCACGGTGCCGGTGCGCGATTCGCACTGCACCCTCGTCATCGGCGGCTGGGGCGGCGGCGTGCTCGGCGTGTCGAGCATCGATGGCCTCGACGCCGCCGAGAACGAGACGAGCAAGGTGCTCTACTTCGAGACCGGCAGATGGTTCGACATCCGGTTCCGCGTCACAGCCGAGCGCCTCACCGCCTGGATCGACGAGGAGAAGCTGATCGACGTGAACATCAATGACCGCCGCGTGGACATGCGCGCCGGCGAGATCGAGATCGCCAAGCCGTTCAGCCTCTCCACCTACGCCACCACCGCACAGTACAAGGACATCAAGCTGCGCACCCTGGCCGCCGCCAAACCCACCGCCAGCACCGGCAAGCGCCCGCCGAACATCGTCATGATCATCTCGGACGACCATGCGTGGTGGGACTACGGCTTCATGGGGCATCCCCACGTCCAGACGCCGCGGCTGGACCGGCTGGCGAACGAGTCGCTGCTCTTTCCGCGCGGCTACGTGCCGGCGAGCCTCTGCTGCCCAAGCCTCGCCTCGATCATCACCGGCCTTTACCCGCATCAGCACAGGGTGGTCTGCAATGACCCGCCGGGCGCCGGTCAGTTCCCCAACCGGCGCGCCTTCTACGATTCGCAGCTCTACCGCGACGGCCGAGAACGGATGTCCGACTTCATCGAAAACGCGGCCACGCTCCCGCGCCTGCTCCAGCAGCGGGGCTACGTCAGCCTGCAGACCGGCAAGTGGTGGCAGAACCATTTCTCCCGCGGCGGCTTCACCCACGGCATGACCGTCGGCGACGAGGACAAGGGCGGCCGTCACGGCGACAAGGGCCTCGAGATCGGCCGCAAGACGATGGAACCGATCTACAACTTCGTGGACGAGGCGGTGAAGGAGGAGAAGCCGTTTCTCGTGTGGTATGCGCCCTTCCTGCCGCACGACCCGCACACTCCGCCGGACCGGTTGTTCGAGAAGTATCAGGGCAAGGCGGAGTCCGACAAGGTCGCCAAATACTGGGGCATGATCGAGTGGTTCGACGAGACGTGCGGCGCACTGCTCGACTTCCTCGACGACCGAAAGCTGGCGGAGAACACAATCGTCGTTTACGTGACCGACAACGGCTGGATCACCGATCCCGAGACGGGACGCTATGCGCCGCGCTCGAAGCAGTCGCCTTACGACGGCGGGCTCCGCACCCCGATCATGATCCGCTGGCCCGGGCAGGTGGCGGCGCGGCAGTCGGACGTGCCGGTCAGCAGCATCGATCTGATGCCCACGCTGCTGCATGCCGCGGACATCCAGGCGCGTGATCCATTGCCGGGCGAAAACCTGCTCGACGAGGCGGTGCTGGCGAAACGCAAATCAGTCTACGGCGCCTGCTTTACGCACGACGGCGTCGATCTGGACCGGCCTTCGACCGGCCTGCGCTGGCGCTGGGTCGTCTCCGGCGGCTGGAAGCTGATCCTGCCCGACGCGAAGAACCAGCCGGACGACAAGGTGGAGCTCTACCGGATCAACAGCGATCCCTTCGAGCGCGAAAACCTTGCCGGGGTCGAACCGGAACTCGTCGCCCGGCTCCGCAAGCTGACGGACAACTGGTGGGATGGGGAGGAGTGAGGAGGATCTGAGTTCTTAAGCGAAGCGTGCCAGTTGGCGAAATTCGGCTAACCACCCTGCCCGTTCTCGAACTCACTTTGCCAGCCGTGTCCTCCGTGCCTCCCGTGGTCAAGAAGCACAAGCCAGCAGCGCCGAATCATCGCCCGCTCGTTCGCGCGCTGCTGAAATGGTTTCCCGCGCACGCCCGCGATCTGCCCTGGCGACGCACGCTCGATCCCTACGCCATCTGGGTCTCGGAGATCATGCTGCAGCAGACGCAGGTCAAGACTGTCATCCCCTACTTCGAGCGTTGGATGAAGGCGCTGCCGGATGTCGAAGCGCTGGCGGCCTGCCCGTCGGACCAGCTTCACAAACTCTGGGAAGGACTCGGATATTACACGCGCGTGCGAAACATGCAGAAAGCCGCGCGCGAGATCGTCGAGCAACACGAAGGCAACTTTCCGACCGCGCACCCGGACATTCTCGCCCTGCCCGGCATCGGTCGCTACACCGCCGGCGCGATCGCAAGCATCGCGTTCGACCAACCCCAGCCGATCGTCGATGGCAACGTCATCCGCGTGCTCGCGCGTCTATTCGCCATCGGCGGTGATCCCAAGGAGAAGACCACCAGCGAGCGTTTCTGGTCGCAGGCGACGGAGCTCGTCGAACTTGCACGCACCAGCAAACGGAAGGGCGGCATTCCTGTCGCCCCGGACGCACTTCGGTTCTCCGGCGGCTGCTCGCTGTTGAACCAGGCGTTGATGGAACTCGGCGCCACCATCTGCACGCCGGCGAATCCCGCCTGTGATCGCTGTCCGGTTCGGCGCCAT
>DNDP01000154.1 GCA_003484235.1 Verrucomicrobiales bacterium
TTGAATAAGCCCGAGCGCGCGGCGATCAAAGTGGTTCACCCAAACTCTTGACCGTGCCGGTGCGTCCAACAACACTCCCGATCATGAAAGCCCCGTTAGCCTCCTGGCTCCTCCTGCCCGCGGTGTCGGCCTTTGCCGCCCAGGACTTCAAGCTCCACCAGTTCACCACCACGCAGCTCGACATCCATTTCTGGAGCGAGGGCGCGAACTTCGGCGACTTCAACAAGGACGGAAAGATGGACATCGTGTCCGGTCCTTACTGGTTCGCCGGACCCGATTTCAAACAACGCCACGAATACTACCCGGCGACGCGGACGTTCACGCTCGAAACGGACGGCAGCACGAAGGAGATCCCCGGCTTCGAGGGCGGGCTTGGCAAGAAGAACACCTACTCGGACAACTTCTTCGCCTACGCCCACGACTTCAACGGCGACGGCTGGCAGGACATCCTGATCCTCGGCTTCCCGGGCGCGGCGTCGCACTGGTTCGAGAACCCGAAGGGCAAGAGCGGTCACTGGGCGAAGCACGTCGCGCTGGACGTCACCGACAATGAGTCGCCGACGTTCGCCGACATCACGGGCGACGGCAAACCGGAGATCGTCTGCAGCTCGAAGGGCGTTTACGGCTATGCGGTGCCCGATCCGGCGAACCCGACCGCGCCCTTCACCTGGCACGCGATCTCGCCGAACAACAATTACCACAAGTTCACCCACGGCATGGGCGTGGGCGACGTGAACGGCGACGGGCGCATGGACCTGCTCGAGAAGAACGGCTGGTGGGAGCAGCCGGCGTCGCTTGCCGGCGATCCCGTGTGGACGTTTCACGAGCATTTGTTCAGCCCGGGCGGCGGTTCGCAGATGTTTGCCTACGACGTCAACGGCGACGGGAAGAACGACGTGATCACCGCGCTGGCCGCACACGGCTACGGCCTGTGCTGGTACGAGCAGGTCAACGACGGCGGCAAGATCGGCTTCAAGGCGCACACCTTCATGAACAAGGAGCTGCACGAGAACAGATACGGCGTGGCGTTCTCGCAGTTGCACGCGGTCGATCTCGTGGACATGGATGGCGACGGGTTGAAGGACATCATCACGGGCAAGCGCTTCTGGGCGCACGGCGCGACCGGCGATCCCGAGCCGAACGCGCCGGCGGTGATCTACTGGTTCAAGCTCGTGCGCGAGGCCGGCGGCGGCGTGGACTGGGTGCCGCATTTGATCGATGACGATTCCGGGGTCGGCACGCAGCTCATCGCGCGCGACATCACGGGCGACGGACATCCCGAAATCGTCGTGGGCAACAAGAAGGGCACCTACTTCCACGCGCACACCGTGAAGAAGGTATCGGAGTCCGATTGGAAAGCAGCCCAGCCGAAGCACTACGTGAAGCCGAAAGACACGGCATTGAAGGGCTACCTGCCGACGGCGAACGGCGGGCGCGAATTGAATCTCGGGTTCGAGGACGGCTCGCTGCGCGACTGGACCGCCGAGGGCAATGCCTTCGCAAAGCAGCCGATCAGGGGCGACACCGTGAACCCGCGTCGTGCTGACATGAAGAGCAACCACGCCGGCAACTTCTGGATCGGCACCTACGAGATCGCGGGCGACGATCCGACCGGCACGCTGACGTCAGCGTCGTTCAAGGTGAGCCATCCGTGGGCAAGCTTCCGCGTCGCCGGCGGCCCCTGGGACAAGACGCGCATCGAACTGGTGCGCGCCGACACGGGCAAGGCGTTCTTCAGCGCCCGCGGCACCGAATCGGAGGAACTGCGGCCGGTTGTGGTCGATCTGAAGGAGCATCTGGACAAGGAGATCTTCATTCGCGTGGTCGATCAGCAGGGCGGGCACTGGGGGCACATCAACTATGATGATTTTCGTTTCTTCGCCGAGCGGCCGCAGTTCGCGAATGAGCTGACCGTGGCGGAGGTCCAGCAGGCCGTCCTGCCGGAGATTGATTCGGTGAAATTCGCCGGTCTGCCTGCCGATCGTGCGGCTGCCGAGGCCGAATTGCCGGCCGGATTCAAGATGCACGCGTTCGCCGCCGAGCCGGACGTCACGCAGCCGATCGCCTTCTGCCTCGACGATCGCGGGCGCGTGTGGGTGGCCGAAGGGCACAACTATCCGAAGAAAGCGCCGCTGGGCGAAGGCCGGGACCGCATCCTCGTGTTCGAGGACACGAACGGGGACCACAAGTTCGACAAGCGGACGGTGTTCATGGAGGGGTTGAATCTGGTCAGCGGGATGGAGGTCGGCTTTGGCGGTGTGTGGATCGGTGCCGCGCCCGAGCTGCTTTTCGTTCCGGTCAGCGACTGGAACAACCCAAAGCCCGCCGGCAAGCCGCAGGTCCTGCTCGATGGTTGGGATGAATTGCGTGACACACATGAGACGTTGAACACCTTCCTCTGGGGGCCGGACGGCTGGCTCTACGGTGTGCACGGCGTCTTCTGCCCGTCGCACGTCGGCAAGCCCGGCACGCCGATGAGCGAGCGGCAGCGCGTGGACGCCGCGATCTGGCGGTATCATCCCGTGCGGCACGAATTCGAGGTGTTTGCCGAGGGCACGAGCAATCCTTGGGGCATCGACTTCAACGAGTATGGCCACGCATTCATCGAGGCCTGCGTGATCCCGCATTTCTGGCACGTGATCCAAGGCGCGCGCTATCAACGCCAGGGCGGCCAGCATTACGCGATTTCGATCGAGGAGATGAAACGCGTGCAGAAGCACCTTCCGCCCAACGCGCCCCAGTATTTGAACCCGTTCATCTACGACGACATCAAGACGCACGGCGACCACGTGCACTACGCGGGCAACAAGGGCCCGCACGCGGCGAACAACCGCTCGGACGAGGTGGGCGGCGGTCACGCGCACTCGGGCCTGATGATCTACCTCGGCGACAGCTGGCCCGACGAGTATCGCGGCAAGGCGTTCATGAACAACATTCACGGGCAGCGGTTGAACATGGACATCCCCGTGCGCAACGGCTCGGGCTACGTCGGCAAGCACGGTCCGGACTTCCTCAACTTCCACGACAAGTGGTCGCAGGTGCTCAACATGCTCTACGACCAGGACGGCTCGATGTACCTGATCGACTGGTACGACGCGAACCAGTGCCATCACAACCGCTACGACGGTCACGACCGCAGCAACGGCCGGATCTACAAGGTCGTTTACAACAATCAGCGGGTGACGCCGGTTGATTTTCAGGCGCTCGACGACGTGGACCTGGCGAAGCTTCAGTCGCACCGCAACGAGTTCAAGGCGCGTCATGCGCGACGGGTGTTGCAGGAACGCGCCGCCGCCGGCCGCATC
>DNDP01000325.1:0-639 GCA_003484235.1 Verrucomicrobiales bacterium
GGTC
Source organism: Verrucomicrobiales bacterium (assembly GCA_003484235.1). Taxonomy (GTDB): domain Bacteria; phylum Verrucomicrobiota; class Verrucomicrobiia; order Limisphaerales; family RI-55; genus RI-55. The sequence continues at coordinate 5 of DNDP01000325.1, forward strand.
AATAATGAGAACCGACCCCTGGGGACTTGTCATGGTTTACTCGCTCTTCTTCCGCGCGGCATGGTGTCGCGAAAAACTGAACGCCAAGAAACCAATGTCACTTGTAGGCCGACACCGGCTTCGGGACAACGCCAAGTTTCTTGTAGTTGAAGCCGCTCTCCAGCGGCTGATAGGTGCCGACGATGCCTACGCTGCGGGTCGGGGTGATGGCGGATTCCATTCCCATGCCCCAATAGGCGGCGTTGATGACAAGTCGACGGAGGCCGGGGGACTGAAGATCGTGCGCGCTGCCCATGGTGGAGTGAAAGACGCGGGCCTGCCTGCCGTCGCTGGTCTGCCAGTGCTTGAACCAGGCGACTGGCAGCGGCTCGAGTTTCGGATTGGGGGCGTCGTCGTGGTTCCGGCCCATGAGGGGCTGGCCCCAGACGAGGGCGGTGCAGTTCGTCGGCAGGCTCGCCCCCTCTTTGTAGGTCCGGTAAACGTCCGAGTTCCCCCAGATGTCGCCCACGCCGATGAGGATGGGATTATTCTTCTGTTCCGGAACGATGATGCCGCGGGTTGAGTCGGCCTGCCAGTTGCCATGGTGGCTCAGGAACGTTCCTCCCAGGACATCTTCGCCCCAGCGAACCGGGCGG
>DNDP01000325.1:823-1410 GCA_003484235.1 Verrucomicrobiales bacterium
ACATCTTCGCCCCAGCGAATCGGGCGGCCGTTGATCCGGTAGGGCAACGGCGCGAGAAAGGCGTGGTTTCCGGTCCGCAGCGAGATGATGGGCTTTCCGGAATCGGCATACTTCACAATGAGTTCGCGCTCCGACATCGGGAGAGTGAGCAACCGGGCAAAGAATATGACGAGATCGGCGGAGGCCAGGTGCTCAAGACCTGGAATGTGGTGTTCTTTGAGGGGTTTCCCCTTTTCGGGGTAAACCGGCATCGTTGGATCGACCTCCCCCTTTTCGTTGACCCCGAACAGCACGGTGCAGTCAAAGCCGTGATGCTGGCTGAGAATCTTTGCCATCATGGGCATCGATTGTTCGCTGCGATATTCCTGATCGGCGGCGATGAGGACGATGCGTTTGCCTTTGCCGGGCCCGTCACCGCCGGGGTACGTCAGCCATTGCTCGTGGTCGGCGGCCCGGGCCGCGCGATGACCAAGGCAAATAATGATGGCAATGGAACATGTGATGCGAAGGATGAGTCCGGGCATGCTTTGGCTCCGTTTGCGGGAGTGGTTCTTCAGTGTTTCGTCAACCGTATCGCAGGGGGTGGC
>DNDP01000325.1:1577-2819 GCA_003484235.1 Verrucomicrobiales bacterium
AGCAATGGCTGACGTACCCGGGGGTGGCATTCATCACAGCGCGAAGCTTACGGAGCGGTTTCACCCGTCAACCGGCTGGTCGGTGGCAGCGGGCAGCTGCTCTGACGACAGCCCCACCGTATTCACCGCGATCACGCGATAGCGGTGTCGCTTGCCGCCGTCCGCGGTGGTGTCCAGGTAGCGCATGGGTATCAAAGGCTGGGAGGGTGTGTCGCTGTATTGGAGGTTTTGGAACACCGGGCGTCCGTAGGGGTTCCGGCCCTGGTCGGGCACCGTGGCCAGAAACCGGCCGTCGCGCTCGATGACAAAATGACCGAGACCACTCTCGACATCCGCGTCCGCCTCCCACGTCAGTTCGTTGGCGACGATACGCAGGTTCCGCGGTGCCGGCGGCGGAGTGACATCGGTCACGGCGGTGTCCTGCACATACTGAGACCACGCCCGGGCGATGGCCTGGTTGGGCAGCCATACGGATTCTTCCTTCACGCCGATAAACTCCCCGGCCGGCACGGGGGCAGCGTCATTTGTCCCGGCGGTGTCAAGCGAAGCCAGCCATGTCGAGGCCGCGGGCATGGGCCGCAGCGGAGCGCCCGGTTTGGCCGGTAAACGGGCCGTCAGGCAGGCGTCGAGCCACGGGATCGCGAGGTAGCGTTGATTCCCACATTCATGGCTCGTCAACGGGTCGATGGCGACACCGACGAGCGCGCCCTTGGCCCGCATCGTCTTGAAAAAGACTTCCACGCCCGGCCAGACTCCGGCAAAGCCGTTGGTCTTGTCGGTGACTCCCTCCCGGGTGCCGAGATTGCACATGAGCGGCACCGCGAGTACGGCGTCGGTCACGGTGTGAGCCCTGAGGTTCGAACGATCCGGATTCGGCCGCAACAGCGGCACCCCCGACCGCAGCCATGCGGCGGCCACGCGCTCCGGGTGCAGCAGCACCATGCCACCGGCCCAGTGCCCGCCGCCGCTGTGTCCCCACAAAGCCCACGGTACCGTGGCCAGCTCCGGATGCCCGCTCCGTTCGCCGAGGTCGCTCAACGCCTGCTGAAACACCGTTCCCGATCCGTTCCGGGGATCGCACCACAGCTGGCAGTCGGCCTTCTCGGGCTGTTCATAGGCGGGTGACAGCAGGGCGCAGTCGTGTTTCCTGGCGAGCGCCTGCCAGTGCAGGTCGAACGCACCCGTCAAACCCGATCTGCAGGAACCCTCGCCGCAGCCGTGCTGATGCACGATGACGCCGCG
>DNDP01000325.1:3012-3740 GCA_003484235.1 Verrucomicrobiales bacterium
GGACGCCGCGGAGCGATTGGACCCCGGGCGGTATCCACACCGTGAAGTTCGCCGCGAAGACCAGTCCCCGATCATTGGTCGCAGCCTCATAGCGCACCCGGAAATACGGCGGTTCGGCGGCAGGAAAGACGTCATACGGCGGTTGCTGACCAAACAGCGGGCCGACGAAGGCCAGGAACAGGATGCCGAGACGGTGCATGATGGGGCCAAGCCTGCTCATGTCGTCAGGAAGTTGCAAGCAAGGGAACCGACCTTGATTCACCCTGCCCCGGCATCTCTGGGAAAAGACGGAGCCGCGACGGAAGGAGGCGGCATGAGCAGGGCCAAGGTGGGGTTTGAGATGAAGAAGCGTAAGCTGCCGCTGGAGGCGATCCTGCCGGTGCGGCTGGTGAAGGATCCGCAGAAGAACATCCGGCGCTACCGGAGCATCCGGGACTCGATCAGGGAAGTGGGACTGATCGAGCCCCTGGTGGTGCATCCGCAGAAGGGATCGCCGGGAAAGTATCTGCTGCTCGACGGGCACCTGCAGCAGATTGCGCTGAAGGAACTGGGCGAGACGACGGCCGACTGCCTGATCGCGAAGGACGACGAGAGCTTCACCTAAAACGCGCGGATCAGCCGGCTGGCGCCGATCCAGGAGCACCGGATGATCCTGAAGGCGGTGCGGAACGGCGTGCGGCCGGCGCGGATCGCGGCCGCGCTGAACCGGAGCGTGCGGGAGATCCAGA
>DNDP01000100.1:0-9161 GCA_003484235.1 Verrucomicrobiales bacterium
TCCACCGTCCGCTGCCTCAGCAACCTGCCGCTCGACGACATGATGACCGACCGGCACCGGATGTCCCGCACGGTGCGCGACGAGGTGACGCCCAAGTCGCATGAGTGGGGCTACAAGCTGGGCTCGGTCTATATCCGCAAGGTCCATTTCCGCGACCACGAGATGATCCGGCAGATCGAGAGCAAGGTCGTCAACCGGCTCCGGCAGGTGACCTCGGCGATCAAGCAGGACGGCGCCAACCAGGTGAGCATCATCACCAGCGGTGCTGAGCGGAAGGCGGCGGTGGAGTTCGCGAAGGCGGCGGCGATCCGGCCGGACATTGTGGGCAAGGCCCTGCAGCGGATTGCCCAGGACAAGGATGTTTCGCGGGCGCTGTTCGCGACGCTGGAAGCCGAGAAGCTGCTGGAGAACAAGACCCGCATCACGCTCGTGCCGAAGGGCGAGGGGTTGCTGCCGACGTTGCTGGCCGCAGAGGAGATTGCAACTCGGGCCGCTCCACCGCCATTGCAGAAACCGTAGGCAGTGTTTCCAGTTGAGGGACCCCGATCCAGCCTCAGTTCGACGCCGAACCAGACAGTTTTCCGTCCGCTCCATCCTTGCGGCCGGTACGCTTGCAGGGTCGGTCTTTGTGCTCTTTTGGAGCCTCAGCCTGCTGATCGGTGGCGCGCTGATCTGGATCACTGTTCGCTGGGTGCTGCGGTTGGAGTTGGCTGACGGCCCTCTCTTGGTAATGTGCCTGTTCGCTGGTCCAGCCATCGGCGGCGGCCTGCTGGAAGCCGTGGATGCATCGCTGCACGGCTGGCGCTGGCTTCGCTCGCCGAAGGCGCTGCGTCGTCCGCCGCAATCAACTCTCATTCGAACCAGGCCGGTCGGCCGTAGCACCAAAATTACCCTGGGAGTGGGGCTCGCCTGTCTGAGCTTGCCGATCCCATCTTTCATCTGGCCGCTCCTGGCGCTCGCGACTCACCTGTTTCCGGGTGAAAGCATGGCCGTTGAATCGGCAAGAGCTCTGACCATTGCGTTACTTCTGCTGTATGGGGTGGTGGTGATCCCGGGTTTTCTGGGGATCATGATTCTGGGATTCTGCACTGATGCCGCCGGCTATCGGCCGCCCTGGCTGTACTACGTGATGATCTTCCTTGGCTTGATCTGGTTGGTAAACTTTCCGTCCGGGACCATGGTGGGCCTGGCTCTTCTCGCTTATGCGCTGCTGAACCGGGGAAAGTTTGTTGCTCCACCGGAGAGCTCCTGATTTCCCAGTTGGCACGGCGGGGCGCTTGCGAATAGGTTTTGCCGCGTGATTGGCTTTCTCCGGATTGTGGGCGTCATGAACGCCGCGGTGTGGTTCGGCGCGGCGGTGTTCTACAACTTTCTGGTCGCCCCCCTCTTTTCCAATCCGGAAATCCTCGGTGTCCTTGGCTGGAAGTACAGCGGTTGGATCGCCCAGTTTGCGCTGGAGAAACACTTCGAGCTCCACCTCTGGTGCGCGGGCATTGCGCTTCTGCACCTGGTGGCCGAGTGCGTCTATCTCGGCCGGCCGCTCTCGCGCTTCCACCTTTTTCTCCTCGCGGGGCTGCTTTGCATGACGCTGCTCGGGAGCTTCTGGCTCCAACCCAAACTGGGTGCCCTGCACACCACGCGCTTCCACCGGCAAAGCACGCCGCAGCTCTCGCAACAGGCGGCCCGGCAGTTCTCGGCCTGGAGCGGCGTCACCCAGTTCCTCGATTACCTCGCGCTGGCCGGCATCATGGTGTACCTCTGGCAGGTGACCGGATTGAGCCCGCAGAACCGGTTCGGCGCGAAATTCCGGAGTTGACATTCGCGGGGCCTGAACAAAGGTGCCATGAGAACCAGACCCCGCGGGTCGGGGCAACGGGAGACATGGCCATGATGGGAAGACATCGCAATTTCGGCTCACGGGGAGAAGAACAACGCCGGCCCCCTTCCAATGAAACCGTGCTGCGCTCGGAGAAGATACAGATCGAGCGGAAGACCTTTCAGTTCACCCTGAAGGAGAATCCGCGCGGTCGCTTCCTCCGCATCACCGAGGATGTCGGAGGACGCCGCGACAGCATCATCGTTCCCGCCACCGGACTCGACGAGTTCCGCAAGGTGTTCGATCTGGTGGCTGCCGACAGTGGCGGACCGCCGCCCCTCCCCGGCGCGGATCCGCCCGTGGATGCCTGACCGGGTTGGGCCGTTTCACAGCCGCTTTGCCTGATCCTGCTGGCGGCGCTCAACTCGGTCTCGTCCCGGTTCACCGGCGACCGCGCGCAGACCGTTTTATCCTTTGACCCGTCAGGTGCGTTTGCCTAGCGTCGGCCCCACCATTATGAGATTTGGCATCAATTCATTCCTCCAGGTTTCACCCTTCACCACCGCCAGCACCAAGCTCTTCAAGACCTACAAGAAGTGGGGCTTTCAGACGGTCGAGATACCGATCGAAGACCCGTCGCACATTGATCCCGTCAAGGTGAAGGCCGCCGCCGACAAGGCCGGCATCGCCATCGGCTCGGTGTGCGCCTGCATGGGCCCGGGTCGCGACCTGCGCGGCAGCGCCGCCGATCAGAAGACCGGCGTCACTTATGTGAAGGCGATCATCGACCAGGCGGCCAAGATGGGCTGCCCGCGCGTGATCGGCCCGGTCTATTCCGTCGTCGGCAAGGCGGACGCCGTGGAGCCGAAGCAGCAGAAGAAGGAATTCGCGCTGGTCGTGAAGAACCTGAAGGCGCTCGCCAAGTACGCGGAGAAGAGGGGTGTCGAGATCTGTGTCGAGCCGTTGAACCGGTTCGAGACCGACTTCCTCAACACCTGCGACCAGGGCGTCAGGCTCCTCAGGGCCGTCAAGGCGAAGAACGTGAAGCTGCACCTCGACACGTTCCACATGAACATCGAGGAGAAGAACCAGGCCGCCGCCATCAAGAAGGCCGGCAAACACCTCGGTCACTTCCACGCCTGCGGCAGCGACCGCGGCACGCCCGGCAACGATCACATCGACTGGGTGCCAATCGTGAAGGCGTTGAAGTCGATCAAGTACAAGGGCGACATCGTAATCGAGTCATTCACGACCGACGTGAAGGTCATCGCCCGCGCCGCCGCCATCTGGCGCAAGATGGAGCCGACCCGCAACGAGATCGCGACCAAGGGGCTTGCCTTCCTCAAGCAGGCGTTCGGAAAGAACCGGTAGGCTGCTCCTCGTCGGCGGGCCATCAAACATCCCCAAGGGTGCGTATCCTTGCAGGCGACCCGGCGCCGGCGTGGGGCGGCTTCCCGCATTCTGTCATGCTCCCCTGCGCGGACCCCGGCCAAAACTGCGGAATGGGTGGTCACTCAGATTGCACCCCTTTTGACAGAAACGCTGGTTGCAAACAGTGATCGGTGCCGGGGCCAGATGATTTTGAGTGAACACACCCGCCACCACACCAGCGATGAACCGAGCAGGTTGTTTTCCATCAGCCAGGCTGTCGGCTGCGGTCCAAAGGAAGACAATTCCCGTTTTGTGAGGATCCCCGCCGACAACAATCTACTCCGCACCGTCGTCGAAAACATTGGCCGTCAAGAAGCCAGCTCCGTCAGCCGTTAACCAAAACGGATGCAGGCGGAATGCGCGAGAAAGACGCCGGATTCACGAGCCCGTTCGAAAACGTCCCTTCAGCGAACGCGAGGGGTGCGAAAGCGGTTCTGGCCACCGGAGGCGTCTGCAATTGACGCCCGGACTACTTGCCCCACCTGCAGAGCGCCATCGGCAGGACGAGCGCATGGTGCTCCAGCCGCCAGACAGCGGCGTCACGGTGCCGGGCTGCGCGGGACCGGATCCGGTGTCACGATACGGTAGCTCCGGCCCGACACCGGTCCGGCGGGGTCGGTCACCTGCATTCGGTCACCGGTCCCGGTGAGCGACCGGACTCCGGTGTCCGCCCATGTTGATCCTCCGTCGTCGGAGTATTCAAACCGGTAACGCACCCCGGTCTGCCCGTCCCAGCTGACCACGGTCGCAGGAACCAGATTCGGATCAATGGTGACATCGTTGAACACAAACGCCACCGGCAGCGGACCGGGATTGGTCGAATTCACCGGACTTGCAGCCGCCGCAGCGGCATCGTCGAAGATCTCCACACGGATGTTGTCTACCACGACGTTGCCGTTGAAGGTCCTGCCTTCAAAGTCGCCCTGAATGACGACACCACGCACCTCCTGCAGCGAGGCTGTGCTGAAGTCGCTAGGATTGTATTCATACTCAAGCACAAACTGTTTCCACTGCGTGGTGCTGAGCTGATTGTCATAGCGGGTTACCAGCGGTGGGGTGCGGTCCTGATCGGTATCAAAGATCACCGCACTCCCCAAGTCTTGTTCGTGGAACTCGAATTTCAGGATCGCGAACTGCCAGTCCTGACGATTCACCGGGGCGGCTGCGTCGGACGCAATCCAGGCGGACAGTCGCAATACGTTGCCCGCGACCAGCGGGCCGTGAGACGGGTTGGTGAAGGGATAATCAACGTGGGCAGACAAGCCGTGTCCGCCGGTATCGGCGTTGTCCGTTGCGACCAGCAACGCCATGGTATTTCCGCTCGGGGCAATGATTTCTCGCCCCCAGGTACCCTGACCGAAACCGAACTGGAACAGTTCCGTCGAACCCATACCTCCCGAACTGTCCAGAGACATGTTGCTGCCGTCGTCAAAGAAAAGATCGGTGGCGGTTGCCAAACTGACGGAACCAATCAGGGAGGCGATGGCTATCCCGCCAGCGGCAAGCTTTCGATTAAATGAGGCCATGATCGGACTACGGGTTGGTTTGCACGGTTCAGGAGAAGCGTGGAGTGATTCGTTCAGTCTATTTTTCATTCTTGATTCGGAAGAATTTTTGTCCGGCATCTGGCACCACCCGGACACTCCGCGTGGTGTTGTCCCCGGCCAACGGTGGCAGGCCGGCAGGAGACCAGCTTACCGGTATGGAAAGTTCTGGGGCGAACTCGACGGAGTGGAAAACGGTCGCCTGGGTGGGAAACGACAATTCGAGCACATCATCTTGAGCCTGGGACTCATTCAATGGGTCAAGTGGGGTTGTAAGCTCCGCATTGTCCCACCGGATCACTTCGTCGCCGCCGGTAACATTGGCGCTGGCGGTCCAAAGAATGGAGGTTCTAAGGTAGGCAGCGCCGGCCGGCGCGGTGATCGAGTAATCCCAGTCCTGCCAACGGTCGGACCGCGTCGGCCCAGCCGGGGTCTCTCCATCACTCCCGCCGTTGGTCAGCGAAGAAGTGATGTCGTTCTCGATCTCGCCGATCATCGCGCCTCCGGCATCTGGGTCGCCATCATACCACGCAAACACAATCGAGACGGTGCCGGCCCCACCCACCGCAACCTGATTGTAAAAATTCACCGCAGTATGCGATTGGATGTGGAAATCATACTGGCTGCCGCTCGCCACCCTTACGTCCTGGTAAAAGCCGCCCGTGCTCTCCGAGAAGGCACGGAAAACCATTCCCAACAGGTTGTCGCCCACGCCGGCATACCCCTGAGTTCCACCGGTTCCCGGTGCGCCATTCGCCCAATCCTCTATGGAAACGCCTTCTCCCTCCCACCCGCGACCGTCCGCGGGTGAAAAGTTCGAGTTTTCGAACGTGCCGTTATCGAACAGCACGGCGCGTCCCGGCGCGGCAGTCATCGCCGCTATGGCGATGGCAACGTTCAAGGCAGTGCGGGGGTTGTTTTGCATATTGGTTTTCTGGTTGAGCTCAAGGGCTTCAGTCTGTTTGAGCGCTGAACAGTCGGTTCGAGCTGGTTTGAAAATTTGAACAAGTTTGCCAACAGAGGGCCGAGTCGAGACGGTCAAGCCGGCAGGAAACGGCGAATTTAGCCCCTAAAGAGCGACTGAATCCTCGGTTGTCGATGATTGCAGCCTCAGGATATCCGAAGTCTCAAATACCGCAAATAGGTGACGGAATCAGTTTTTGCCGGGACTTCTCTGTTCGACCACATTGTTGGAATCGTGGTCTGAGAGACATGAGCCACGCCGACATCGGGATCCCGGATATCCCACCACGCCGGCGTAACGAGGACGGCAGGCGCTCTTCCGGAGACCCGGCTTGACGCGGTTCTCTCATGGCAAACTTTACCTCCCGCGTTCGGTCGCGGTTTCGGATCCTGTCCGTATGGAACAGCGGGCCTGGGTGTTTGATTTCGTCCGGGGAAATCGGGCAAGGAAAGGGAGTTTGTCCTGCAATCAGCTTTTCCGGAGTATTCCGGGAGGCGAGTGCAGAGTTGGATGCTCGGCTGCCACAACCGCGACGCACCTGGAAATTGTCTCTTCGGTGTATCGCTTCGCGGGCCGGTGACCATGAAATTCTCCTGAACAGGAGGCAGGGCATGCCACCGCCGCTCCGCGGAAAATAGAATTGAAATATCCGCCGTACCCGGTTCGTCTGTTCCCCATGCAATTCCCCAATCGCCTGCGCGCTGTCGCGCTTTCTTCGCTGCTCTCCGTCGCCCTCGTTCCCGCCGCCGTGGCGGATCATCACGGAGGCGCTGAGCCCGGCTTCAAGAGCCTGTTCAACGGCAAAGACCTCACCGGCTGGACCGGCAACCCAAAGCTCTGGTCCGTGCAGGACGGCGCCATCACCGGCAAGACCGGCGAAACGGCCGAGACCAAGCTCAAGCACAACACCTTCCTCGTTTATACGAACGACTCGGTCGATGATTTTGAACTGCGGCTCAAATATAGGATTGTGGGCGGCAATTCGGGCATTCAGTACCGTAGCCAGGTGCTGAGCGAGGGCGAGTTTGGACCGATCATTGGCGGTTACCAGGGCGATTTCGAGGCGGGCACGACCTACTCCGGCATCCTCTACGAGGAACGCGGCCGCGGCATCCTCGCCCAGCGCGGGCAGGTGACCAAGCTGGTGGCCGATCCCGCCGACGCCAACAAGCACAAGGTCGAGGTCATCGGCTCGGTGGGCGAATCGAAGGACATCCAGGCCGCGATCAGGAACGAGGAATGGAATGACTACACGATCATCGCCAACGGCAACCAGCTCACACACATCATCAACGGTCGGGTGACGGTCAGCGTGATCGACGAGCACGCGGCGAAGAGCCGCAAGTCCGGCGTGCTGGCGTTGCAGATCCACACCGGCCCGGTGATGACGGTCCAGTTCAAGGACATCCGCATCCGGCCGATCAAGTAGGGATGGAGAGGCGATAATTCTGTCGCCCGACCAGTTTCCCAGTTTTGAACGGGGCGGCAGAAATGCCGCCTTTCCTCTCTCCGCAGTCTGAATCGGCTGGCCACTAAACCCGTCTGAGCTTCATGCTCCACGCCATGAAAGCTCCCTTCCAGACACTTTTCGCAATTGCCCTTGGCGGTGGATTGTTGCTGGCCCTGCCAGCAACTGCCGCCGACAAAAAGATCGTCTTCGTCGCCGGCACGCCGAGTCATGCGCCGGGCGACCACGAGCATCGTGCCGGTTCGCTGTTGCTCGCGAAGTGCCTGGCCAACGTCCCGAACCTCCAGACCGTCGTCGTCTCCAACGGCTTCCCCGCCGATGCCTCGGTCTTCGACGGCGCGGCGGCGATCGTGATGTATTGCGACGGCGGTGGCGGTCACCCGGCGGTACGCGGCGACAATCTCAAGACCCTCGGCAAGTACATGGATCAGGGGGTTGGACTGGTATGCCTGCACTACGCCGTGGAAGTGCCAAAGGACAAGGGTGGGCCGGAGTTTCTCGACTGGATCGGCGGCTACTTCGAGACCCACTGGTCGGTGAACCCGCATTGGACGGCGCACTTCGCCAAACTGCCGGATCATCCCATCACGCGCGGAGTGAAGCCGTTTGCGATCAAGGACGAGTGGTATTTCCACATGCGCTTCCGTGAGGGGATGCAGGGCGTGACGCCGATCCTGACGGCGGTTGCACCGGAGAGCACCATGAACCGCGGTGATGGCCCGCACTCGGGCAATCCCGCCGTGCGCGAGGCGGTGAAGAACCGCGAGCCCCAGCACGTCGCGTGGGCTTACGAGCGGCCCAATGGCGGACGGGGCTTCGGCTGGACCGGTTCGCATCATCATCGCAACTGGGGCGACGATGATTTCCGCAAGACGGTCCTCAATGCGATCCTCTGGGCCGCCAAGATCGAAGTCCCGACCAACGGCGTCGAATCCCGCGTCACGGAAGCGGATCTCCTGGCGAACCTTGACGCCAAGAAAGGCGGCACGCCCTCGATGAAACTGCCGGAGATTGAACTTCAGCCCGAGCCGTTTGTCAGTCCCGTAACCGGAAAGTGATCCGGAACGTCCTTGAACACGTAATTTCCCGTCCGCTCACCATGAAACATCGCACCCGCTCCTTCGCCTTCGCGGCCGCCCTCGGCGGCCTGCTCGCCCTCAACTCCAACGCCGCCGACTGGGCACAATGGCGTGGCGCCAATCGCTCCGATCATTCGCCGGACAAGGGGCTCCTCAAGAGCTGGCCGGACGGAGGACCCAAGCGTGTCTGGCTGAACACGGATGTGGGGCTCGGCTACTCCGGCTATTCAATCGTCGATGGCAGGCTGTTTACGATGGGCCTGCGCGACAACACGGAGTTTCTGATCGCCGTGGATGCCAACACCGGCAAGGAACTGTGGGCCACGAAGGTGGGCGCCCGCTACGAGAACCGTTGGGGCGACGGTCCCCGCACCACCCCCACCGTCGATGGCGACCGCGTCTACGCGATGGGCGGGCAGGGCGATCTGATCTGCGCAAACGTGACGGATGGCAGGCAGGTCTGGTCCGTCTCCATGACCAAGGACCTGGGCGGGAGCCTGCCGAACTGGGGCTATACCGAATCGGTGCTCGTCGATGGCGACCGGGTCATCTGCACCCCGGGAGGCTCCAAGGGAACGCTGGCTGCGCTCGACAAGTCGACCGGCAAGGTCAAATGGCAGAGCAGCGATCTTTCCGACCCGGCCCATTACTCCTCGCCAATCGTGATCGAACACGGCGGCAAGCGGCAGTACGTGCAGCTGGTGGAGAAGCGGCTCTTCGGTGTGGACGCCGCCAACGGCAAGGTGCTCTGGCAGTCCGACTGGCCCGGGCGCACCGCCGTGATTCCCACCCCGATTTACGCCGACGGCCAGGTGTACATCACCACCGGCTACGGCGTGGGCAGCAAGCTCGTGCAGCT
>DNDP01000100.1:9414-11877 GCA_003484235.1 Verrucomicrobiales bacterium
CACGGCGGCGTGATCAAGGTGGGCGATTACCTCTATGGTTACTCCGACGGGCCGGGCTGGGTCTGCCAAGACTGGAAGACCGGCGAGGAAGTCTGGGCGAACAAGGATCTCGGCAAGGGCGCGGTCCACTACGCGGACGGCATGCTCTACTGCGTGGATGAGGGTCGCGGCACCGTGGTGCTCGCCGAGGCTTCGCCCAAGGGCTGGAAGGAACACGGCCGTTTCACCCTCGATCCCCAGACCACCAAGCGCAGTCCGCAGGGCCGCATCTGGACGCACCCGGTGGTGATCAACGGGAAGCTCTACCTGCGCGACCAGGAGATCCTCTACTGTTACGACGTGAAGGGTTGAGCGCCGACTCTGAAGACTCCCAAGCCCGAACCGGAAAGCCGGTTCGGGCTTTTTCGTTTCGACGGCCAAACCTCAGGGCTTGATCACGCGATAGTACCGCTGCCCAGTGCCGGTGGCGTTGTTGTCGATCACCGAGTCGGTCGAGCCGGTCGGGATGTTGATCGTTTTGACGGTGGTCCAGCTGCCGGGCGCCAACGTGGTGCTGACTTCGGCGCGGTAGGTCGTGGCCGGCGTCAGACTGTTCACCGTGAAGATGAACGGTCCGCCGGGCAGCAGCTGCGGCGAAACGATCTGCGGCTGGGGCACCACTCCGCCGCCGGTCGTCGCCAGGGTGAACGCGGTCGCCTTGGTGAGGGCGCCCACCGAGCTGAAGTTCGCCGGGCTGGTGGTGCTCGAGTAGAACGATTTGGTGAAGGTCAGGCGGCCGGAGTAGATCCTGCCCACCTGCAACGTGTTTGCCGGGATCTGAAACGAGGTGGCGTTGACCGGCAGCGCCAGCGGGATGCAGAGATCGGGCGCCGAGAGCACCTCCCGACCCTGGTCATCGAGAATCTCCAGTGAGATGAAGTCGCTCGCGGTGCCGCCGACGAACGCCCCGAACGTCAGCGTGAAGGCCAGTGCGGGATTGATCGTCTGGGCCGCCGCGTAGTTGCCGATCTGCGGCGTGGGCGGGTAGGCCGAGTTGGCCGGCATGGTCATCGGCAGCGACGTGTTCGGCGGCGTCTGCCGGTTCAGGTTCATGGTGTAGGAGCCGGGCGGATAAGCCTGATCGAGCAGCAGCTGGGTGTCGAACTCCTCCGCATGAAGGAACTGCCCAAATACGTTCTGCAGCGGTGTCGTCACGCTGCCGGGACGCAGCAGGTTCGCCGAGGTCACCGCGTTGACATCCGGCGACATCACCAGCGCCACGAATCCCGGCTTCTCGTCGGGTTTCAACACGGGGCTGGCCGCGCTGTTCTGGAGGTAGGCGAGCCCCTTCGCGACAAAGATGGAACCGAAGCTGTCGGGGATGCCGTCGGGATCGCAGCTTGCACCGGCCGTGGTGAAACTGCCCGAAGCCGGCACCGCCGGAAACTGGTCCTCCTCGGCCCCCAGTTTGATGAGAGCATTGGCCGGATTGATCTTCCAGACCACGTTGGCGCCCGCTGGCAGGTTTCCAACGTAGGTGCAGGTCAGCACCGTCAGCGACGCGTTCCACGAGTTCTGAAAGTTGCCTGGGGCAATGTTGGCGCTCCACAGGATGGAGCCACCCGCGAAGGGCGTGGTGTCCGTGGCATGAATTGCCAGTGCGGGCTCCATCGGCGTGTCGAACGTGAATACGATCGCGGTGGTCAGCGGAACTCCGGTTGCGCCACTGGCCGGCACGGCGGAGATCAGCTGCGGCTGGGACCAGGCCTGCCAACCTGCCGCCAGCAGCAACAGGGAGGCGAGAAGGCCGGTCAACCGGCGAGATGGGACAAAGGTGTGCGTGGAGAATGTCATGGGATGGTGCTGGGGTTCGTCTGGTTCCGGCCGCGCAGCCGTCATGGCGGCGAGTTTCGCCGGAATTGCCGTGCAGTCTGCCGCCACACTACGGCAGGGACGATGGATCAAAAGGTGAAATCTGCAACCTCGTGGTTCACAGTCCTCTTTTGTGCGGGTCCTACACCGCCACCGGCGCCTTGATGTGCGGATGCGGGTCGTAGCCCGTCAGCTCGAAGTCCTCGAACTTGAAATCGTGGATGCTCCTAACCGCCGGATTGATCTTCATGACCGGCAGCGGCCGGGGCTGGCGGGTCAACTGCAGCTGCGCCTGCTCGAGGTGGTTGGAATAGAGGTGCAGGTCGCCGAAGGTGTGCACGAACTCGCCTGGTTCGAGCTCGCAGACCTGGGCCACCATCATTGTGAGCAGCGCATAGCTGGCGATGTTGAAGGGCACGCCGATGAACAGATCCGCGCTGCGCTGATACAGCTGGCAGCTCAGCCGGCCCTCCGCCACATAGAACTGGAACAGCGCGTGGCAGGGCATCAAAGCCATCTTGTCGAGCTCGCCCACGTTCCAGGCGCTGACGATGAGCCGCCGGCTGTCCGGATTCTTCCGGATCTGGGCGATGACGTCGTCGATCTGGTTGA
>DNDP01000008.1:0-3259 GCA_003484235.1 Verrucomicrobiales bacterium
GGCCGGGATCAATTACTCGACCTTCGCCCAGTGGGTGCAGAAGCACCGGCACCGGAAGGCTTCCCCGCCACCGGCGGTGCGCCGCCCGGGTGCGCGCGGGTTGCAACTGGTCGAAGCGGTGGTGGCGCCGGCCGCCAAGGGGGCGCCGTTGGTGGTGCAGTTGCCCGGCGGCGTGCGCGCGGAGTTGCGGGCCGAAGGGCAGGTGCCGTTGGTCGTCGCGCTGGTCCGGGCGTTGGAGGGGCGATGCTGAGTTTTACCGGCGCGCTGAAAGTGTTCCTGGCGGTGGCGCCGTGCGACTTGCGCAAGAGCTTCAACGGCCTGCACGCGCTCGTCACCGAGACGCTCGGCGAAGATCCGCGCACGGGCGCGCTCTTTGTCTTCACCAACCGCCGGCGCACGCGGCTCAAGATCCTGCTCTTCGACGGCACGGGCTTGTGGGTCTGCACGAAAAGACTTGTCTCACACTGCCCGGTTTTCGGGTTTTGCCAAACTACTCTACCCATATCACCCACTTTACGGCGGGAACGATGGATCGTTGGAGATTGTCGGCTCGCGGTCTGACATGCTGGTGGCGCGTCTGTCAGATGGAAGTCGACGGGGGATCCCGGCCTGGATGTTCGATCAAGCGGTTTGCGGTGCTGTTCGCACCGCATCCCGGCCCTTCATCCAGGTGGCCTCGTTGCTGGACATGGTTGAACTGCTTGAACGGACGGGAATGGAGATTTGTAGTGCGCGTGATGAACGCACTTCCTCACCTTTCCATGCTTGCGACGTCAAAGTCGCCGCCGACACAGGCAACACTACCCTTCGAAAAGCCCGAGATCGACGGGCGCATCCCGGACGAAAGAAGACCCGAATGCATCGCACTGATTCGGGAACTGATGGAGACAGTCGCCAGTCTTCCCCAGACCGAGCCAGGAGGGAGCCATGACGACAAGATCGATGAACGTCACAGGAGCCGCTCGGCGTTCGTCTACATTCGGCAATCGACGTTGCAACAGGTCCGAACCAACACTGAAAGCGCCCGCCGCCAGTACGGTCTCGAGGGTCGGGCCAGGGAGTTGGGTTTCAACTCCGTGATCGTGATCGACGAGGATCTTGGCATCTCGGGCACGGGCAGCCATGAGCGGCCGGGATTTGCCAGGCTGCTGGCCGCGGTGTGCAAGGGCGAGGCGGGAGCCGTGTTTGCTCTGGAGGCCTCCCGGCTGGCCAGGAACAACCGCGACTGGCATCACTTGATCGATCTGTGCGTTCTCACCGAGACGCTCGTCGTGGACGCCGAAGGCGTGTATGATCCCCGGCTGCTGAACGACCGGATGCTCCTGGGGCTGAAGGGAACCATGAGCGAGTTCGAAATCGGAGTACTCCGGCAGCGGGCGCAGGAAGCGTATCGGCAGAAGGTGCAACGTGGCGCCGTGTTGACCCTGGTGCCGATCGGCTTTGATCGAAGCGAAGCCGACGGCATTGAACTGACCCCGGATCGCCAGATCCGGGAGGCGATCGCAACGTTGTTCCAGCGATTTGAGGCGCTGGGAACCCTGCGGCAGGTGCTGCTTTGGTATCACGAGGAACAGATCACCTTTCCACGGCGGCGGCGCCATCAGGGTGTGACCACCATCCAATGGCGCCTGCCCGACTACCAACAGTTGCTACGCATCGTGAAAAACCCGACGTATGCCGGTGCCTTCGCCCATGGCAGGAGCCGGGTGCAAACAACCGTGGTCGGGGACCGCTCGCATAAATCGCCCGGGCGTCGGGTGCCCATGGAACAGTGGGAGGTGTTGATCAAGGATCACCACGAAGGATACATTACCTGGGAGCGCTACATGAAGAACCTGGAACTGCTTAAAGCCAACAGCACCAAAACACGTGAGGTTCACGTGGGAGCGCCCCGAGCGGGAACCGCGATGCTTTCCGGTCTGCTTCGTTGCGCGAAGTGCGGGCTCAAGCTGTCGGTGGCCTATCGAGGTGGGCCGGGTCGCAACGGCCGCTACCAGTGCATGTCCGGTTGTCGGGAGCAAGGCAGACCCATCTGTCAGAGCTTTGCCGCGTTCCGGGTGGACCAGGCGATCGAGGCCGAGGTCTTGAAGGCCTGTGAACCCCTTGGAGTGGAAGCGTCGATTCAAGCCCTGGCAATGGAACGAAGGGAGACGGACCACAAGCGGAAGATGCTCGATATTGCCCTGGAGAAGGCGCGCTACGAAGTCGATCGCGCGTGGCGGCAGTACGATGCGGTGGACCCGGCCAACCGCCTCGTGGCGGCCGAACTCGAAGCACGATGGAACCGTGCCATGGCCAACGCCGTTGAAGCGGAGTCGAGGTTGAAGCATGCCGCCATTGAGCCGGCACCGTTGAGCCAAGAACAGCGTGAGAAGATTTTTTCGCTGGGCACCAATCTGCGCGAGCTGTGGGAGGCTCCCAACGCGCCGCTGGAGTTGAAGAAACGGATCCTCAGAAAGGTCATTCGGGAGATCGTGGTTGGCACCGACGATCCGGCTGGAAGGATCGAACTGATCATTCATTGGGCCGGCGGGGTACATACCCGGTTGCACGTGATGAAGAACCGATGCGGTCGGAACAAACATGCGGCCAACAAAGAAGCGGTGGAGTTGATACAGGAACTTGCCCGAGGCTGGCCCGACCGATACATCGCGAAAATACTGAATCGCATCGGATCGCGAACTGGTCCGGGAAACAGCTGGAGCGAGACGCGGGTCAGGTCCTTCCGCAATCAACACGACATCCCGGTGTTTTCGGCGGGCACAGAGCGTCCGTGGCTGACGATGGAGGAAGCGGCGGGACAACTGGCGGTGAGTGTGGCGGTGGTTCGAACAATGGTAAACCAGGGTCGATTGCCCGCCCGCCAGATCGCTCCGGGTGTGCCGTGGATGATCGAGCATCACGATCTGAAGCGTCAGGAGGTTGCCGACCGGGTTCGCGATGCAAAGCTGGGAAGAAAAACGCCGCGTGAGGATGCGCGCCAGATCACAATGTCCTGTATATGAATGACGTGGAATCAAGTGGCAGTGTGTTGCCTGCCTCAAACGACTGGAGCAAGGCACCTTCAGTTGGCCGCGTCACGTGGAACCGGAAATGTTCTGCTTCAGACGAAAACGCCGGTGCGTTACCTGGCGCCGGGCCACGGCAAAACCAAACAGGGCTACTTCTGGACGGCCCACCGGCCCGGCGGCGAAGTGCTTTATCACTGGGAACCCAGCCGCGCCGCCGCGTGCCTGGACCACGTGCTGCCCGTGGACTT
>DNDP01000008.1:3341-3545 GCA_003484235.1 Verrucomicrobiales bacterium
TGCTCACCGACGGGGTGGATCTGCGCGGCGCGCAACTCCGGCCGTGGTATGAACGCCCGGAATAGACGGCTGCACAAAATAGTGAGGTGAAGTTTTGAACGACTCACGCGCGCACGCGTCAGACTTCGCAATCCATGACGCCGCGCGAAGCGCAACTCCAAACCCAGGTCAGCGAACTGGAGCGGGAGCTGGTGGCGGCGCGAC
>DNDP01000008.1:3846-3988 GCA_003484235.1 Verrucomicrobiales bacterium
AGCTCTCGCCCGATCAACTGCAACTGCTGCTCGCGTTGGCCGGGGAGGAAGTCGCGCCGAAGATCGAGGAACCCGTTGCTCCCGAACCGGTCGTGGTGCCGTTGCCACGGGCGAAGACCGAACGCAAGCCCCGGCTGCCCGA
>DNDP01000432.1:0-168 GCA_003484235.1 Verrucomicrobiales bacterium
TCCGCAGGAGCGCCTGCTCGGCGTCCCAGATGATGAACCGGAAGCCTTCGCTGCGCTCGCGGTTCATCAAGCCATACCAGTTGTTGGCCCCGCGGTTGGCGCCAAACCAGGTGATCGGCGCGTCCAGGTGGCCGACGTAAAAGATGACGAGCATGTAGTCGATCAGGT
>DNDP01000432.1:396-7345 GCA_003484235.1 Verrucomicrobiales bacterium
ACGAGCATGTAGTCGATCAGGTTGACCGGATCGACCAGGCGGCGCCCCAGCGGGTCGGGCGTACCATCGGGCTTCAGACCGAGCACGCGGCAGTAGTTGGTCGGATTGCCCATGTCGCCGAGCGTGAGTTCGTAAAGCCTTTTCCAGTTCTCCTCCTCGCCATCGGTCGGCACCAGACCGCGCCGCCGGTCGCCGTCATCCTCGGAGTAGCCGCCGCGCACCTTCATCACGTCGTAGTCATCAGCATCGCCGCCAAAATAGGTCGCCCCGAAATCCGCCTCCGGCCGTTCGCATGGGTTGAACATGCCCCAGTACATGCCGTTGATGTAAAGGTGGACGAAGTTGCCGCGGGCGCTCTGGTGGCCCATGGCGAGCTGGGTGTCCCGGGCAAACTGGTCGCGCACATAAAGCGCGTTTGGCGAGTAACCGTGATGCCAGGAATACTGCTGGGTGCAGCGGAGGTCGAAATGGTCGAACTCGGTCGCACCTTCGCCGTGAAACAGGTCGTACCGCAGCTTCCCGGCGCCATACTGGCCGCGGAAGAACAGCCGGAACCCGTGCTTCTGGTAGCGCGGAGCCCGGCTCGATCCGCCCCGCATCCGCAGGCCGGCTTCGATCTGAAAGCCCTCCTCGCGGCCGGCCATGGGCAGCAGTTCGAGCGAAATGCGGCGTTCCGCCCGGCGACCGTGCCAGCCGGCGTGCGCGTAGATGCCGCGCTCGTCACTGAACAGGTCGTCGATGTCGGCGACGATCGAATAGCTCGGCAATGCTTGAAGCGCCTGCACGAACTTTTCCCGCAGCTCCGGATCGCGCGTGATGTTTTCATCCAGGCCGTAGTTGGCGTTTCCCGCACCCCATTTGAAGGGATACCCCCCGGGCGGCAGGCCGTCAGCTGCCAGGTCGACCTGATCACGCGGGAAGATGTAGCTCGCGGTCACGACCGGCGTTGGCGTGTGACCCTGACGGTAGCCCCGCACGCGCAGCGCGGTGGTGCGTTCGATGGTCAACGGATTCCGCATGATGGCGCTGCGTTCGTCGGGCTCGCTGCCATTGGTGGTGAAGCGCAGGGTGACGTCCGGCTCGGCGGAGGTGACGTGGAGGGTAAAGGCCTCATCGAACAGGCCGTGTGGAATCGAGAACTTCAGTGTCGTCAGTCGGCCGGTCAAAGTCTCGGCATTCGCGCGTCCGGGCGTGGGAAACGCGAGGAACGCGAATCCATCGCCGTCGGCAGGCCTGCCATACGAACCGTCTTCCCGTTGCGACGGAAACCGGGGTGCGAAGCGTTCCGCCACCGTCCCGTCCGGCCGTAGCAGCGCCAGGTAGTCACCGCCGGCCTTGAGCTTGAAGCTCGTGTGCAGCGGCCGACCGGGCATGCCGCGGTCGTTGCCGGACGCGAAGACGACCAGAAACTCGCCGGCGTCCAGTTCGTGGTCGGGAAACACCCATCCGGCGGCATGCCCTGGATCATCGGTCAGAGTCCACCCCTTGAGGTTCTGCCGGCTGTCGGAGTGATTCCGCAGTTCAATCCAGTCCTGGGCGTAGCCATCCTCATCGACGATTCCCGTCTCGTTGTCCGCCTGCAGTTCGGTGATGTGAAACTGCGCCAACGCCGAGGGCCGCAGAGACAGTGCGCCCGTCAGGGCCAGGATGCTCAACGCGGAGGACAGATCGGGGCGGGTCATTGTTCACCAGTTTAACGCGCGGGCGCGGAGGAACTTGACGGGGTTCCTTCGGGCTCCGCCAGGCGACTCGACACGATGGTGCGCGCAGCGGCCAGCTCCTCCGCATCCAAACGACCGTTTCCATCCAAATCGAACCGGGCAAGTGGATGGGCGGGCGCGGGACTCTTGCTGGTCGTGCGACGCCGGTGCGCCTCCCAATCCCACATGCCGCGGTCGGGGTCGCAGGTGAAGCCCATGGGCCGCGATTTACGCAGCTTCTCCCGTTCGGCGGCATCCAGGCGACCGTCGCCGTTGGTGTCAAACTGACGGCGCACCTGCGTCCATTCACAACCGGCCGGCTCCTCGGCCAGGGCGGGCAAAGGCCGGTCCACCAAGAGGACCGCAAAGGATAGGCACACGATGTTTTTCACGGGCTCGATGTCGGGTTCAGCGCGGTAACTGGCAATGCAATAGCCGAAATCCGCCCGCAGGAAAAGCCCGGTTCTTCGCCACGATTCATGCCGGGGTTTGTCGCGGTCCGCCACCCACTGGACGGCCGGACGCAAATCGCATTGGTGGCCTCGTCTCCGGAGAACGGTTCGTCCCGACCCGGGCGATCACCAGCTTTATGTCAAGTTTGCCGGACGGCTGCCGATGAAGGAGCAGGCCTGCCTGCCCGGCAAGGGTCCCGTGCACGTCCATTCTGGGATACGGCGGCGTGACGTTCGACCGGTGAAGATCCGGAGGGCTTCGCGTGATTTGCGCCTTGGGCAGACGGCCTCCTGCACGCATGAAACAGCAATCTTTGCCCTGTCTTCGCCTGGTGACAGTCCCGGTCGTCCTCGCGCTCTTGACCGCTTCGGTCTCGCCCGTGCGGGCGCTGATCTTCAGCAGCACGGGGGACCCCTCCTACAACACCACCGCGCCGGCCGGGAATCTTGCGGGCAGCGGCTGGCAGTATCAGGGGCTCTGGAACGGCTTCCTCGGAACGCCCGTGTCCTCACGTCATTTCATCACTGCAAGGCACATTGGCGGTTCGGTGGGACAGACCTTCAGCTTCAACGGCGCCTCCTACACGACCACCGCCGTGCACAGCAACGGCACCGACCTGAACATCTGGGAGGTCGCCGAGACTTTCTCCACTTTTGCACCGCTCTACACCGGCGGAAATGAAACCGGCCGGGACGTGGTGCTGTTCGGTCGTGGCACCCAGCGCGGAGCCGA
Source organism: Verrucomicrobiales bacterium (assembly GCA_003484235.1). GTDB lineage: Bacteria > Verrucomicrobiota > Verrucomicrobiia > Limisphaerales > RI-55 > RI-55. Next base: position 3,282 of record DNDP01000432.1, read on the forward strand.
AGTCTGGGTGGATGGCGAACTCAAAGGCTGGCAATGGGGCGCGGCGGACGGAGCGCTCCGTTGGGGCGAAAACACGGTCGCCGGCACTTACGGCAGCCTGATCCGGTTTACCTTCGACCAGTCGGCCGGCGGCAACGAAGTGCACCTTTCCACGGGCGACTCCGGTGGTGCGATCTTCATCGAGGACGGTGGGATCTGGAAACTCGCCGGAATCAACTACGCCGTAGACGGGCCCTGGAAGCTCACGGTCGACGGACCCAGCTTCAACGCCGCGATCTTTGACCGGGGCGGGCTCTACCGGGGCGGCACCTACTACCCCGACTCGCCGACGGACAACCCCAGCTCGTTTTACGCCACGCCGATCTCGGCGAATCACGCGTGGATCTCGAGTGTGACCCTCGTGCCGGTGCCGGAGCCGTCCGTGGTCGGATTGCTCGGAATGGGGGCCGGAGTGCTGGCCTGGCGCCTGATTCGCAGACGCGGCAACGGCTAGGCAGCCCTGCCGCGCCGACAGGTTCAGCTGACCAGCGTCCCGTCCAGTGCGGGCTGGCCGGCCGAGATGCGGACAAGGTTCTCCGCCGTCACGCGTGCGATCTCGGTGAGGGCCTCGTGGGTGAGAAACGCCTGGTGCGAGGTGATGAGCACATTGGGAAACGTGAGCAGCCGGCTGAGCTCGTCATCCTGCAGCACGTCGCCCGAGAGATCCTCGAAGAAGATCCCCTCCTCCTCTTCGTAGACGTCCAGCGCGACGCCTCCAAGTTGGCCGCTCTTGAGGACGGCGATCAACGCGGTGGTGTCGATCAGTTTGCCGCGGCTGGTGTTGAGCAGGTAGGCGCCCCGCTTCATCAGCGCCAGGGTGCGGTCGTTCAGCAGATGCAGCGTCGCCGGAAACAGCGGCACATGCAGCGAGACGATGTCGCAGCGGGGCAGCAACGTCTCCAGATCCACGTACTCCACACCGATCTCGTCCGCCCACGCCCTGTCGGGGCGGGTGTCCATCGCCAGCACCCGACAGCCGAACCCGCGGAAGATCTGCGCCGTGATCCGGCCGATCCTGCCGGTGCCGATGATGCCCACCGTCTTGCCAAACAGGTCGAAGCCGATCAGGCCGTTCAGCGAGAAGTTCAGCTCGCGGACGCGGTTGTAGGCCCGGTGAATCCGCCGGTTGAGCGTGAGCAGCAGGGCAAGCGTGTGCTCGGCCACCGCGTGGGGGGAATAGGCAGGCACCCGGGTGACGACCATGCCCCGCCGCCTGGCCGCCTCCAGCGACACGTTGTTGAAGCCCGCACAGCGGAGCGCGATGTGGCCGACGCCCAGCTCGTGCAGGGCTTCCATGCATTCGTCATCCACCCGGTCGTTGACGAACACGCAGACGCTGCTGGCAGACGCCGCGGCCGGGACTGTCTCCGAGGACAGCCGGAATTCGTGGAACTGCCACTCCACGTCCTTCGCCGCCCCGGCGGCGGTCAGGTACTTGCGGTCGTACGGTTTGGTGTCGAATACGGCCGTCTTCATCCGAGTGAGCGGACGGTGGTCAGGCGTTGGCGATTTGGTCGATCTTCTCCGCCACGGCGAAGTCCTTCTCCGTCAGCCCGCCCTCGCTGTGGGTCGAGAGCACGAGCTTCACCTTGTTCCAGCGGATGTCGATGTCGGGGTGATGCCACGCCTTCTCGGCGATCCGGGCGATCTTGTTCACGAACTTCATGGCAGCAACGAAGTCCTTGAACTCAAAAGTCCGGTGAATCGCCTTGCCCCGCCTACGCCATTCGGGCACGCGGCCGGAGGCCGACTTGATCTCGTTGGCGGTCAGCAATGCCATGCTCAGCCTTCAAAGTCGTAGACGACCACGCGGGCGCAGTTCGGCTTGAAGACCTTTTCCACGAATTCCACGTGGAGCGGGTGCACCTGGTAGTCGTCCTGGGTTTTCTTGTCAGGGAAGATGATGTTCAGCGCCACCTGGTAGGTCTGGTCCACCACCGGGCGCTCGCTTTTGGCCATGCGGCCGATGTGAAACTGGATCACGCCAGGAATGGGCAGGAGGTATTTGTGCGCGCCGGCGATCAATTCGTCGGCCGCCTTGGGGTTTTCGGGCTTGGTCCAGAAAATGACAACGTGTGAGAACATGTTCGTGAGCGTTTATGATTCGGAGCGACTGTGGGAAAAGCCCGCCGGGTAGGCAAGCGGTTTGGCGTGGAGTCGCTGCAAAAGGGCCAAATCAGGCAAGCCGGACCAACGCAGAGGAATGTGGGCATGGGAATGGGAGGAATTCTCCTGCCCCAATTCCTTTGCCTCATCAATTCAACAGCGAGCGCCGGTCTGTGTGGGCGGGCCGTCCGCGCTCCGCGCCGGGGTGGGACAGCCGTCCTGCCTGTCACGGCAATGGCGGGCTTGGCGCAAAGGCCCATGGAGTGCGGTGGCAAGCGCAGCGCGACACCGCCTTTCCGACGCGAGTCCCACCCGGTCCGATGGCAGTACACGCGTTTCCTCGAAAGCGTCGTCGCCGCTGCGCTCTGCCGGCGCACTCCAAGGCGCCAACGCGGCCGACAGGAATGTCGCCCTTCCGTAGTCACAGACAGCTTGTCCACCCAGGCTCAACAAGCGCCGCCTGCCGCGCAGTGACCGCCACTTCCGATCGCACCCGGCGTGGAGGGCGCCGTTCGGAGTCCGGCCATTTCACAATCGGAGATTGCTCCATGCCGGTCCGGTGGGCACCATCAACGCCAATACCCGCCCGATTGCCGCCCACCAAGATCGTCGCCATCGATCCCGGCAGGCAAACAGGGACGGACGCGACCGACTTCATGTTGAAATGACCATGAGAACGATCAACCTCCGCAATTCAGGCCTCCTGCTCCTATTGGGGGCACTCCTTGCATTCCCTTCGGCGGCCGCCGACCACCGGATCATCCCGTTGTGGCCAGAAAAACCGCCGGGCGAGATCAAGGAACTGCCTCAAGAGATGGACATGACGAAGCCGACCGACAACCTCATTGCCGGCCGGCGCCTCATGCGGATCGGCAACGTCAGCACCCCCACGCTCACGGTCTATCCCGCCCCCGCCGACCGGGCCAACCGCACCTCGATGATTGTCTGTCCCGGTGGCGGTCACCATATTCTCGCCTGGGATCTGGAAGGCACGGAGGTGGCGGAGTGGCTCAACTCGATCGGCGTCACCGCATTCGTGCTGAAGTACCGCGTTCCAACCCGCGACCCGGAGAACGAGCCTCGCTGGCGGGCCGCCGTGCAGGATGCCCAGCGCGCCATGAGCCTGGTGCGCAGCCGTGCCATGGAGTTCAACATTGATCCCAACCGCATTGGTCTGATGGGTTTCTCCGCCGGTGGCGAGACGGCCCTGCTGGCATCGCTCTTCGAACAGCGCACCTATCCGACCGTCGATGGCGCGGACCGGGTGCCGTTGAATCCGAACTTCACCGGGCTCATCTACTCCGCCGGGGCCGTGGACCGGAAGACCCTGAAGAAGGTCGATCACGTGAAGGTCTCCTCAAACGCGCCACCGATGTTCATCGCCCATACCTACGACGACGGCGTGCCGGTGGAGAACGCCATTGTGATGTTCCAGGAGCTGAAGAACGCCGGGGTTCCGGCCGAGCTGCACATCTATTCGCAGGGCGGCCATGGCTACGGACTGCGCGAGACCTACCTCCCGGTCACCACCTGGCATCATCGCTTGGCGGACTGGATGCGTCTGCGCGGCTGGCTCGACAAGTAATCGCCGACCGGGACCTTGCTCAGCGCGGATACTGCCACACCCAGTCGCCCTCCTCGCGGCGCCAGTCCCGCCCCTTCGTGACCTCTTTGAAACCCACCTGCCCACCGTCGTCCGTTTCGTTCGCTCCGATCGAGTACAGCACAAACGAATCACCGGCGCGCCGGTAGCGCAGCGGCTGGCCATCGATCAGGTCATGGCGAACTGAAGCAAGATATTCGGGAGCCAGCGCGGAGAGCTGGTTCGGATACGCACCCTCGGCGAGACGGTGGCGTTCCAGCGCGCAGGCCACGACCGCGAGGTCGATGGCTGCCTGATCAGCCGCGGCACGGATGGG
>DNDP01000432.1:7574-8571 GCA_003484235.1 Verrucomicrobiales bacterium
TCAGCCGCGGCACGGATGGCCGCCTTGCCCACCTCCGGCAAGACAAGTCGGGCAATGAACAGTCTTGTATCGTCCTTGAGCGCATCAATCAGTTCGGCATCGTAGTCGCGCACGCGATCCAGATACACCCGGTGATTGACCGGGTCCGCCGCGGGCACGCTGACCTCGGTGTGAAGCCGGGCCATGAACGCCTTGTTGTGCAGATACCAGCCTCTGGGCGCGTAGTTGATCAATTTGTCCCGCAACTGCTCGGAAGGCGGGTAGTAGTTGGGCGCATTCGCCGAACCGATTGTCGCAAAGTTGCGTTCCCGCTCCACGATGTCGGCCAGGTCCAAAGCGAAGGTCCGCTCGCCGCGCATCGCGAGCTGGTAACCGGCGAGGACATCGGCGGACGCCAGTCGCGCCTGCAAATGCGCGATCTGTTCGGCGGTCCAGACCCGCGCTTCCAGCCCTTCCCAGACCGGTTGCATCGCCATGTTGAGCATCGCCTGGCGCACGAGCTGGGAAACCAGGACCGGCTCGGTCCTGATGGTGTCGGCCAGTCGTAGCGAGGTCAGGATGTCCTTCAACGCCGATGCCGGTTCGCCCGCGACCAGGTGGATGTGAGCCCGGAACGTGAACATGCGGGCGAGCCATTTCAATTCACTGAGATGGGGCAGCAGCGCTCCGGCGTTGTCCTCGTAGCGGATCGGGAACTGCGAGTGCGAACGCTCCAGCGCGGTTTCGATCGCCTCCAGATCCGGCGTGGCCTGGTCAACGAACTGCCGCAGAATGCCAAACGGTTCGTTGGTGTCGATCGGCCTCCCAAGTTCCGCTTCGATTGACCTGATCTCCCAAGCCTTCCAAACGACGCGCGCCCGTTCGCCCAGCCGCCACGTTCCGTCAAAATCCAGACCCAGTGATCCCAGCCTGGGCCGTCGCTTTTCCGAGCGCCGCTCCTGCCAGAGCTGCCAGAAGGCCTTGCCCGTCTCGGATCGATGGACTTGTCGAGCACACC
>DNDP01000037.1:0-1396 GCA_003484235.1 Verrucomicrobiales bacterium
AGAGCACGGCGTCGAGCTGCAGCTGGCCGGCCAATTCGAAGGCGTTGCCGACGATCACCAGGTCGGCGCCGAGCCCGCGGGCGAGCGCGGCGTTGAGATAGTCGTCGGCGGAACCGTCCAGACAGATGACGGCGACGGCGCGGGCCGGCGCCTCGTAACCGCGGCCGTTCATTTCAAAGCGGGTTGCAGCAATGTCCTTCATCGTTTCTCAGTTCGGTGCGCCAGTTTGAGCGCCCGGAAAAAGCGGTCCGCAAAGGTTTCCAGGATCGACTGGTCATGGGCCAGCGACACGTAGAGTTTGGTGCTCATCGGGTTCAGATAAACGCCGTCGCGGAACAGCTCGAGCATGAGGGCGTGCCCGAGCGCACGGTCGGCCGCAAGCCACGAGCGTTGATCCACAACCGGCCGTGCGGCGAAGGCCACCTGGCCGAGCGGGCCGTCCCCGAGGATCTGGCCCGGGACGCCGGCGGCCTCCAGCGCCTGCCGCATGAGCGTGCGGAGGCGGGCGCCAAGATCATGCAGCCGCTGGTAGACGCCGGCTTCGCCGAGCACGTCCAGCGTGGCCAGCGCAGCGGCGCAGGAAACGGGGTTGCCGCCGGTCGTGGAGGCGGACCAGACGTAGTCCTGCTCCCGGATCCGCAGCTCGGAAACCCGCTCCATCAAGTCGGCTCTGCCACCGTAGGCCCCCAGCGGCAGACCGCCGCCAAGCGCCTTGCCGTAGGCGGCCAGGTCCGGCACCACGCCGTAGTATTCCTGCGCGCCGCCGGGCGCCAGACGGAACCCGGTCACCACCTCGTCGAAGATCAGCACGATCTTCAGCTCGGCCGTCAATCGCCGCAGTCCCTCGAGAAACCCGTCGCGCGGCGGCAGGCACCGGTGAATGGGCTCGACGATCACGCCCGCGATCTCGGACGCATGCTGCCGGAGAATCCGCTCGGTGCCGGCGAGGTCGTTGAACGGCGCCACCAGCAGGTCCTCGCTGATCCATGGCGCGCCCGTGCCACGGGGATCGGACTGCGGCAGCTCCGTTTCACCGCTGCGCACCATGCTGGCCACGCCGACCGGATGCTGGCCGTGGTAGGCGCCCTCGAATTTCAAAACCTTCCGCCGGCCGGTCGCCGCCCGGGCAATTCGCAGGCACATGAACGTCGCCTCGGTGCCGGACGCAACGAACCGGATCTTCTCCACGCACGGGCACTGCTCGCGGAGCCGCCCGGCCAACTGCACGGAACGGCTGTTGACCGCCGCGTAATTGGTGCCTTCGGCAACGGCCCGGCCCACCGCTTCGACCACTCTGGGATGGGCGTGGCCGGTGAGCACCGAACCCCATCCCATCGTGAAGTCCACATACTCCCTGCCATTCGTGTCCCAGACTTTGGCGCCGTTGCCACGGGCC